>JBEKYD010000027.1:0-39159 GCA_049511335.1 Bryobacteraceae bacterium | reverse complement strand
GGCGCCGGCTTCCACGCAAGGCGCAGTTGCGCTATTGAAAGATATGATTCGGGCCCTTGACGCTGGGAAGAATGTTGCGGTCCACTGCCGCCAAGGTATCGGTCGCTCAGGCCTCATCGCGGCCGCGGCGCTGGTGACCGCTGGAATGAGCGCCGACAGAGCAGTTGAGGTGGTCAGCGACGCCCGAGGGCAGACAGTTCCCGAGACCGCGGTGCAGCAGCGGTGGATTAATCATCTGCCCTCCGAACGTCTCGCCGAGGCGATTTAAGAGTTTAGTGCGTCATCAGTGTGTCATGGCGTAAATCACGTAATTCACGCCGATCCGAATGCCAAGTGCCGAGTATTTCTCTGGGTACCGCGGGTCGTCGGCCCACTCCCAGGAATCGCCTAAATCCGAGTTGAAGGACATTGCCACCATCACTCTTCCTTTATCGTCGTAGATGCCCAGCCAATGGGCGACGGTCCCGGCGGCGCGCTGGCGAAACATGCCGTTGTAGGGGTTCAGGCCCCACTGGCCCGGCACCTGATAGCGGTCGTTGAGGTCGTAGACGGTGTGGAAGATGGCATCGTCGTTGGGCATGTCCACGGCGGAGCGCTCGGGGAAGACGCGCTTCATGCTTTCGTCGAAGCGGGCATATTCCTCGGGACCCCAGAAGTCGTCAAGCATGAGGAAACCGCCGCGCAGCAGGTACTCGCGAAGGGTTTTGGCCTGGGTTGCAGTGAGTTGCCAATCGCCCATTTCACCGGCATTCATCCAGGGCCAGTTGAAGAAGTCGTCGAGCTCGTCGGGGTTGACGGGCTGCTCCACGCTGCGGACATGCAGGCGGGTGAGGCGGCGGAGGGCTTGAGCGAAATGGCGGTCGGCGCGGGGGTAATCCTGGCTCCAGCTTGTGCCGCCCTCGCGCCAATCGTGCGAGCCGCCGAAGCGGCGCCGGCCAAAGCGGCCGAAACCGCCGAATAGGGCGTTGGGGTGCTCGGGGTACATCAGGCGAGCGAAAACCCACTCGGTCTTTTCCTGCCAATCGGCGGGCAAGGCCACGTCGTCGTAGGGCTCCATCGATTCGTATTGTCGGAAAGGGCGCTGGAACGCGGAAACGATGCCGATGGCGGCAATCCCGAAAAGCGCGGCCGGAAGCACCCCCCGAAAACGCATGGTCCTCGTCCTTGTCCAGAAGGATACCAGTAAAAACGCTTAGCTTTCAGCCGTCAGCGATCAGCTACGTCGGCCATCGCGGAGGGCTCCCCAGCGGTCCGGAGCTGATCGCTGACTGCTGAACGCTGAAAGCTCTGTGCCATCTGACGGCTGACCGGTCATCGCTCTGAAAGCTTTCTTTCACGCGCCGCCTTCGGATTCTGCCTCGCCGCGGTCCGCGGCTTCAGGCCCGGCGGCCAATGCCTCTGCCAGCAATCTCTGGGCGTGTGTTAGTTGCTCGCGGGGCACCTTCACCGTAAACGCGAGGTTGGGAAAAACCGTGTTGCCGCTGATGACCGCCTCGACACCGCCGGCCTCCAGAACCCCGGCGATCACGTCGGCCTCAATCTCGCTAAACGCGGTTGAGGAATCGTACAGAGTGATTAAATCCAGGTCGGGTGTGGTATGAAACCGCTCGTCTCCGGATTGCGGATTTGGGCCACGATCTTGCGCCATGCCTTGAGGATATCGCAAAATTAAGAAGAGGCTTCCCAAATGTCCAAAGCATGCGAAGATGATGCACGCGAAGATACGGCTGAAGATCCCGAGGAGGACGAGGGAGTGAGCAAACTGGCATGGTTTCTAACCGGCGCCGCGATAGGGGCGGCGATTGCGCTGCTATACGCGCCCAACAGCGGAAAAGACACGCGCCACTACATTTCGCGCCAAACCGAGAAGGGGCGCCAAATCGTCAACGACACCGGCAAAGACGTGGCCGATGCCAGCCGGGAGATGTTTGAACGCGGACGCAAATTGGTGGAGGACGCCGCGGATCTGTTCGACCGGGGCCGCAAACTGGTAAAAGGCTAGAGCGCCGGAGAACGGATGGCAAGGTTCCTGCTGGGCGTTGTGACCGGCATTGCGCTGGTCTTTCTGGCGGTGGTCCTGGTGCTGGTGGCGGTAGTGCGGATGCGCAACAAGCCGCCCAGCGTTGCCGACAACGCGGTGCTCGTGCTGCGCCTGGAAGGCGACATCCCGGAAAAGCCGGCGCTGGAATGGCCGATTCTGGATAACGGTCGCGGCGCGATCACCGTGACCGGTGTCTGGGTTGCGCTGCGGCAGGCCGCGGCGGACGGGCGCATCAAGGCGGTCGTGGTGGAGCCCGGCGGCCTTGCATCCGGTTGGGGCAAACTCGAAGAGATCCGCGCCGACCTCGCAACTTTCCGCAAGTCCGGCAAGCCCGTCTATGCCTACCTGCGCAGTCCCGGCGGCCGCGAATACTACACCGCCCTGGCCGCCGATCGCATCTACCTGGGACCCGAAGACCCGCTCATGCTCAAGGGCATGCGGGCCGAAATCCTGTACTTCAAGAAGACCCTGGACAAGCTGGGCGTCACGGTGTACGTGGAGCACGCCGGCAAGTATAAAGACTTCGGCGACATGTTCACGCGTTCCGACATGAGCCCGGAGACGCGCGAAGTCACTAGCTCCATAGTCGACGACTTGTTCGGCAACCTGGTAAACCGGATTGCCGAGGCGCGTCATAAGACGCCCGGCGAGACGCGAGCGCTGATCGACACCGGCCCGTTTACCGCCACCCAAGCACGCAAGGCCGGCTTGGTGGACTCGCTGGCTTTCGAAGACCAAATGTGGGGCGAGCTGAAAGACAAGCTGCATTCGGGCGGCCTGTCCAAAGTGCCGATCGAGAAATACATCAAGGTGCCCGCCGAGGACGCCGGACTGCGCGCGGGAAGCAAAATCGCGCTGGTGGCTGGCGAAGGCGACATCGTGCGCGGCGACCCGGACGACGCAGGCGAAGACGGCGAGCTGGGATCCTACGGATTCAATAAGCTGCTGCGGGAAGTCGGCGCCGATTCCTCCATCAAGGGCGTGATCGTGCGCATCAACTCGCCCGGCGGCGAAGTAACCGCGTCGGATGAGATCTGGCGCGAGATGAAACTGCTGAGCCAGAAGAAGCCGCTGGTGATTTCCATGTCGGACGTGGCCGCGTCCGGCGGCTATTACATGGCCCTGACCGGCGACCCGGTGGTGGCCTATCCGGGCACCGAAACCGGGTCGATCGGGGTGGTGTTCGGCAAGCCGGATCTGCACGGACTCTACGACAAGCTGGGCGTGAGCAAAGATGCCGTGGAGCGCGGACGCAACGCCGATATCGATTCCGATTATACCGAGCTCAGCCCGGCGGAGCGCGACCTGCTCAAAGCGGGAATCGACGAAAGCTACCGCATGTTCGTCGAGAAGGTGGCCGAAGCCCGTCATAAGCCGTACGACTATATCGAACCGCTGGCGCAGGGCCGGGTCTGGCTGGGCTCGCAGGCGCAGCCTCGCGGCCTGGTGGATGCCCTGGGCGGCTTGGATACGGCGGTGTCGCTGCTGAAGAAAAAGGCCAAAATCCCCGATGCCGAGACGGTCAGTGTGGTGATGTATCCGGCGCGAAGGAACCTTTTGGACCTGCTGTTCCAGCGCTCGGCGGAACAGAGCGTCGCCCGCGTCGAGTTGCGCCGCGTCTTCGGACGGGCGCCTTACCACGCCTGGATGAGGGGCGGTATGCTGCGCCTGATGCCGATCTGGCTGGAAGTGCGGTAGCCGGCTTCCACGGGCGGCTTCGGATTTCGCCATGGGCCGGTAGGCGTGTTACCATCCATCCCGGCCATGTCTCATAATCATTTCGACCTCGCCGCGGCGGCGCGGCAGGAAATGTTGGATCGCGGGTTTGAACCGGATTTCTCGCCGCAAGTCCAAGAGCAGCTCGCTCAGATTGAGGAGGCGCCCGAATCGGGATTGCGCGATCTGACTTCGCTTGCCTGGTCGTCGATCGATAACGACGATTCACGCGATCTGGACCAGATCGAATGGGCGGAGCGGGCGCGCGAGGGCTTCCGTGTCCTGGTTGGCGTAGCCGACGTGGATTCGAAAGTGGCGCCTTCCACCCCTATCGATGCGCATGCCCGCGCCGCGACTACCACCGTCTACACCGGCATTCACACTTTCCCGATGCTGCCGGAACGCCTTTCCACGGACGTGACTTCGCTGAACGAGAGCCAAAACCGCGCGGCCGTCATTGTGGACATGCAAATCGCCGCCGATGGCACGCTGGGCGCCAGCAGCATCTACCGCGCGTTAGTATCGAACCGCGCCCAGTTGACTTATAACGCGGTGGGCGCATGGCTGGAAGGGACCGGACCGATGCCGCCTAAGCTCGCGGCTTCGGCCGATCTGGCGGCGCAGTTGAAGCTGCAGGACGAAGCGGCCGGCGCATTGCGCGAGGCTCGTCATCGCCTGGGTGCGCTGGTTTTCGATCGCCTCGAACCCGAGCCCGTCATCCGCAACGGCAAGGTGGAAGACATTGCCGCCCGCTCCGCCAATCGCGCCTCGCACTTGATCGAAGATTTCATGATCGCCGCCAATGAGGCCATGGCTCGCTACCTTCGCGCGGCCGGAGTTTCCTCCATCCGTCGCGTGGTGCGGGCTCCCGAGCGCTGGGCGCGAATTGTCGAGCTCGCATCCCAATACCATTCCAAGCTGCCGGCCGAACCCGATTCCGGCGCGTTGAACCAGTTCTTGGCGAGCCGCAAACAGGCCGACCCGGTGCACTATCCCGACCTTTCGCTGACCGTGCTGAAGCTCATGGGGTCGGGCGAATATGTTCTCATGCGCAAAGGCGACGAGGCTCCGGGCCACTTTGGGCTGGCCGCGCACGACTACACTCACTCCACGGCGCCCAACCGCCGTTTCGCCGATCTGGTGATGCAGCGCCTGGTCAAGAGCCAGCTTGGCGGCCATACCCCGCCGTATTCCGATGACGAACTGGCCGCCATTGCCCGCGACTGCACATTTAAGGAAGACGCCGCGCGCAAGGTGAACCGCGACATGCAGAAGCGCATCGCGGCCGTGGCGCTCCAGTCTCGCATCGGCCAGATCTTCTCGGCCGTGGTGACGGGAGTCACGCCCAAAGGCGTATTCGTGCGAATCCTCCAACCTCCCGCGGAGGGGCGTCTGATGCGGGGAGAGGCCGGCCTCGCGGTCGGCGACCAGTTGCGCGTGAGCTTGCTCTCCACGGACCCGGTTCGCGCCTTCATCGATTTTGCCCGCAAGTAAGCCGGGGCCGAATCGTGGGAAACTGGAGATTGGCGATGTTTGCTCGGAAAATCTTGTTGCCGCTTGTTCCAATTGCGGCCGCCGTAATCGCAGGTGCATCGCAACAGCCTGTCAACCAAATCGGAACGATCGATTTCTTTGGCTATGGCTCGCTGGACCCGGCGGCCCTGGAGCGTGTGCTGCCGTTCAAGCCAGGCGACCCTCCGCCCACCAGGGAGCTGCGGGATGAAGCCGAACAGACGATTGCGAGGGTGGCGGATCGCCCTTCGGTAACCGTGACTTACGTCTGCTGCCAAGCGGATGGCCGATATTCCGTGTTTGTGGGAATGGCCGAGGCGAGCGCGCCGTTCATTGAGTTCAACGACCGGCCGAACAGCGACCACAGATTTCCCACCAGTATTCTCGACGTGTTCACGAAGATGGACCAATACTGGCAGGCCGCGATCCAGGCCGGGCATGCCGAGGAGGACGACTCCCAGGGTTACGCCCTGCTGGACGATCCCGATACGCACTTCCAGCAAGTCAAGATCCGCGATTGGGCGCGGGACAATTTTCAAATCGTTTTCAAGATCATGGAGACCTCGCGTTATAAAGAACAGCGTGCTTATGCCGCCGAAGCGCTCGGTTACCTCAAGCGCTCGCCGCGGCAGGTGAGCGGGTTGGTGCAGGCTTCGTTCGACGCCGATGGCGGGGTGCGCAATAACGCTCTTCGTGCCTTGGCCATCGTGCTGAAGACGGCGCCCGATCTAGCCAGCCAAGTTCCCGCCGACCGGTTCATTCCCTTCCTGCATTCGCCGGAGTGGAGCGACCGCAATAAGATCTCCTTGCTGTTCGAAACACTGACCGCGTCGCGCGACCGGGCGGTATTGGGCGCTTTGCGCTCCGAAGCGTTAGAGGCTTTGCGCGAGATGGCGCAGTGGAAAGACTGGCGGCACGCCCAGTCCTCCGCTCGCTTGCTTGGGCGCATCGCGGGAATCGAAGAAACCCAGATTGACAGGCTCATCGCCTTCCATAATGTCGAGGACATCCTGAAAGCCATTCACCAGTAGATCATTAGTAGGGCGGACCTGGTCCGCGCGGGACGCCCTCGTCCCGCACCTCTTCCCACGAATCGAGTCTCCGAGAGCGGCGAAGAACCGGCCGCATTTCCCGCAAAATCCCCGCTATTTGCAAAACGAAGTGACATTGGGCTTCACAGCCGGCGCGACGACATCAGGATAGAATCGATCCAGGAGGAAGGCGATGAGCGAAAACCACGCCTGGCTGAGGCATACGCTTGCCACGCTGGCTTACCGCGGCTCCAAAACGATTCGCGGGGCGCCGGTGGCGTTTGGGGATTTTTCGGCGGGAGAGTCCACCCGCACGCCGCGCCAGATTCTGGCACACATCGGGGATCTGATGGAGTGGGCGCTAAGCCAGGCGAATGGGAACGAAACGTGGCGTGAATCGGAGCCCGCGGCCTGGGATGTAGAAGTGGCGCGCTTCCACCGGACGATGGAGGCTCTGGACGTCCGCCTTGCGGGAAGCGATGTCCTGGCTACGACCGCTGAAAAGCTTTTTCAGGGCGCCATCGCCGATGCTTTGACCCACATCGGGCAAATTGCGCTGCTTCGCCGCCTGGCCGGCGCGCCCGTCAAAGGCGAAAATTATTCCCGGGCGCAAATCGAGATGGGAAGAGTAGGCCCCGAGCAAGCCGCCGCCGCGCGCGAGTTCTGAGAAGGCGCGATTCGAATCGCCGGTCTACGACGCGCCGGTCAATTCGCTGGCGTGCTCCTCGGCCCAGCGGCCCAGCGCCAGAATCGGCTCTTCCAGGGAAAGGCCGAGCGGGGTCAGAGAATATTCCACTCGCGGCGGCACTTCGGCGTACACTTTTCGGCTGAGTACGCCGATTTGCTCGAAACGCTTGAGAGTGAGAGAGAGCTCCCGCTGGGTCACTCGGCCGATCGCCTTCCGCAAAACACCGAAGCGCAGCGGTCCCGGAGCTCGTAGCAGGTGGTACAGCACCGGCATGGCCCACTTGGACGCCAGCAGGCCGATTAACCTCGTCATCGGACAGTCCTGGGACAGATCGCCCTGGCACTCAGTATCGGCGTCAATACCAACTTTGATCATAATTGCAACTTTGTAAAGCCACCCTAGTATATTTAATATACTATCAATATGCGGACGAACCGATGGACCTTCGATACGGTACATTCAAGCGTCGCGTTTTCCGTGCGCCACCTGATGATTTCCAGAGTGAAGGGCCACTTTGACAAATGGAGCGGGACCCTCGAATTGGACGACGCCAATCCTACGGCCGCAAAAATCGCCATTCGAATGGAAGCCGCGAGCGTGAATACCCAGGACCAGCAGCGTGACGACCATCTGCGCTCGGCCGACTTCTTCGACGCGGGAAACTATCCCGAGATCGCTTTCGAAAGCACGGGAGTGAAAAAGTTGAGCGAGCAGAATTACATCGTGATCGGGAATTTGACGATTCGCGGCACGGCGAAGGAAGTGCCGGTGGAGGTGGAAATACTGGGGCGGGCGAGGGATCCATGGGGAGGTTTTCGCGCCGGCTTCTCCGCCAATACCTCGATTGACCGGAGAGACTTCGGGCTTGTGTTCAACGTGCCGCTGGAGGGTGGCGGCGTGCTGGTTAGCGACAAGGTGGAAATCAGCGCGGAATTGGAAGCGGTACAGGTCGTCGAACTGGAAGCTTAGAATTGCTGAATTCGCGGCGAGGAAGCAAACCTGCTCCGGTGGTAACCCTCGGTCCGGGCCGCGCATCTACACCAGTACAACTCGTCGAGTCTAACTATGTACAAGCAGATTTCGCGGCGTCGAATCCTGGAAACGCTAGCGGCGGCTGGCTCGTTTCGGGCCCTGTATGGGCAGCAGAGTCAATCGCCACAGCAAAACCCACCACCACAGGATAGCCAGCAGCCCCAACTGACGCGGGCTCCAGGGGCTTCCGGCCAACCGGCGGAAAGTTCCACTTTTTCGACGGAAGTGAAGGTTGTGAACGTGTTCGCAACCGTCCGCAAAGGCAAAGATGGCCCCATTGTCCACAATTTGACGAAGGACGATTTCGTGCTGGACGAAGACGGCCGGCCGGAGACCATCGGTTATTTTTCCCAGGAAAGCAATTTGCCGCTCACACTCGGCCTGCTGGTCGACACCAGCGGCAGCCAGCGCCGCGTGATCAACGACGAGCGCACCGCCAGCCAAAAATTCCTGGAACAGGTTCTGCGCGAGGACCGCGACCTGGCGTTTCTGATTCACTTCGATTCCCAGGTGGAGTTGTTGCAGGATCTCACGAACTCGCGGCAAAAGTTGGAAGACGGCTTGAATGCCCTGCGAATCAACGACCAACAGCAACAGCAGCAGCAACAGGGCGGCAACTATCCGAATGGTGGTAATTATCCGAATGGCGGCGGCTATCCTGGCGGCGGCGGCTATCCCCGCGGCGGGTACCCGCAGCAGCGTTTCCGCGGCGGCACCGATCTATACGACGCAGTTTATCTGGCATCGAACGAGCTCATGAAGAAGCAAAAGGGACGCAAGGCCCTGGTGATGCTCACCGATGGCGTGGATACAGCCTCCAAGGAGACCCTGTACCAGGCGATCGAGAGCGCGCAACGCTCCGATACACTGATTTACAGCATACTCTTCAGCGACTCGTCTGCCTACGGCAACGGTCCGATGAATCCGATGGGCCGGCGCCGCATGGGTTATCCCGGCGGCGGTTACCCTGGGGGCGGCTATCCCGGCGGCGGTGGCTACGACCGTCCCGATGGAAAGAAGATCCTGCAACAGATGTCCCGCGAGACCGGCGGCGGGTTTTTCGAAGTCTCTCACAGCCATCCAATTGACAAGATATACGCCACCATCGAGGAAGAGCTACGCGGCCAGTACAGCATTGGCTATACTTCCGACCAGCCTCCCAACGGCGCCTACCGTCATATCCATCTGACGGCTAAGAAAAAGGACTATGTGGTTCGGGCGCGCGAAGGTTACTACGCCGGCTAACTAATACGCGGCTTCTTACAGCAATCTGAAGTTGACATCCACTCGCGCGCTGGAAGGCACGGGCTTGCCATTGCGGGTAGCCGGCCGGAAGCGCCAGTTGCGAACGGCTTCCACCGCGCGCTCGTCTAATCCGAGGCCCAGACTTTGCCAGACGCGAATGTCGCGGGGAAGGCCTTGCGAGTCGATCTCGATGATCAGAGCGACTGTGCCTTGAAGCCTGACTTTGCGCGCCTCGTCGGTATACTCCGGCTCTTTCTTGGTGAGCAGAACGGGCTGAGTAAAGACGGCTCCCTCCCCACCGGTCCCTCCCGAACCCGCGCCTGCTCCGAACGAGGGGCCTTTGCCGTTGCCGATGCCGCCTTCTTTACCGTTTCCGAAGCCGCCCCCACTGCCTGGGCCACCGGATAGCGGCCCGTCGACTCCGCGCGGATCGCCGAAATCCGGCAGGTCGAACACCGGCATCGCCACGGTAGCCAGGATCGCCGGCTCAACCGGCAGCATCGGCTCGGTCTCGCGAATCGAAGCCACAGGCGGCCGAAACACGCGCCGATCGGGCTTCGGCGGCCGGCCTTTCGATGGAGGAGTCAGTGCACGCTGCCCTCCTCCTCCGCCACCGCCGCGCAAGGCCGGGATCGGCGGCATAGACCACGTGTCGCGTAAGAAGATCGCATGCGGAACGAGCGCGATCGGCGGCGGATTGCCTGTGGTCAAAATCAGCACCAGCGCAATCGCACCGGCATGCAACAGCGCCGAACAGAGCACGGAAGGCTTAGAAGGTCCCGTCATCGGTCACCTGCCGCCGTGTCACTTGCAGGCCGGTTGCCAGTTACTAAGTCACGGTAGTCACGGAGTAAGTTGCGCCGGGACGCGTGTCTCTGTGTGCACAGATGTGCCTATGACACGCCGCCGTCGAGGCTCGCGTCAACCGACACGGACGGCTGGATTCGACAACTCGCCGATGGGCTCGGCGTGGATCGAAACCACATCGCCGGAAGCGAGCGCCGCGTCTTGGGTAACGATGATTCCGGTTCCGGTCAGCACCACCGTTCCGGCGGGAACGGAATTGGCGCGGGTCAGAAACTCCACCAACGTTTCCAGCTTGCGGTGCAGGCGCGCGGTGGACGTGCTGCCGGCAAACAGCGTCTTGCCCTGACGAGTGACGGTGCAAGCGATTTCGAGCTGGTAGGGATCGGCAACGGAATCGGCCGTGACCAACACAGGGCCCAGCGCGCAACAACCGTCGAACACCTTCGACTGCGGCAGGTACAACGCGTTTTCGCGTTCGATATCCCATGCCGACACGTCGTTCGCCAGGGTATAAGCCAGGATTTCTCTTCCCGCGCCCACCACCACCGCCAGTTCCGGCTCTGGGGCGGTGAAATGAGAATCGCAGCGAATGCCGATCGGTTCGCCAGGGCCCACGCACACTCGCGCCGTGCCTTTGAAGAAGATCTCGGGCCGCGCTTCGCAGTACACGAAGGCGTACATGCCTTCGCGCGTGCCGTGCTCGGCGTCACGGAAGGCCGAACTGGCTTCATAGGTGCAACCGCAGCCCCAAACTTCAGGCGGATGGATAGGCACTGCCGGGTGGAAGGACTCCAGCGGCTGAGCCGCCAGTTTGGTTGCCAGCGCCGGGAGCGAAACGCCTTCCGCAGCGGCGCGGTGGATCAGAGCCAGCATGTCGTGCCCGGGAATCGGCCGCGCGCTGGACCCTTCAAAAACCGCGGCAACCACGCCGCCGGCGTTCCGGATCTGTCCCAGCTTCATATCAGAATTGCACCTTCGGCACGGATCGAGCGCCCGGCTCCGTTTTGAAATAGGCGTCGTTGCGGGAGAACCCGGAAAGCGACGCCACCACGTTGGATGGAAACAGTTCGATCAGCGTATTATAGCTTTGCAGCGCTTCGTTGTATTTTCGACGCTCCACGGCGATGCGGTTTTCGGTGCCGGCCAATTCATCCTGCAGGGCCAAGAAATTCTGGTCCGATTTCAACTGGGGGTAATTTTCGCTCAGCACCAGCAAACGGGAAAGGGCGCCATCCAACTGCTGGTTGGCTTGAATCTTTTCCGACGGCGTACGGCCGCCGGCTAGGGCCGCGCGCGCATCGGCGATATCCTTGAACACTTCGGTTTCGTGCTGAGCGAAGCCCTTTACCGTTCCGACGAGGTTCGGAATCAAATCGGCGCGGCGCTCTAACGCAACGTCCACCTGGGACCATTGCGCATTGACGGCCTCGCGCTCGGTCGCCAGCTCATTGCGCGTGCCGATGAATTTGGCAGCCGCGAACACCGCCAACAGCAGCAGGACTCCGATGGTGATAAGGGCAGCTTTCACGTGATTCTCCTCTAGTTATTTCTCCAGCCGGTCGACAGCCTGGATGACTCGATCGATGGCGGCCAGATAGCCCTCCAGCAATCCGATCGGTTCCGCCTGGCGGGGCTTGATGCGCTGTTCGCGAATATCCAGCACCTTGTCGAATGCCGCGGCATCGAAGCCGAACCGCAGGCCGGCGGCGGCCAGGATCTCCCGTTTTCGCACCGGCGCGGCCGCGCCGTGGAGGTGGAGTGCGTGGCGGAACAGCACGCAAAATGTGGACAGCGAATCCACCAGCAGGCGGCGGAGCAGGTCCGGTTGCGACAACATTCCCGCGGCCTTCTGACGCAGGCGCAAGAGTTTGGCGCGCAGGTCGTGTTCCACCTGGGCACGGTAGAACGAATCGTCCACCTCCAGCGGCCCGATCACATCGCGGCCATGCAGAATCCGGTAGTGCGCCTTGATGTCGTGGAACTCGATGGCGAAACAATCCGTGGAAGTAGCCAGCTCGTCTTCGGTGAGCAACAACGGGGCGGGGCTGCCCTTCTCCCGCCACCAGCGAAAGGCGTCGGCCACGGCGGCCAATTCGCGAGGGGTCAGGACCGAGACCACCGCAAGCACGTTGTAATCGGAAAACGCGGCGTGATGCTCGCCGGCGGCCGCGGAGCCATAGAGCACGACCGAAACCAGGCGGCCGCCCAGGGCCTTGGTCAGACGGTCCACGAGTTGGGTAAGGAGTTTCTCCATGAGCTTGTTCACCAATTGCTGGAAGCCCCGCCGCCGCCGGAATCGCCGCCGCCAAAACCGCCGAAGCCGTCGCCGGAATCGGAGCCGCCGAAACCTCCGCTGCCGCGGCCGCCCCAGGAGCCGCGCGACATCATGCCGCCCAGCAGCAGCCCGGGAAGAAAACCGCCGATGCCTCCGCCGCCACTGGCGCCGCCGGCGCGTATCAACCAGAGAAGCAGGAACAAACCGCCCACGATCATGGGCCACGGAATGAATTCGGAATCGGTAGAGCGATAGCGGCGGGGAGGGGGCGCGGTGTCCAATGACACTTGCTTGGCGCGAGCGATAGTGGAACCGATGGTTTCCGCCGCGGCTGTCAGGGCATCGCCATAGTCCTGCTGGCGCAGTGCGGGGCGCATTTCGCGCAACACGCGGCCGGCCATCGCGTCGGTCATGATCGGCTCCAGCCCATAACCCACTTCCAGGCGGCTGCGGCGATCCTGGACGGCCAACAGCAGCATGACACCTTCGTTCTTACCTTTCTGACCGACGCCCCAAGCGCGGAAGATGGTGTTGGCGACATCTTCAATGGGCTCGTTTTCGAGACTCGGCAGAACCACCAGCGCGATCTGGGCGCCGGTGGCGCGCTCGACGGCGGCGCAATACGCTTCGATGCGTTCGCGGGACTGGGCATCCACCGCGCCCGCGAAGTCGCTGACGTATCCCTGCGGCTGCAGGGCTTTCCAATCCACTCCCCAAGCCGTGACAGCCCCGTACAGCGCCAGCGCCACCGCGGCCAGGAGCCGCCCAGGAGTTCTCATTTCGACCCTCCAGTGTACTACGGGACACATCCGGTTCCGCTCGCCTCCGAAGCGGAGCGCTCTCGCATTCTGGGACAATGGCGATATCGATCCATGTGTGGCATAGCGGGATTTGCGTATAGCAACCGAACCTCGGCCGGAGAGATTGGGCGAAGGATAACGGAGGTACTGCGCCATCGCGGTCCTGACCAGCAGGGAGTTTATGAAGGTAGTGAAGCGACCCTTTGCGCAGTGCGGTTGAAGATCATCGATCTGAGCGGTGGAGATCAGCCCATTCGGAGCGACGACGGCGACACGGCGATTGCATTCAACGGCGAAATCTACAACCACCTGGAGATTCGGAGAGAGCTGGAGGAGCGTGGCCACCGGTTTCGTTCGCACTGCGATACGGAGACCGTATTGCGGGCGTTTCTCGAATGGGACACGGCATGTTTCGATCGAATGCGGGGCATGTTTGCGGTGGCTTTGTGGACGGAATCGCGGCGACGGCTGGTGCTGGCGCGGGACCGGATGGGCATCAAGCCTTTATACTATTGCCAACGCGGCGAAGAACTGTATTTCGGAAGCGAATTGAAAGCCATTCTGGAGCATCCGCAGATTCCGCGGGAACTGGACCTGGAAGGTCTGGATGCTTATCTGGGGGTGAATTATGTGCCGGGCGAGCGAACCCTGATCGCGGGAATTCACAAAGTGCCGCCGGGGAGCCTGCTGGAATGGCGGCGCGGGAAAGTAGAGCTTCGAGAGTGGTGGCGTTTGCCGGAAATGAAGCCGCGGCCGATTGGGATCGCCCAAGCCAAAGAAGAACTGGACGCCCTGCTAAAGGACGCCGTACGCGAACACATGGTATCGGACGTGCCCTTGGGAGTGTGGGCTTCCGGGGGAGTGGACTCATCGGCGATATTGCATTACGCGGCGCAAGCCGGCAGCGGCCAACTGAAAACGTTCTCGGTTTCTTTTGCGGGCCGGAGTTTCGATGAAAGCCGCTATTTCCGGAGGGTGGCGGAGATTTACGGGACGGATCATCACGAATTCGACTTGAATCCGGAAGCCGAACTGCGGGACGCCATTGAGGCTTTCGCATATCACTCAGACGAGCCGAGCGCGGACGCGGGGGCATTGCCCGTCTGGTACCTTTCGCGGATGAGCCGGCGCTACGTGACGGTGGCTTTGAGTGGGGAGGGCGCCGACGAGCTGTTCGCGGGATACGTGACGTATCTGGCCGACCGATTGGCCGGGTGGGTTCGCCTGGTAACCCCCGCGGCTGGCAGGCGGCTGGTGGGGCGGCTGCTCGAGCGGTTCATGCCGGTAAGCGATGAAAAGATCGGGCTCGACTATAAAGCCAAACGATTCATCGCGGGAAGCCTCCTCGGTGCGGACGAAGCGCACTTTTACTGGAACGGGACGTTTTCCGGGGAGGAGCGAAGAGCTATCTTCAGGGGTGTGGATGGAGGCGCGCTGCGACGCCTGGTAGAGAAAACATCCTTGCCGGCGACCGACCTGCTATCCAGGTACCTGACGCTCGATCAACATTACTATCTGGCCGACGATATTCTCTATAAGACGGACCGAATGAGCATGGCGCATTCGCTCGAAGTGCGGCCGCCCTTTCTGGATCATCGGATCGTGGAATTCGCGGCTTCGCTGCCTTCCGGATTGAAGATCCGCGGTTTTCGGCAAAAATATGTCCTGAAGGAACTCATGCGGGGGAAGCTGCCGGATGGGATTCTGAATCGCAAGAAGACCGGGTTCGACATTCCCACCCACGATTGGTTCCGGGGTCCGCTTCGGGAGCTATTGGAAGACACGCTGAGCGACGGGGCAATGACCTCGGCGCAGCTCTTTCAGGAGGCAGCAATTCAGGCGATGGTACGGGACCACATGGAGAGAAGGATCAATGCCGGATACCATCTGTGGGGACTATTGACGTTGTTCTTATGGATGAAGCGATGGAAGGTTGTAGTTCCCTGGCCGGCGGACGCGGATCCCAGGCGATCGGCCCTGGCGGCGCAGTGAATCGGGGGCGTCAAACCCAGCGATCTCCCCTCCTGCGTCGGATTTCCAGCCGGCGTTCCGTAGCGCCGGCGACCTTGTCGCCGGTGCCTTTGCCCGGAGCCCGAAATGCCGATGTGAACTTTTTCAGTCACGGAACTTGCTGAAATTTGGCAAGTCGAACAGACTTAATTAGATACGGGCTATTTGGACGCTTCCTCCCACCGCTATGCCGGACCCTCGTCTGCTACCGTGAGGACGGTATGAAGAAGCCGGATATCGCGCGCCGCATGGCGCGTCGCTCGGGTGAGACTACTAGTGAAGCGGCCGATCGCCTTGACCGCCTGGTTCATGACTTGCTGCAAGATCTGCGTCACGGAAAGGAAGCGCGCCTGCCCGGATTGGGGCGCTTTCAGATCTCGCGCGACGGCCGCATCGTGCTGGAGCCGGAAGGGCCGCAACGAGGCAAACCGCGTGCCTGATTCGTCCCTGTTCGCCGAATTGGCGCATGTTGTCACCCTGTCACTGGCCAGCGGAAAGTCCGTGGAAGTGGAAGGATTGGGCGTGTTTTACCTCGATCCGTTTCTGGGCGTCTGTTTTGAAGATTGCCCCGGCCCATCGGTCTTCATCGCTTATGCCAAGGAAGATATGGAGGCGGCGCTCCGGCTGCACGATGCTCTGCGCCAAGCCGGTTTCCGGCCGTGGATCGACGTCCGCGCGCTGCTGCCAGGCCAGAACTGGCCGCGCGCCATCGAAATGGCGATTCAGAACGCCGACTTTTTCGTGGCCTGCTTTTCCCAACGAGCCGTGGTGAAGCGCGGCGGTTTCCAGGCCGAAATCCGTTATGCCTTGGACTGCGCCCGCAGCCTGCCGCTTGACGACATTTTACATCGTGCCCTTGCGTTTGGACGCCTGCCGCGTGCCGCGCACCGTGGCGCGCCAGTGCCAGTACATCGACGTGTTCCCCGACTGGCAGACGGCCCTCGACCGCCTGACCGCAATGATTCGCGCCGAAGCGAACCGCCGGCGGGAAGCGCGGTTTCCGCCTTCCGCCGCGTAGACTTCCGGCTTTCGGACTCCTGCCTGGCGACTCCGCCGCGGGCTAGGCTCAACTCGTGTGGTCGTGAATGATGCGCCAGCCCTTGGCGCCGCGGTGCAGGATCAAAGTGTAGCGTCCCGACGCATCGCCGCCGCCTTCCGCGGTTCGGCGCAGCTCGAACTTGCCGGTGACAAGCGCGTAATCGGCGCCCAATCGCCGCACCGTAATCTCGGAAAACCGCAGCGTGCCCATCGCGGCCGGAGTGGGATAATTGCGCCGGTAGCGCTCCAGGATTGCCGCCACGCCGCCGTGGGTAACTTGTTTGCCCATAAACGTGGTATCCGGCGAATCCTCATAGTAGGAGGCGAAGGTCTCCAAATCGCCGTGGTTCCAGGCCGTTTCGGAATCGGCCAGCACCCTCCGAATGTCGTCGTCTTGCGCCACCAGAGCCGTAGCGCAAACGGCCATGAGCAATGCCCTCCTATGCCAGCGCGTCATGGCATCGATTATAGATGTTCGTGCCCATGCGGATGCGAATGCTCGCGATGAGCCGCCTCGTGGGCGGAGGGAATCGCGCAGCCCTGCGCCATCGGGCAGCCTACATGTTCGAATTGCACCGTGCTGTGGTGGATGTGAAACCTCTCCGCCAGCATGGCGTTCAAGCGCTGCAGAACGGCGTCGCTGGCCGACGGCGGCACGTCTTCGATCAGCACGTGGCAACTCAAGGCGTGAGTGCTCGATCCCAGGCTCCAGATGTGTAAGTCGTGCACGCCCAACACGCCCTCGATCGAGCTCGCGGCGCCGGCCACTTCCGCCAGGTGAATGCCGCGCGGCAGCCCTTCGAGCAAAATGTTCAACGTTTCGCGAATGATATCGAGCGCCGTCCAGACGATCAGCAGCGCGATGGCGATCGAAAGCAACGGATCGAGCTGCCGCCAGCCGGTGTAGCGGATGACGATAGCGCCGGCCACGATGGCAATCGAGCCGAACGCATCGCCCAGCATGTGGACAAACGCGCCCCGAATATTCACATCATGTTGCCGGGTCCCGCCCAGCGCCAGCATGATTCCGCCGTTCAATACCAGCCCGATCGACGCCACCACCATCATGATGCCCTCGGAAACCGCCTGGGGATGACGCAGCCGCGCCACGCTTTCGTACAGGATCCACCCGGAGAGCGCCACCAGCGCGAGGGCGTTGACGAACGCCGAGAGCACCCCGCCGCGGCGGTAGCCGTAAGTCTTGCTCTCGTCGGCCGGCTTCGATTCCAGGTACACACCGAACCACGCCAACAACAACGCCAGCGCATCGGTGAAGTTGTGTCCCGCGTCGGAAACGAGCGCCAGCGAGTGAGCCTGCACTCCGGCCACCAGTTCCACCACAACGAACACCAGCGTGGCGGCCAGCGACCATCGCAAAACCGTTCCCGTACCGAAATGGCTGTGACCGTGTGAGTGCAACGCCCCTCCACCTAACAGTGTAATCCCCGCGACATCGGACGGGCCTTGCCGGACTGCCGGACCTGTCACGCCAACGAAAACTCCGCTCCTAATTCGCGGACCCGGCCACGCCGGCCAGCGGGCTGCTCGCCGACGCGTAGAGTTTCTTGGGCATGCGGCCCGATTCATAGGCCAGCCGGCCAGCCTGCACCGCCAGGTTCATGGCCCTCGCCATTTTCTCCGGCTCGGCGGCGGCGGCGATTGCCGTGTTCAGAAGCACCCCATCGGCGCCCAGTTCCATGGCGATCGCGGCGTCGGAAGCGGTTCCCACCCCGGCATCCACAATCACGGGCACTTCGGTGATCATCTCGCGCAGGATGCGCAGGTTGGTGGAATTCTGTATTCCCAGGCCGGACCCGATCGGCGCGGCCAAAGGCATCACCGCCGCCGCGCCGGCTTCTATCAGCCGTCGAGCGTTTACCACGTCATCGTTGGTGTAGGGAAGCACTACAAACCCCTCTTTCACCAGCGTGCGCGTGGCTTCCAGAAGCCCGGCATTGTCTGGAAACAGGGTTTTCTCGTCGCCGATCACCTCCAGTTTGACCCAATTCGAAAGGCCGACCTCGCGCGCCAGCAGCGCGGTGCGTACGGCATCGTCGGCGGTGTAGCAGCCGGCGGTGTTGGGAAGGATGAAAATCCGCGAGCGATCGATGTAATCCAGCAACGACTCCTTGGAACGGTCCGTAAGGTTTACGCGGCGGACCGCCACGGTGACCATATCGGCGCCGCTGGCTTCGTGACAACGCTTCATTTCCTGGAAGTTACGATATTTCCCCGTCCCGACGATGAGGCGCGAACGAAATTCTCGGCCCGCGATTTTCAATATTTCCGCCATGGCCTTATTGTAGCGGCTCGCCGGAGAGATCGAGCGCCGCTCAGCCGAGGTAGTCGAACAGGCTCTTGTTGGGAAGTTGCGCCTGCGATTGCATGGCCGCCTCCAGTTGGACTTGGTCTTGGGTAAGTTCGGTGGCCACTTGCGGAATGTTCGCATCCTGAATGTTCCCGATCTGGGTCTGCAACTGGGTGGCGTAGGAGGTGGCGAAATTGTTGGCCTGTGTGATTTGGTTTTCCACGTTTCCGTAGAAGGCGTCCATGTCGTCCAGGTGATCGGCTGCCGCTTGTATCTGATCGACCGCATTGGCACACCCGGGCTGATCGTTGTTTGTGAGGGCGGTGTAGAGGTTGAAAAGGGCCGCGAAAACGTTGTCGTTGGCTGGCGTCCCGGGCGGATTTTGGTCGTCGAAAATCTGCTGCGCCGTCAGATATGCCGGAAAAGACCCGCCCGCTGGATTCTGGATTTGCTTCGTGGCAGGGGCGCTGGAGAGCTGGTCGACCCCGTACGTCGCCGCTAGATCCATTTGGTAGGTTGGGCTCAGATTGTCATCGCCGCTGAAGATGTAGTTTCCCGCCACCTGGGTCTGGCTGAAATCGACCATCTCCGCCAGCAGGGACTGGGCCTGAACCGCCATGGACGCGCGCGACTCCGCGGTCTGAGTGGCGTTGGCGCCCTCGGTCGCCAGTTGCATGGCCGTATCCATGAGGCTGGTGGCGGCGTTGAGGGTACTGTCGGCCGTGCTGGCATCGGTCTTCGCCAGCGTAAGGTTGCTCTGAATCTGACTGTTTTGCTGCAGGTTGGCACGAAGTTGCAACACGAGATCAACCTGATCGGGGTCGTCCGAAGCCTGGCGCATCCGAAGACCGGAAGATAGCTCGGCGCTGGCGTTGTCGATGCCGTCCTGGGTCCGCTCGAGGTTGGCCAGAAAGAGCTGCGCTTGCGCATTCAGAGTAGTGTACATGGCGGGCTCACGCGGCCGCTGAACTCAGCATGTTGATCGTATCGGCCGTGAGTTGGTCCAATACATTTATCATCTGGGAATTGGCCTCATAGGCCCTCTGAAACTGCACCATGGTGACGGCCTCCTCATCCAGGTTCACGCCCGAGTATTGCTCGACCAGGTTCTGCGCCTGGGCTACCGCAGACTGTTGCACGGTTTGCTCGTTCGTAGCGGCCTGGAGTTGATTACCGACTTCCGTGGCCATGTCGCCGTAGTACTGTGTATAACTCTCTCCGTTGATCTCATCGGCTCCCGTTTGCGGTGTGGCCAGTTGCGCCAGAGCCAATGGCACGCCGTTCGAAACCGGGCTCGCCCCCGCGGTCGAGATGGCCGCCAGTTGGCCTGCCGTGATGTTGGAATTAACGGCCAGCGATGCCGCCACATTCGTATTGTCGGTGGTGTCGTAGGTGAATAGGGGAATGCCGTTTACCGGCTGGGGCCCGCTCGAAATCTCGCCTGAAATCAGGGCATTGTTCACGGTATCGGCAAACTGCTGCGCCATCGTGTTCAGGCTGCCCGCTTGATAGGCATCGCCTATGTACGTTGGCAAAACCGTGTTGCGGAAGTTGAGTAAAGAGCCGAGTTGCCCTCCCGTGATTTGCGCGGTAATGTCGGTGCCATCGGACGACTGGATTTCGGCGTGGGCCGGTGGCGACAACGAACCCGCGTTGGTGGGCGCCGGATTGGTGGGTTGCGCCATCTCATTGCTAATTTGGAACTCCTGGTTCTCCATGACCAGGGGAACCTGCCCGTTAATGAGCACCGTGTAGGTGCCATCCGCCTGTTTGGACGCCGTGAAATTGACGTATTGGGACAACTGATCGAGCGTGGAGTGAATCTGCGCGTCCAGCCCGGCGTCGCTGCCGCCGCCATTCTGAATTTGCTGATTGTACTGCGACAACTGGCCCGCCAGTTGGTTGATCTGGTTCACCGTATCGCCGATTTCCGATTCCGTGTTCTGCCGGATCGTGCCCAGGGCCGATGCCACTTGCTGAAAGGCTTGCGCCAGATCGCCGGCATTATTCAGCACCGACTGCTGAGTGTTGGTGTCGGACGGCGATTGGGCCCACGCCGAGAAGCTGGAGAGCAGGTTGTTCAGGGCGTAGGGAACTCCACTGTTGCCGGAAATGTCGAAAATCGTCTGTAAAGAAGTCAGACTCGAAACATTTTGCGTGGCTGTGCCGAGGAGTGTGGTCTGCTGCCGAAAGGATTGTTCCGCGAATTCGTTACGCGAGCTGACCACCGCGCCCGGTTTCACCCCGCCAACGAAGCCCTCAGGCGGATCGAAGTACAACGGAATGAGACTTTGCGTCTGCGCCGCGTAACCGGGTGTGTTGGCGTTAGAGACGTTGTTTTGGACTACGTCCAAAGACTGGCTGTAGGCGCTCAGTGCGTCGGCCGATACCTGCAGAGTAGAGAGAAGACTCGCCACGCTAGGTCACCCTTCCCAGGAACTTCGGCTCCGTGAGGGGATTTCCGCTGGGCTGCCAAGCGCGCTGTAACCGAAACTCAGCGAGGCCAGAATCATCTGCCAGCGGGTGTGAAAAACAGCGACCCGGTCGAGCAGCCGCCGCGCTTTCAGAACCGCATTCCGCAAGCGACGCGCGTCCGGTCCGCGGAAGGGCCCCATCTGCTGTCGCAAGTCCCGGAGCTCGGATATGGCCTCGGCGAAAATCATGGGACTTTGCGCAAGCGCTTGGGGCGTAGCCGCCACCAGCAAATCACAAGCCTGTTCCACCTTGCGTGTCGCCCGGCCAACGGCTGTGTCGAGGCGGTCGGCGCTCGCTACCACGTGTTACTGTCCTCCGCCGGCAAGAGCCTCGTGAATCATGCTCTTGCTCGTGGCGTGCGAATTTGGCTGGTAGGCGCCACTTTGATACTGGGCCGCCAGCGCTGAAACCCGGCTGGCACGACTTGCGCTCTCCGCCGACATCGCCTTGGCCAAACTGCCCAGGGCTTGCGACAGTTCGACCCGGTCATTCGCCGGGTTGGAGGAATTGGCCGTCTTGCCCGCCGCAGCTTCCGTTCCACGGGCTTCCTGCGCTCTATCCGCGCCCGCGGCTGTTCCCCCGCTGATGTTGGAATTGTATACTCTCATACTGCGAGTCACTCTCCGGCTGCCGGTTGGTTCCCCGGCTAAACAACATATCGGCGCGTCCGGCGCAATTCTTTAGTGGATCGCTAGCGGGATTTTTTCCAAACCATATAAAGTTTCCGGGTAAGCAGCCGATTTTGAGCTGTGATGGCGCCCCGACCAAATCGTTTGGAAAACCACCCAAGGGCTTCCGAAGAAGACGCTCAATTCATTGAAAAACAAAGCTTTATTGATCTTTATCGGCTCGACGGCGAGCTCCGAGGGGAACCCTCCCGCCAAGAGGCGTGGCAGCAAGGCTTGGTTGGGGAAAGCCCCCAAATTCAACAGATTATCGAGATTATCCACCTGGTTGCAGCCCGCCGGGCCACCGTTCTGATCACTGGAGAGTCAGGAACCGGGAAGGAACTGGCGGCTCGCGCGGTGCACTTGGCCAGCCCCCGGCGCTACGCTTCCTGGGTCGCGGTCAATTGCAGTGCTTTGCCGGAACCCCTGATCGAAGCCGAGCTGTTCGGCTATGTTCGGGGCGCCTTTACCGGAGCCCTCCAGTCCCGCGCCGGCCGCTTCGAACAGGCCCACGGGGGAACTTTATTCCTGGACGAGATCGGCGAGCTTCCCCTCTGCCTGCAAGCCAAACTCCTCCGCGTGCTTCAGGAGCGGGAGTTTCAGCGCCTCGGCAGCTCGGAGACGATACGCGTCGATGTGCGCGTGGTTGCCGCCACCAATTGCGACCTGACGGCGCGTCTCGAGAAGGGCAATTTTCGCGAAGACCTTTATTACCGCCTGAACGTCGTGCCTCTTCCGATGCCCGCTTTGCGTCATCGAAAGGAAGATATCCCTTTGTTGGCGAGATACTTAACCGGCAAGATCTGCGCCGCCGAAGGTTTGCCTGTGAAGCTGTTGGCCGCAGGGGCACTGGCGCGGCTTCAGGCAGAACCCTGGCCGGGCAACGTCCGTCAACTGGAAAACGTTCTGGAGATGGCAATTGCTTTGAGCGGTGATCGGCGGGAGCTTACCGAAGACGATTTCTTACCGCTCGCGAATGTCCGGCATCCGGAAGTCTCGGCCGGACTTCCCCGCCTTCCAGAGGCTGGTCTGAACTATGAGGAAACCCTGGCGCGCATCGAGCGCAGTATCCTGGAGCAGGCTCTTCGCAAAACCGGCGGCAACAAAAAAGCCGCCGCCGAAATGTTGGGGCTGAAACGGACTACCCTTTCCGCCAAAGTACGGAGCCTGGGCGGGGTGACGCTATGTGGCTAGCGGAGCTTTGGTTAGCGCTGATTTGCCTTCAATATCTTTTTGCGCAGACGGATGGATTGGGGCGTCACTTCGACGAGTTCATCGTCGCGGACGAATTCGACGGCTTGTTCCAGGTTCAGAATGCGGGGCGGCACCAGCCTGATTGCCTCATCGGCGGTGGAGGCGCGCATATTGGTGAGCTTCTTTTCCTTGACGATGTTGACGTCCAGGTCGCGGTCACGAGCGTTCTCGCCGACTACCATGCCCTCATAGACCTCCGTGCCGGGTGTCACGAAAATCTCGCCACGTTCCTGAAGGTTGAAGATGGCGTAGCCGGTCGCTCTGCCCGGGCGGTCGGCCACCAGGGAACCGGTGGGACGGGTAGGAATCTCGCCCTGCCAGTCGATATAGCCCTGAAACAGTGCATTCATAATGGCCGTTCCGCGAGTGTCCGTCAGAATCTCGCTTCGAAGACCGATCAACCCGCGGGAGGGGACTTCGAACTCGAGGCGAACGCGTCCCGATCCATGGTTCACCATTTTGCTCATTTTTCCCTTGCGGGAACCCAGCTTTTCGATCACCACGCCGAGGAACTGGTCGGGACAGTCGACGACCAGCAACTCCAGCGGTTCCTGGGTCTTGCCTTCCGCCGTTCGGGTAAGGATTTCGGGCTTGCCCACCATCAGTTCATAGCCTTCCCGCCGCATCATTTCGATCAGGATGGCGAGCTGCAGTTCTCCGCGCCCCATTACTTTGAACGTGTCGGGGCCCAACTCCTCGACGCGAATGGAGACGTTGGTGAGGAGTTCCTTGTCGAGCCGGTCCCGCAAGTTGCGCGAGGTGACCCATTGGCCTTCCCGCCCGGCAAAAGGCGAGGTGTTGACGCTGAAGGCCATGGCGATGGTCGGTTCGTCGATTTGAACGTGCGGCAGCGGCCGGGGGGTTTCGGCGCTGGTCACGGTTTCGCCGATGGTGATGCCATCCACGCCAGCGATGGCGAGGATGTCGCCGGGTTGGGACACAGTCTCATCCACCCGCTTAAGGCCTTCAAACGAATAAAGTTTGGTGATCTTGGTGATCTGGAACGTGCCGTCGCGTTTGGCGATAGCCACGGCATCGCCAAACCGGAGTGCGCCGTTGAATACGCGGCCGATCGCCAGGCGGCCCAAGTAGTCCGAGTAGTCCAAATTGGCCACCAACATTTGCAGGACCCCGCCGGCGTCTCCCGTGGGCGCGGGAATGTGTTTCAAAATGGCATCAAACAGCGGGCGGAGATTGTCGGAGGGATCGTCGAGCGAGGACTTTGCGACGCCCGTTTTAGCGATCGTGTAGAGAACCGGGAAGTCGAGCTGGTCCTCCGTCGCGCCGAGATCGATAAACAGGTCGTAAATCTCGTTGAGAACTTCTTGGCAGCGCGCATCATGCCGGTCGATTTTGTTGATCACCACGATCGGGGGCAACCGCGATTCCAACGCCTTGCACAGCACGTAGCGCGTTTGCGGGAGAGGGCCTTCGCTGGCATCCACGAGCAGCATCACGCCATCGACGATCTTGAGCGACCGCTCCACTTCCCCGCCAAAATCGCTGTGACCGGGGGTATCGACGATGTTGATCTTGACCCCCTGGTAACGCACGCCCGTGATCTTCGCCAGGATGGTGATGCCGCGCTCGCGCTCGAGCTCGTTGGAATCCATTACACGCTCGATGTGCTCCTCGTTTGCGCGGAAAATACCGCTCTGGTTGAGCATGGCATCGACCAGGGTGGTCTTGCCGTGGTCTACGTGCGCGATGATGGCAATATTGCGGATCGGCCGGCCGCCATTAGTCATGGGTGCGATTTCGGGTGTAAAGCTTGGACGTGGCGGATGAGCCGCTACGTTCCCAAGTTTACCATTCCCCGCGCTGTCTGAGCCCGGCGGGCCTACTCGAAGGGAGAGGAAAGACCGAACTGCAACTTCGCGACCGAGTGGTGGCGCGCTACCGAAAGCTCAATCTGCCGCGCTACTGATGCGGCGTGAACGCCGACTTGACGGCGCACTTCGATGCCGGTGGAAAGCCGGCGGGTGTAGTCATTTCCTATCCCAGGAACCATGTGAAGCAGCAACTTGGCTACGCCGCCATGTACGGGGTTACAATAACATTGGCCGATGGCCGCCCAGCTCCAAGCCGCGCCGGATGCCCCTGAGTTGGTTGATTTGCGCCAACTCACGGCGCATGATCTGGAGCCGGTCCTGCGCGAAGAGATTGCTTCCTGGCACGAGGATTTGGAGTGGGACTTCCAGAAGTCAGCCGACCTGGTGCGGCGCTTCATCGATGGGCGGGCTTTGAGCGGCGTGGCGTTGCGGATCCACGGCGCCGTGGTCGGTTACCTCTATTACGTTCTCGAAGATAGGAAGGGCTTGATCGGCGATCTGTATATCTTACATGAGCACCGCACCCCGCACCGCGAAGATCTGCTCCTTGGAACAGCCGTGGACGCCATGGTTTCGAGCCGGGTGGTTAGCCGCATTGAAGCCCAGCTCCTGATGCTCGACTGCGCTCCGGCGCGGCGGCTTCCGCGCGCTCCTTTTGCGGGCGGATTTGAGCGGAATTTCATGCGTGTGAGTCTCATCCGCCCGGGCTTTTCCGATCCCGCCACGGCGCGGCCCGTCCGCATCGAAGTCTTCTCCGAGCACGATCAGGACGAAGCCGCTCAACTCATCGCCGACGCCTATAAAGGCCACATCGATAGCCGCATCAACGATCAGTACCGCAGCCTTTCCGGCGCTCGGGCTTTTCTGTTCAACATCGTCCAATATCCGGGCTGCGGCTCGTTTTTCCGCCCCGCTTCCTTTGCGGCATTCGATACCAATGGCCGTTTGTGCGGAATCTCACTGGCCAGCCTGGTAGCCCCGGAGTCCGGTCACCTTACCCAAATTTGCGTTCTGCCCGAGTACCGCGGTCTCGGAATCGGCCACGCTCTGATTCGCCGCTCGCTCAGCCGCCTCGGCGAATTGGGGTGCCGTTCCGCCAGTCTGACTGTAACTGCCGCCAACGAAGGCGCCGTCGCACTCTACCAGCGCATCGGCTTCCGCGTTACGCGGCGGTTTCCCGCCTACGCATGGGAAGGCTTCTAGCTTAGATTTCTCGGTTCCGCCAATTAACCACCAGTTTATGGTTTTAGCGAAAGCGCCGGCCGAAGTTCGCCGGGAGGACGAGTTGAACTCGCCGTTCTGCGAAGACAGGGCCGGCCTATGCTACAATTGCCCGCTCCTGTTTCGGATGGCGGGAAAGAAGGTGTTGATGGAAGCAGAGGCAATCTCTGAAATCGCGCTCGGCGTCGTTTGCCCCATGGCAAATGAGGGAGAGTCGGGAACCCGTTTTGTGGGTGCGGTTTTGGATCGGTGCCAGGGCTTTCGGTGGGTGAAATTCTTTGCGATTCTGGATACGGTAAGCACGGATAACACCTTGGCGCGTCTCCGGGATCTCGCGAAGGCGGATCCCCGTCTGTGTGTGGTGTGGGCGCCCGAGAACCGATGCATTGCAGACGCCTACGTGCGCGGCTACCGCGAAGCATTATCGGCGGGCAGCGACTGGATTCTGGAGATTGACGCAGGGTTCAGCCATCAGCCGGGAGAGATCGGCCGCTTTTTCGAAGCGAAGCGGCGCGGGTACGATTGTGTCTTCGGAAGCCGCTTCATGAAGGGCGGCTCCATGCGCGAGACCTCTTGGATGCGCTACGTCGTCAGCCGCGGCGGCACGTTACTCACGAATTTCCTGATCGGCACGAAAATGCGGGACATGACAAGCGGTTTCGAGCTTTTTTCACGGGCGGCGCTGGAAATGGTGCTCCGGCGCGGAATCCAGTCGCGGGCCCACTTCTTCCAAACAGAAATCAAGGTATACTGTCGCGATCTGCGCATCGTCGAGGTGCCAATTTGCTATCGCAACCCGAGTTCCCGGGTGGGTTCATCCGCTCTCATGGACTCCTTTAGACAACTATGGCGTCTTTACCTGCTACGTAGAACCGGTGCGCTGTGATGGAGGAACCGCGGCGATGAGCAAAACGGCATTGGTTGTCACCTCGATCTCAGGACCCAAGGCAGCGCTCCGGGAGTTAGCCCAGGGGTGTCGAGACCGCGGTATGGAGTTTTACCTGATCGGCGATACTTCCAGCCCGGCTGACTTTCAATTGGCCGGCTGCCGGTTTTTCAGCATTTCTCGCCAGCAGGAAGTTGGGCTGCGAACCGCGGCGTTGTGTCCAAAGCGTCACTACGCGCGCAAGAACATCGGTTATCTACTCGCGATTCGAGACGGCGCCGAGCTTATCCTGGAGACCGACGACGACAATCGTCCCCGCTCGAACTTTTGGAACGAGCGCAGTCTTAGCCAGACTGTGGTGACGGTGCGCGATGCCGGGTGGCTGAATGTCTATGCTTATTTCACCGGCGATGCAGTCTGGCCGCGGGGGCTCCCCCTGGATTCGGTCAGGAGCCCGATTCCGGTCTTTGAGACCCTTTCCATCGAGGCGGTAGATTGCCCGATTCAGCAGGGTTTGGCTGACGGGAATCCCGATGTCGATGCGGTTTTCCGCTTGCTTTTTCCTCTCCCGATCCAGTTTCGTGCTGGCAGGAAAGTTGCGCTCGGGCGGGGCACGTGGTGTCCCTTCAACAGCCAGAACACGGCATGGTGGCCCGACGCGTACCCCCTTCTATATCTACCCGCCTATTGCTCGTTTCGCATGACCGACATTTGGCGGAGTCTGATTGCCCAGCGGATCGCGTGGATGAACGGGTGGATGGTTTTGTTCCATGAGGCAAGCGTGTGGCAGCAACGCAATGAGCACGATCTCATGCGCGACTTCGAAGACGAGATACCAGGATATTTATACAACCGTAAGATTGCCGAGGTGCTTGATACGCTAAGTCTCTCTGCCGGTATCGAAAATACTCCAAACAATCTGAGGCTCTGTTACGAAGAGCTGGTACGCCAATCGTTGCTCGAGGCGCGGGAGCTGCCATTGCTAGAGGCGTGGCTGCAGGACCTTTCTGATTCCGAGATGAGGAAACCTTGAACCGGCCGGATTCACCCGATGGCGAGTCTAAGCTAACAATTCATATACTTCCAATTTCTCGGTTTGCCTTCCGCCAGCCATTCGAGGGCGGTGGCAATGCGCTTCTGGCGCGTCTCGTCTCGCTTGGCTTCGGCGATCCACTCGATATACTCGCGACGATGACTGGGGCTGAATCGATGGAACGCTTGGGAAGCGGCCCGGTTCCCGGCGAGCGCGGCAGCCAAATCGCGCGGCACTTCGGCTTCCGGCTTGCGCGGTTTGGCGGGTTTCGGAGAGGCAGGGTTCAATAACTTGGCTTCGCGAATCCGGCAAGCCTCGCGGATGTAGCGCAGCATGTCCCTGGCCGAAGGAAGATCGGAAAGCTTCGTGATGTCTTCCAACAGACCCACCTTGGCGTGCGTTTTGACGCCGTCGTTCACCAGGACAGGACGTATGTCAGGATCCCAAAAGCCGCAGTTGCAATGAGCCTTGAACGCGGACATGCCGCACAGAATCTTATTGCGGTACAGAAAGCAAGGCTGCCTCCACTTAAGCGTCTCCTCGGCCTCCGGGCAGGCCTTATGAACCAGCTTGCGGATGTGTTCGAGAATGGGCTGCGCAAAAGCCGGGGCGTCTTCGATGTAGCGGTCGACTCGTGGGTCCATCGGCATGGATTGATCGTAAGGCGGGAGGTCCGGCGGAGTCAAACGCGATTGGCTTAACTTAGCGCGTTGGACGCTTTAGCCTCGTGGTGTGCCGTAGATTACGCGCAGCACGCCGCGCAAGTATTGCTCGTCGGTAAGCCCTTCCAGCGCGGACGGGGGAAACTCCACCAGGCGCCGGAAATAATCGCCGAGTTCGGCGTAAAGCGCTACGCGCGCGGCCGGGTCGTAGCCATCGCGCAGCTCCAGAGCGCGCGTCAGAAGGCCGACCGCCTCCGCGTTGGCTCTGGCGCGCAGCCGGGCGGCCAGATGCGGATAGGCAGCCAGCGAATTGTAGCGCGCGGGCGCGATGCGCTCCAGGTTGGGGATGAGACCGCGGCGCTCGCGCGCCACAATAGTATTGGACGCGAGATCTCCCAGCCGCTGCCCGTTGCGGCTGGCAAAAGCGGCCACGCCGCCCACCAGGTACAGCGCGGGTAAGAGGTCGGCCAGACGGAGCAGGTTCCGCAGCGCGATCTGCGAAAATTCCAGGCGCAAGCCCTGCGCGTCCACCACGCGTAATCCGAAGACGCGCTTGCCCAAGGTCTGGCCGCGCCAGCGCCACTCCAGCGCCATTCCATAGCCGATCTGGATCACGAAGAACGAAATTGCCGCGATCCCATTGGCCCAATCCGAGCTCAGCTTACCGGCTTCGCGGAAGATGGTTCCCACCGCGTCCGAAGCCGCGGTGATGGCGGCTGCGTCCACCGCCCAGGCCAGCATGCGCAGGAAAGGCGTGGCCAGTTCGTAAGAGAAAGTTACGCCCTCGGGTGTTTCGATCGCGAGCGCGGATTTGCGCCGGCACGGCTTTTCCATTCCCTTCATTCGCGGCCCGCCCAGCCCAGGAAGAGCGTCAGCGCGGCCAATTCGCAAAGGCCGAACGCGATCTTTGCGGCATAGGGAATCACCGGCTGGTGATATTGCGAGATGAACGATTCTACCGTGCCGGCCCATACCAGCAGCGCGGCCGCGCCGCCCACGATGGCGACCAGATCGGGCGCCACGGCGCGAAGGCGGCGGCTGCGGGACGTGCGATCACCCCACCCAAGCAGCGCGCCGGCCAGCACCAGGCCCGCCTGACCACCCAGCAGGATGGCCGGAATTTCAATGGACCCGTGCGGCAGCAACCATCCGGCCAGGAAGACACCCTGCCCGGCCACGATGTAATCGGTCGCGACGGCGCCCAGGATCACCCCGTTATAAAAAAGCAAAATCAGGGTGCCGACGCCGAAGGTGACGCCGAATGCCAAAGCCATGACGGTGACCTGAATATTGTGGGTCATCAATTCGGCCGCAAACGTGGCTTTGATACCTTGGTAGCGGTCCCGCTGTGCCTTCTCTTCCCTAGCGACCCGCTCGGCGGGAGAACCCGTCAGCCCCGGAAACGGCATCAGCACAGCTTTGGAGCGCGGGTCTTCACGCAGGGCGAACCACCCCATGCCGCAGCCGAGCACAGTGATCCCCAGCGACAGGGCGAATGCCGGAAAGCGGCGCCGGAAGGCACGCGGGAAAGCCAATACGACCTGCCTCCAGCGAATGCGGACCGGCGCGCGAGTCTCGTGGATTTCCATGTAGGCGCGCGACACCAGCGATTCCAGGTAGGCGCGCAGAGCGGGTTCGATGGCGAACGTATTCAGGCGCGACAAGTCCGCCGACGCCCTTTCGTAGAGATAATGCAGGCGCTCCACTTCGGCGAGCGCCATGCGGCGCTCGGGATCGCTCGAGAGTTTTTCGAGCGTCGCGTTCAATTCGTCCCAGTACGGCCGTTCGGCCGCGGCGAAGCGCGCCACATCGAGAATCACAGCGCCTGCCTCCGCTTGACGTCGAGATACCCTTCGGCCACCTGCTGCTTGATACGGCCGGCGGAAACCACGGAAAGGCGAACGCCGCGATTGCCGAGCGCCGACGCCAAGGCGCGCATCCGGTTGCACTGCATTTGCCCCGCTAAACCTGCATAGAGGCCATCCAAATCGGCGGGCGGCTCGTCCTGAAATAGCGGCGTCAGCGCCGCCGTCTGGCGTACGTTGACCAGCACCAGGTGCCGGCGCGCCACCAATCCGATATCGCGCTCGAAGCTTTCCGCCAGCAGCGCATCGTCGAGCGAGGTTAAAAAGACCACCAGGGAACGCCGGCGCAGATGGAGCTGGATGCTGGTGAAGACTTCGCGGAAATCCGGACTGACGCGCTCGGCGCGCAGGTTGTAAATGGTTTCGCGACAGAGGCGGAAATGATCGAGACCGGCGCGCGCGCGCACGAAGCGGTGGGTGCGATCGCTGAAAGTGACCAAGCCAAAGCGGTCGCCTAGCTTCTCCGCCACCAGCGCCAGATGCAGGGCGGCGTCCACGTAGCTCTCCAGAATCCCTTCGCGCGCGGAAAGGCGCGAGGCATCGATCGCCGCGTACACTTCCTGGGCATGCTCCACCCGGTACAACTTCACCACCGGAAAGCTGCGGCGCGCGGTGGCCTTCCAGTGGATGTCCTCGAAAGCGTCGCCGCTCAGATATTGGCGCAGATTTTCGAATTCGCGGCCTTTCCCTACCTGGCGATGCGCGCGCAGCCCGATTTGCGGAGTGCGCAGGAAGAGCGCGGCGGTGGAGCGATCGCGCAGATTGGGATAGACGCGGAAACGGCAGCCGGCCGCAAATTCCGCGCGCACCTCCCAGCAGCCCAGCGGTGAAGCGGCAGCGGCGAAAACCCGCTGCAGCTCGAGATCGCCGCGCTCGCGGCCGGTCACCGGCCAGGGGTAGAGCGAGCGTCCGGGTGCGACGTTGACGGTCTCGACGTGCTTTTCCGAACTCACCGACGGCGGCAGGGCGGGGGCGAGTTTTAACAACAGTGCGGCGGGCAGACCGTTTTCGATGGTCAGCGGCAGAGCGGCGGCGACGTTTTTGGTGAGCCGTATGGTTTCGGGGCAAGTGATACGTACGGCTTCCAGTTGGCGCCGGCCGCGATAAGCGTCCCATGCCACCACCAGCGCGAGACCCGCCAGCAGCGCAACCGACGGCGCGGCCAGCGCGGGGAACAGTCCTCCCGCCCCGGCCAGCGGAACCGCCAGGGCGGCTGCCAGGCGCAATAGCCGGGATGTAGGCGCGAAGCTCATGGGTGACGCTGGGACAACGGTGTGGGGCAGACCATCGTTTTCCGTGGTCTGCCCTCAATCCTAATCTCTACCAGACCTACCGGTCCAACTTGCCAACCGTTGTGCGCATCGAAAGAATCTGCCTGGCAGACCATGAAAAACGATGGTCTGCCCCACGGTGACCAGGCGAAACGAGCAGACTCCCGGGACAAGCGTTTCATCGCGGCACCGGCACTTCGTGCAGAATGCGCTCGACCACTTCGGCGGCACGCACGCCTTCCAATTCCGATTCGGGACGCAGCAGGAGACGATGCTCCAACACGGGAGCGGCTACGGCGCGGATATCGTCGGGGCTCACGAAATCGCGCCCGGCGAGCGCAGCCCACGCTCGCGCGGCGCGCAACAGAGATTGCGTGGCGCGCGGACCGGCGCCTACCAGAATGGCCTCGTCGGTACGAGTGCGGCGCACCACCGTTACCCCATATTCGACCAGCGCGTCGCTCACCTGGACGGCTTCAAGCGCCAACCGCAAATCGGGCAAGTCTTCCTCTCGAAGGCAAACCGCGACGGCGCCGCTTGCGAGCACCGATTCGGGCGCATCGGCTCCCAGGCTGCGCCGCGCCAGCGCCAACTCCTCTCCACTCTCCGGCCAGCTCATCGCGATCTTGAGCATAAAGCGGTCTTTCTGCGCTTCCGGCAGCGGATAGGTGCCCTCAGATTCGATCGGATTCTCGGTAGCGAACACGGTGAAGTTCGGCGAGAGGCGGAAGCTTTCGCGATCGATGGTCACGGTGCGCTCCTGCATGGCTTCGAGCAGCGCGGATTGGGTTTTTGCGGGCGCGCGGTTGATTTCGTCAGCCAGCAGAAACGTGGTGAACAGCGGGCCCTTCACCAGCGAAAACTCGTTGCGCTGCAGGTTGAAGACGTTGGTGCCGGTGATATCGGCCGGCATCAGGTCCGGGGTGAATTGAATGCGTTTGAATTCCGACCCGAGCACGCGAGCCAGGGTTCGCGCCAGCAGCGTTTTTGCCAGCCCCGGCACGCCTTCGATGAGCGCGTGCTGGTTGGCCAGAACCGCTACCAATGAATAACGGATAGCCGCGTCCTGGCCAATGATCACCTTGCGGATTTCGGCGTGGACGGCAGCTACGGTGGTCTGAAATCGATCGAGGTTCAAAGCTCTCCTTTGCGGTGAATCTCCGAATAGAGGGCGCGCATGGCTTCGAGCGGCCGCGCACCCCAATCGCGCACGATGGCTTCCGCCCGCTGCCGCCGCTGCTCGGAAATTCGCTGGCGATTGGCGCCGCTCCATTGCCGCCAGCAGGTAGCGGCCAACTCCGCGGCGGGAATATGACGCCGCAGCAGAGTCACCAGGCCGGCGTGCGCGGTTCGCCCGGCCGAATTGCCGGCGGCTGGTTCCTCGCCGGGCGGCGGAAAAGCCGAGGCAGACTTCCAAAGAAACAGCGCGGTCAAAATCGCCAGACCAACGGCCAGGCCGGTAAGGTGCAAGCGCCGCGCCAGCGCGACCACGCTGCCCGATTCCTGAATGCCGAAATGCTGCTCGTCGAAAACGACGTGCCGATAGGGCCCGATGGCCGCGGTCACCAGCCCCAAGCGCTCGCGCGAGGCCGTCGCGCCATTATCGAATGCCGCGCTATCCGCCACCAACACCACACTGCCTTTGCCGAATGTCTTCTCGATGGCGGTGAGGCGGCCACTGGTTCTGTCGATCACGTTCCAGCTTTGGGCCGTGGAAAAATAAAGTCGCGGCTCGTGTTTTTTGGCATCGCCCAGCGCCAGTGCGACGTGCCAGACCGTATCGAGCGCTTTAGCGTCGACTTCTTTGGCGCCTTCGGTTAAGTCGAACGCTGCCACGGTGCGATTGCCCCGGCGGGCGAGGTCCTCTACCGGCTGAATCCATTTTTCCCGATCCCCGCCAATGTGGTCCGGATCGATGCCGAGCAGCAGAAGCGCCACACCATCCTGTGGCAATAGCGCCATCGGCACGTAACTTCTCTCCACTGTGAGCCCAGGAATCGCGCTCAGGCTGTCGTAGAGGAGTCTCGCGCCCTTCGGATCGGTCCGCAGGCTGGAGTATTCGGGATAGACCGTGCCGTGCGAAAATTCCAGGCCGAACAGGTGGATCACGCCCGCCGCAAACGCCGCGGCGATGAGCAGCACCCACAGCCATGGCCGGCGCCCGGTCATGCGGCCACTTCCGGCGGCGCCAGCAGCCGCTTCATGCCTGCGAGGCGGTCGCGAAACTCCGCCACGTCGCTAGCCAGAACCGCGTGCTGCCCGTACCAGGCGCGCTCGAACGCCAGCATATTGGCGGCAAATGGCTCGCGAACCGCCGGGTACGCCCGCGCCTTACGGTGCAACTCCACTTCGTATTCGCGGTTGGTTTTGGCGGCATGAAGCGCGAGCCAACCATTCTGGCCCATCCAGGCCAGGCTGGCCAGATAGAAGGCGCGCAAAGCCAGCCGCGGGTTGTCCTCCCTGAGGTACCGTTCGCCCATTTCCAGCCATTCGTTTTCCGGCAGGCGGTCGGCCCCGAGGCCTCCTTCTTCCAAGGGAACCGCCACCGCCGCGGAAGGCGCCTGGCGTCGAGCCGTGGATTTGCGCTTCTGGCGCGCGTGCCAGAGAAACCAGACGGCCAGCCCCGCCGCCAGCGCAATCAGCACATACAAGCTGCGGTTCAAGGTCCGCGCAGGCGCCTTACCTTCACCGGCAGCCGGCCCTTTCAGCAGCGGGCCGAATATGAAGTCGAGAATTTTTCCGATTGCCTTGCCCAGCATTCTGAGGCCCGATTTGAGGGCATCCAGCACCCGGTCGGTCACAGCCACAATCCAGGGCGTGCCTTTGACGGCGGAGGCGGGCGGTGGAAACCTCCAGTTGTAAGCCGGAGACTCGGCAGCGCGGCGCACGGCCCGGTCTAATTCGGCGGGAGGGACGGCGCCGCTGGATTGTGCTGTGTGGGGCAGGTTGGCAACCTGCGGACCGATTGTCAATCGGTCCAGCCGGGCGTCAGCCCGGCCCGGCGCTGACGAGTCTGAAATCTGGTTCAACCCAAATAAAACAAAATCAGGAGTTCGGAGGGTCGGAGATCTTGATGGTGTGCGGCTTCTGGCCTCGGCGCGGGGCGGCCGGGCGGTGCCCGGCTGGACCGATTGCCAATCGGTCCGCAGGTTGCCAACCTGCCCCACAAGTGGTGAGCAAGCGCAGGCCAGAAGCAGCACCGCCGCCGCTGCCAGCGAACGAATTCGACGCAAGCCGGCGAGCACATCCTCGCCCGTCTCAAGCGATTCAGCCTGGAAGCATCGCACCGTATAGACAGCCTGCACCAGCGGGTCGGTAACCAGCCAGGTGGCGGTAAAGGCGAGCAGCACGAAGAAAGGATTAGCGATGAAGAGAACGCCGCCGCGGCTGAAGCTCGATTCGTAGCCAGTCATCAGCCGCACGAGCTGAGGCAAGACGGCCAGCGTCAGCGCCACATTGAAGAGCGCGACGACACGAAACAGAAGCAAGGGCGCCATCATGCTCCAGCCGAGGCGGGTATGGATGCGGCCGAGGCGCCGGGACGCCGCGCTCAGCGCCAGGGCGTCCAGGTCCTCGCGGTCGCCGAGCACCGCGGCGTAGCGATAGGCCGAAACGGCCCTGGCGAAAGGCACCAGGGAGAGCAGGGCCAGCGGCAGAATCACCAGCTTGCCGCCGGCCACGAAGGACTGCGCCAGCACCAGGCGCCAGATTCGCCGGCCCGTCCAGGGCGCCGGCGGCCCGCCGCTCAACTGGCGGCGTAGCCGGCCGGCGAAGACCGCACGCCAGCAGTGCATCCAGATCCAGACGAGGGCGAGCAGCAGCGTTTCCAAGGCGCAACGTAGATCGGGAAAGCGCGGCTGGGTAATGTCCGACCAAACCGCCAGCAGCGCGAGCGCAAAAGGCACGCTTCCCACCCAGTGGCGGAGCAAGGTTTCGAGCGGCGCCTGGCGCAGCAGCCGCATGCCATCCTCACAAACCTGGGCGGAAGCGGTCTCGGCTAACGAGTCTGCCATTCGGTGCGCTCCGATCGATCCACCAGCGTCATGACCGCTTCCGCGCCGGCGAAATAGACTGCCCACGCCGTCAAGATTCCGGCCAGCGCCAGAGCGGCCGGCGCCAGCCGGCGCAAAGAATGCTTCCGCGGCACGGGCCGTTCCGCCAGCGATTTCAGACAGGCCGCGCACAGCAACCGCGATTCGTGCTCGCTGACGCATTCGCGGCAAAAGCTGCGCCCGCACTGGGGGCAGCGGCAAACCGCTTCGCGGCCTTCGTGATTCCAACAGCGCTGCTGGAAGGCCGGCATCATATATTCAACCGCGCCAGACTGGGGGGCTTAGGCTGCCGACCGGCGGACAGGAGCAGGATGCCGGCCAGCCCGAGCAGGACATGGAGCCCAGCCACAAAATCCGTGGCGATATTCGCGAACCGGGCGAGTGTTGCCAAGAGCTGCTGCATCGCCAGGGTGGGAGACGCTTGCGTCGACTGTTGGCCGATGTTTCCCAGCATTCCGAACGAATAGTTCGCGCGGTAGGTCAGCGCGATCACGATCAGCGCCACCACGGCGAGAACCCGCCATGCGCTCCGCAGCTCACCGCGCCGGCAGGCCACCAGGACCGCGACCGTGCTGGCGGCCTGGCAGAGCGTGAATAGCGGCAGGATCCACTGTGCCATCCAGCCGGGCGTACCCAGCAGCAGGAAGTGCGCCGCACCGCCGGCCAGCAGGCTGGTAATGAAGGCATAGGCGGCCCAAGGGCGTGGCGGATCGGCCGGAATAGAGCCGGGGGCGCCGCTGGTTATGTCGGGCGGCAGGGTTCGCGGCGGTCCGACCGTGTAGCTCTCCACCGCTTCGGCCCAGTTGCCTTCCAGCGTTCCCTGGGCGGCGGCGATATGCGGCTCCAGCTCGGCGACGAATCTACGCGCGGTCCAGCTTCGATAAACCGACGGCAGTTCGTCGGAGCTGACGGCGGTGTAAATGCGGCAGCGGCAACTGAACGCCGCGGATATCATCGCCCAAGCGCCCACCAGCACGGCTGCCAGAATCCACAAATAAGTTGTGCCTTGCATGCCGGAAACGCGTTCCATGCCCCCAGCGACCAACGCACCTGAAACACGCTCCATGCTGGCGGCGACCGCGTAAGCGTACAGCCAAAGCAACGCCAGCACGACCGAACGAATGGAAATGTGAAATCGCGGCGCATCGGCTGTGGCAATCGCTTGAATGTCGCGCAGATAGTAGCGCTTATATTCTTCCCGGAAGCGGAGAGACTTGACCAGCAACACGTGGTCGGGGGCTAGCCAAACGCTGGCGCCGCGGAAAATCCCGCGGCGGCGGCCGGGCAGCTTGCGGTATCGTTCGCTCCGCGCCATTCGAGTCACCTCCGCGTGGCGGCTCGTATCGCCAGGTAGGCAATGAGCCAGATCCATAGGCCCATCTCGACCAGCGAAACGCCAATGCCGACCAGAAAACGCCAGCGCCAGCGGCGCACCGGGCTCAGCGGCTTTCTCCAGGTCATGGCTGCGAGCGTAACGGTGCAGAGAGCGGTAAGAGCGGTGAGCGGCCAGAACAACAGCGCCGCGAACGGAATGGTCAGGGTAATGCTGTCGAACAGCGTCAACGCGGTGACCTGGCTGGCTACGCGCGCGCGTCCGCTGCCCGCCGCCACGCAGGACGGGCACCAGGTTTCCGCGCCGAACCGGACCGCGCACAGTTGGCAAACGAAACGCCCGCATTGCTGGCAAGCGGCGACGGCGCGCTTGGCGGGGTGGTCGAAACAGGCAGCTTCACCCTCGGCCGCCATTTCCGGCGTGGCGCCGGTAGGCCTAGCAAAAGCGGCGGGAAAAAGGCGGATGCGATTGGCCGCGCCGCACAAGGTACAGACTGCCGCTTCGCCGGCGGCCAGTTCCTCCTTTGGCAAGGGCATGTCACAGCGGGCACAGGGAACAGGCATCGAGCAATATCAGGTGCGCGTCCTCACTACGCGCGTATCGCAGATCATGTCGTGCAACCCGCGTTTGTCCGAATCGAAGGCTACCATGATGAAGCCGATCCAAAGCATGATGGCGCTCAGCATTTTCGCAAAATAGCGGCCGAACGCGCGGCCCACTCCGACCAGCCTGCCGTCCGGGCGCACCACTTTGAGGCCCAATGCCATTTTGCCCGGAGTGGCGGCAAAATGGGCCACGAAGAGACCCTCGTAAAGCGAGGAAATCACCACACTGACGAGCGTGGAAACCGCGACCAAACCGAGCATCGATCCGATTGCCGACAACGCTTCCTCCGGCGAAGAGGTCGGCTGCATCTCCGTCAACGGGCGCATCATCCGCGGGACAAACACCATTTGCACGGCGCCTTGCGCCACGCCCAAAATGATGAGATCGATGAGATAAGCGCCGGTGCGAATCCAGAATCCGGCGAATTCCACCGCGGCTTGCGGCGCCACGCCCTCGCGCAACTTCTGCGCAAAGAGGTCTTTACAGAAACCGCAGACAAGCCGGTCGCCAAAATGAGCAAGGTCGTCTGGGGCGGTCGGGCGGCCGCACTCGGAACAATATCGCACCTCGGGAAGCATGCCGGTTGCCATGGAATTTCGCGCAACGACCTACGCGGATTGTAGCAAGTTATGGGGCAGCGCCTCGCGCTGCGGCGGGCCCTCGGTCCGCCTCCGGCCTGGCGGCCTGAGAGGCCAACGCAGGCTGGAGCCTGCCCCACTTGCCTCTTTGACTCTTTACCCTTCTAGAACGTCAAACGTCCGGAAATCTGCAACTGCCGGGGCCCCCAGATCAAATTGCTGGTAGACGTAGGCGCCATGAACGTCGCGTTCGGATAGAAGCAGGCGTTGACGTGCCCGGCACATTGGCCGGACCCGGCCGCGGCGTAGTAGAACGCCGTAGTGTTCACACCGGAGACGTTGGTGTGGTTGAACAGGTTGAAGGCTTCGCCGATGAGCGACAGCTTCAAGCGTTCGCTGAAGGCGAACTGTCGTCCCACCCGGAAATCCACGTCATGGAATCCGGGAGCGGTGAAGTCGTTGCGCGGCAGCCAGCCGGCGCGGCCGCTGGTGGCGCCGGCGTAACTGACGCCGCCGGTCACACCGCCATCGAGCGGCGACGGAGTACCGCTGAGGAGCGGCGTTACCGGCTGGCCGGTGGACATGGTCACGATGGTGGAGAGCGCCCAGCCATCCGCAATCAGCCTGGCAGTGCGATTGGAGATACCGCGGAACGAGGGCATCCACACGGCGTTGGCCACGAAGCGGTGCCGCTGGTCGAGATCGGAGAGCGCATATTCAAGCTTGCGGTTATAGGGATCGATAGGGTAATCGGTGCCGTTAAACGTGCCGCCGCTTCCGGACACCTGCGCGCCGTCGACCGCCTTGCTTAGCGTGTAATTCGCGGTGAATTCGACGCCATGCCGCATGGGCCGGCGCAGGGTGATAACCATGGAGTTGTACCAGGAGTTGACATCGCTGAACCCTGCGAAGACCTCGCC
>JBEKYD010000026.1:0-39459 GCA_049511335.1 Bryobacteraceae bacterium | reverse complement strand
CGCTCAAAGCGGCGATGACGGTGGCCTGGCGATCGTCTAAAGCGAAATCTGTCATATCGTATCGAACCTAACCTCGGCTCCACGATAGCGCGGGAGGGTGGAGAGACCGGGGTGCGGGAAAGAGAGGGAAGTCTGTAGCGCGATGAAAGGGAAGGGGTAAGGCGGGGCGAAAAATTTTTCAAAAGCTTGTGACCGGCAAAACGGGCGGTCCGCGTTTGGGATGGGGCAGGGGGCGGGTTGGAGACTGAGCGCAGGTGGCACCTGAAAAAGTCCCGGCCCCGATCTCTGTTCAATTTCTCCCGATTTCTCCCCGATTTCCAGAATTGAATTCTCGTTGAGCCGGGTGACCGCACCTCTCCGGAAAACCCACTTTTCTATCCTCAACGAAAAAGCAACGGCCCGACGAGCGGGATTACCGCTCCCAGGCTCGTTGGGCGCTGACGGGCAACTTTCTCCAACCACAGCCAATATGGCGTTGGAGTCTCTTCTAGTACGGGGGCATGTCTTTTACCAGGGGGTCCTCTCTCGTAGCCGGTTTGTCCGCATTTGTGGCGTGGATTCTGCCGCTCTCATCCATAAGGGAACTTCGATTACCGGTCTTGCCAAACTGAAGCGGGCGGGCCGACACCGTATACTCTGTGGTCTTCTCGTCAGCACCGGCCTCGGCGGGAAGGTAAGTGAAACGATAGCCATGTTCCGTGAAATGGGTAGCGTCCTGGTCTTTGAGGAATGGCTTCCCCAGCAAGGGCAACAATCCGGCGTGCTGCTCGCTCGGACGTGACCACTCGGGAGGCGCGGAGAGCACATCCAGGTTCTTCGTGAACCCCTTGCTATAGGTCTTTGCATACGTCCGCTCAGCTTCCTGGAGATTTTTTAGCTCAAGAACGGTCATTTGCTCGTTGAACTCGGCGGGCATGTCGGGGGGGCCGGCCATTCCGGCGGGTGTAGGATCCGGCCAACGGATCTCCACATCGAGGTGATCTATGTCGTCGTCCACGTCGAACCCTGATCCGGTCCAACCGGCGAAAAACTGGTATCGGCCCGCGGGAACATGGCGGAACTCGTAGTGTCCATCGAGCTGGACGGCAGCTTGCGATTCCCACGGAAAGGCATCGCCGCTTTTCAGAATCAACTTTGCAGTCCTCCCTGGCCCGGCCTCCGTGTGGCCGCGCACAGTGTACGTAGGTTGGGAATAGATCGTGATCAGCAGGGGGCAGCCGTCTGATGTATTGGGAAGCGATAGGGGAGTTCCATCCAGAGGGCGCTTTCCTCCGAACGCCCCGACCGAAATTCCGTCCGCGTCCTGCCGCGCGGCGCTCAGGATGTACTTACCCTCGCTCACTTTCTCCATTCGAAAAGTGCCGTCCTCACCGGCGGTCGCCATATTTGCCACGCGCGGTTCGTTCTTTGGGAAGGGAAGGGGCCAAAGATACACGTTTGCCCGTGCTGCCGCATTGCCGTTCTCCAACATCACTCTGCCGCAGACACCACCCACGCGCCGCGGAGTCCGCGGCTGATTCAGCCCAAGAGAACTCCCGGCGAGATGGGGGTTTCCCGAGGCGTCCACATCAAAATCCACAAAGTTGCTCGCCAGCGATGGGCCTTGGTAGGAGCCGCCATACCCCGCCAGGAATTCATACTCTCCGGGGGGAAGGTGAAAGCGTACCGGAACCTCGATGCTCTTCCCGGGATCGAGCTGGAACCTCCGCGATAGCGCGAATCCGGGCGCAAGAGACGCCTTGGCTGCAATCATTTGGCCGTTTGTCCCGCACGAAATCCCGCCGCCTGGGTACTGCTGCATGAACGACACGCTCAAGCGAGTGAGGATCGGCAGTGAAGGCCCGTCCGCCGGGCTGAGACATTGCCGGCCTCGACTTGTTGTGAGCACGGTCGGGCCTAAGGCGTAGGTATCGATTTCTCTCGGGCTGCTACTATCGTTACGCAGTTCGATGATGAATTCGCCTTCCCCCTGTTCCGGAATACTCGGGATTGCGCGTACGCTAAGACCTTCTACGGCTGGTGGTGGCATGATATGCGGGGGAGTGGTGTCCTCGGCCGGCCCGAGAACAGTCAGTTTCGTGATGAGCGCATCGCCGGGATTCACCGGCTGATACACTTCCTGCGCGTCAATGAGAACTGCTTTGCCCCGGTAAGGACGCAACAGCTCCTTCACCTTTTCCGAGATCTCCATCTCGAAAACGCCAGTGTAGAGGTGGCATCCATCCCAACGGTCGAAAATCACAACGCCGTTGTATTTTCCGGGTCCGAGTATACCGCTGAAGCATGGATTTAGCAGAAGTAGGGCTAGAAGCAAGGTCAGCAGGAGCTTCATGGATCAAGTATACTGCTGCCGTTCAGTACAAAGAGATGTAGAAATCTTGTTCTTGCGCCCAATGGGAAGCCAGTGGGAAGCCAGGGACAGTAACCCCTGCGCCCAGTTCCTGGATCGCGGAAAACAGCATGGCCGAAAACTCGGCGCAGGGGTTACTGTCCCTCCGCCTCTACAATCCACGCTATTCCCCGATCTAGAAGGATTAGGGGGTGAGCTTTCGCGGGCCTGGGCTGTTCACTCGTTTTGGAAATGAAGCAACCGTTGGTGGTCCAAGCAATTAGGCAATTCAATACGGGTCACCCCTTGCTCTGATCTTCGGTGGCGTTCGTTCGGCGGACTATCGCGTATTATTGCCTCAAGCCGCTACTGAACGCTTCGACATTGCCGACGAGTTGGCTTTATTTCGTGGGGTCAATATTCACGTTCATCCAGAACCGAATCCTGGCGACCTGGTCTGTGGGTGCCACTGGCCGCAAACGGCATTCGAGGAAGCGAGGCACCGGAATTCTCTCGTGAAGTCCGGGTGCCAGGCCTTACGCCCCTTGTTCGCGAGGTGCGGCGCGTCTGAGCGAGTCCTCGGGGTGACGCCCAGCGGTCGGCAGCTTCCACAATTGCGTCCCGCCTGGCGTTCCGGCAATTCACTCCGGCATCAATACCGGGATCAATTTGTTTCCATGGCGGCGGTAAATGCGGAAGCCGGAGTCCAGGGTGAAGACTACTCCGGCGGTTTCGAGCTCCGATAGCCGAACCAGGCAGGCGTCCGCGATTGACATGGGGCGATTCCGATAGCTTCATGAGCGCCCGCAGATCCGCTTGCTACTCCTCGACGTCGAGCGCGATGCGAATCGCTCCACGCTCCAGCAAGGCAAACAGGGGATCGGCTTGGCGGCCTTCCCGTTGCAGCAGAAAGGCCGCCTCCGTGAGCACTGGCTCCGAGGTCAGTAGCGGCGGGCGAAAGTGCTTCCACTGTTCGCATACCCACGAATGGTGCGTCAGTCCGGAGGCGAGAAAGCTGACGAGCGACCCTTCTTCACCGGCCAAAACCTTCCATGTATTTCGGGTTGGCGGCCAGATCTTTGGGCAGGCCTTTCACCGAGCCGGCAAGATCGCGCGCCAGGTCGTAGCAGGAGACCGCGCTGGCCTCCGGTTGCGCGTACAGGCCCTTTTCGAGGCTCTCCCGCACGAGACTGGATTTTGTCAGCCGCCGCGCCTTGGCTTCCCTGGCGAGCTGAGCGAGAAGTTCCTCGGGCAACTTCACCGAAAGCGTTCGCACGATTGCAGCGTAATACGCGCCGTTCTCTAGCGCAATACGCCATCACCGGTCTTCCGTGCTGGCTGACCGCTGACAGCGCCGGCACGTGTGTGTGCTGTGAGGCCGATGCTTTGGCGCGAAGGGATCGTGGCTTGACGCAGGTACGCCAGAGGCGTAGCATTGAATTGTGTTCGTGTTTATCGAGTCGGCGGTGTTCGATCGCCGGCGGGCCCACTACCTCGACGATGACGAATACGGCGAACTGCAGCAGTTCATGATGCGGAAGCCGGAGCCATTGTTCGGTGCTCCGGCGGTGTGAGGAAACTTCGCTGGTGCCGACAGGGCGCAGGCAAGCGGGGCGGGTTGCGACTCATCTATTTCGTGCGCTATCAGCCGAATGAGTTCTGGATGCTGACACTCTATTCCAAGGCGGAGCAGGAGAACGCGCCGGCCCATATTCTAAAACGACTGAAGGAGCTGTTCGAACATGACTAAGAAACCGACAGGCCGCGCGCCTGCCCGGACGGAGGCCAAGCGCGATATCTGGCAGGAGGTTCTCGACAGTGTGCAGGAAATCAAGGGCGGCCGCGGCAAGCGGACCTCCGTTGAGCCTCGTTCGCCCATCGCGCGAGCGCGCTTGGCGGCTGGACTGACACAAGCGCAGTTCGCCCGGATCCTCGGGGTCTCGCCGCGCACGCTGGAACAATGGGAGCAAGGACGCCGTACGCCGAGCGGAGCGGCAAAGACGTTGATTCGGCTGGCGGTGCTGCATCCCGAAATCCTTCGTGAAATCGCGGCTTAGCCTCTGAGTATTCCCCGGTAAGCGGCGAACGGTTGGCCTGCTCCATATCGCGGCCTGCCCGAAACAGGGGCAAAGAAGGTCGACCGGGCGGTCGACCGCAGGCCTGGAGGCCCGCCCCACCACACTCCCGCACCGGCACGCAATGTCTGAGGCAGAGCCGCTGACGGCTTCGACTGGCCGCTATAATGGCGGCTGGTGACTCGGCTCTTCCTCCGGCTCGGCCTCGCCCTCATTCTCTTTTTCGCCCTCGACGCGCTTGCCTTTCGCACCGGCTACACCTCCATCCTCGAGCCGAACTCCACTGCCGGCTACCTCCAGCAGTTTGTCTGGAACGAGATTCATCGTCCCCTGCGAGGTCCGAACCAGGTGCTGACCGTGGGAGATTCCCGGGTCGGGCTGAAGACCCGCGTGACCAACCTGTTCATTGAGGACACCGGCTATACTCTGGCCAGCATCGCCGTGCCTGGCACTACGCCCCGCTGCTGGTATTACATGTTGCGCGAAGTGGACCCTCGACGCAATCGTTATGCCGCCATTCTGGTGCCCTTCGATACTTACAACGACCGCGAATTCGAGCCCGTGGCCGACCGCGAGCTCGATCTTCACTACCTCGCGCCATTGCTTCGCCTGAGCGATCTCTGGAGCTTCTCCATGTCCTACACCGAATGGCCGCTGCGCGGGCTGGCGGCTAGAACAGTCTTGCTCAAGGGCATGGCGTTTCAGCAGGATTTTCAAGCGTACCTGGCGCACCGGCATGCCCGCGAAGAAGAAGTCCGCCTGGTGCACCGCATGGGCGCATTCTGGATTTATAACTCCGTCTGGGAACTTCACAACCTGGAAGGCATCCAGGTGGATTGGGCCGCCAACCGAATCACGACTATGCCCGCTTGGCCGGACGCGGCAAAACGGCATGAAATCGAAGATGAGGTGCTGCGGCCCATTCCGCCCGTCACGCCGTCGTATGCAGCCTATAGGCTACGCTGGATCGGCGCCATCGTCGACCGCTACCGGGGCACGCGCACGCGCGTCGTCTTCTATCGTTTGCCCCGCGGCCCCGAAGTGCGGCCCGGTTTGCCCGAGGATGCCGATAGCTCGGTGCGCCGGATGGCCCGGCGGCCGGGCGTGGTGCTGGCGGATGAGCACACCTTCGACTTCCTGGAGCGGCCGGAGCTGTTCGGCGACGGCATGCACCTGAACGAAGCCGGCGGCATCGAGTTTTCGCGCTCGCTGGCACAGCTTGTCCGCCAATGGCTCGGACCGGCCCAGGAGTCCGTCCGCTTTGCTTCGACACCGTGGTACGACAGCAAAGACGTGTCGAGAAGAGTCTCGACACGGCACGCAAGAGTGCGCGCGCCACATCCGCTACCGGCCCAGGAGCCCGTCCGGTAATGCTGTGTCATACGCCTCAGTTCTTTCTATTCTTCGTGGTGGTGGTGGCGCTGTTCTACGGGTTGCCGAGGCCGTTCCGCAAGTATATTCTGCTGGTGGCCAGCTACTTCTTCTATATGTGCTGGAACGCCAAATTCATCCTGCTGATTGTGGCGCTCACGGCCATCGACTATACCGCCGCCATGTGGATCCGCAGCGCCGCAACCCCGGCACGGCGCAAGGCCGCGTTGATTGCCAGCCTGGCCGCCAACCTGGGCTTTCTGGGCTTCTTCAAGTACTACAATTTCCTGGCGTCGAATTTGGCTCTGCTGATGGCGAAGCCGCCCGGAGAGTGGGCGCTTGCCATCATTCTGCCTATGGGCATCAGCTTCCACACCTTTCAAAGCATGTCGTATGTGATCGACGTGTATCGCGGCGAGCAGGAGCCCATCACGAACGCGATCGACTACGCGCTCTACATCGCGTTTTTCCCCCAACTGGTCGCGGGCCCGATCGTGCGCGCGCACAACTTCTTCAACGACCTTTATCATTGGCGCGCGCCGGATGCGGGCGAGCAACTGCGCGGCGTTTGGCTGGTGGTTTTCGGCCTGGTGAAGAAGCTCGTGGTAGCCGACCAGTTTGCCCGCCTGGCGGACGCATATTTCGCGCACCCCGCCGCCTATCCCGGGTACTTCGCCGCCTGGAGCGGCGTGGTGGCTTTCTCGATCCAGATCTTTTTCGATTTCTCCGGCTACACGGACATGGCCATCGGCCTGGCCCAACTGCTCGGCTTCCGTTTCCCGGAAAACTTCCGCCGCCCGTATCTGGCTTCGAGCATCACCGATTTCTGGCGGCGCTGGCACATCTCGCTTTCCAGTTGGCTGCGCGATTACCTTTATATACCGCTGGGCGGGAACCGCCACGGCCGCTTCCAAACCTATCGCAACCTGATGCTGACCATGCTGCTCGGGGGGCTCTGGCACGGCGCAAGTTGGAACTTCGTCGTCTGGGGCGGCTATCACGGCGGCCTGCTCGCCGCCGAACGCGCGCTCGGCGTCGCACCTAAACGAAGTTGGAACCCGTTACGCATCTCATTCACATTTGCTTTGGCCTCCATCGGATGGGTCTTTTTTCGCGCCCGCACGTTCCCCGCGAGCCTGGAGATTCTGGGCCGCCTGTTCCGCGGGCCGGCCGGCCATCTGATGTGGCCGCACTGGCAGCTTTGGATCGCGCTCGCAAGTCTCATGCTGGCCGTGGCCGAAGAGCGTTTCGAGTGGTTCGAGCGCCTGCCGGGAACGCCCGCCTGGGTCTATTCGGGCGCCATCGCGGTGTGCCTGTTATGCCTCGAATTGATCGGTTTTACCGGCCGGCCCGTGCCCTTCGTATATTTTCAATTTTGACGTTTCAAGCGCGCTACCATAACTGATACTCGTGCGTCGCCAGCGGTTTTTCGACTTAACTTTCTTAACCGCGGTCTCGGTCGCGATGCTCGCCCTGACCGCGTTGCCGGCCCGGGCAGCCGTGCTGGTTACGCTCAGCACCACGGCCAACACCTTGCAGGGCGGCGGCGCCGCGGCACTCACCGCGCTGGTCACCGGCACCGGCAATACCAGCGTGACGTGGTCGCTCAGTCCTTCGATCGGCTCGCTTGCATCCACCAATGGCACCACCGGTTCGGGCGGAATCACCACCAACCTCTACACCGCGCCCGCGAGCATCTCTACCGCCCAGACCGTCACCATCACGGTCACCAGCGCGGCCAATACCGCGGTATCGGCATCGGTCCAGATTCAGCTCGTTCCCAGCACGCCCTCCATCGTCATCAGCCCCGCCACCGTATCCTTGACCAACAGCCAGACTCAGCAATTTACGGCCACCGTTTCGAACCTCGCCGTCACTACCGTGACCTGGACCCTCACCCCGCAGGTAGGCGCCATCGCCAGCACGGGCCTATACACCGCTCCCGCCATTATCAATGCCACGACTACGGTCACGGTGACCGCGACCAGCACCGTATTGTCGTCGGTTACCGCGTCGGCTACGGTGACTCTGAACACGGTCCTCTCGGTGGGAGTGGGCGCTCCTACCGGTTATCTCCAGGAGCAGTTCGTCAATGCTTACCAGCGGGGCAACTTCGCCTCGCTGGTGACTTTGCCGCCGCTTGCGAGCGTGACGCCGCTCGGCTCGACTGGATACATTCAGACATTTCAGAGCGCCACGAGCTCCACGGGAAAGCTGGCCTTGGCCACGGCCAGCTCCACCACCGCTACCGCCAACGTCTCGGTGGTCCAGATCTGGGCCGACATGTATTCGTACTTCAACTCGCTCGGCGTCGGTACGGTGGGATATCCGCTCGGCGATACCGCGAGCTGTCCGGCCTCTACCTCGGGCAATCTCTGCACCTGGCAGGTCTTCGACAAGGGCTACGCCCTGTTTGCGTACGCCCCCGCCATTTCCGCGGGCGCCGACTTTTCCCTATCGGCGACGTTTTACACCACCTGGAATACATTGGGCGGAATTACGAATCTAGGCCCTCCCGTGACTGCCAGCACCGCGATCACGGCCTCCACCTCCACTACCGCCACCGCGCAGACGTTTGCCGCCGGCGCCATTTTCAACATCACTTCGGGTAACAACAAGAACGCGTATTTTTCGGTCATCGAGCCGCTCTACGACCTGTATGTGAACAACGGCGGCCCCTCGGGCAAGCTCGGGCTGCCGACGGCGAATGCGTTGCCGCTCGATTCCGGCGGCTATTCGCAGACCTTTGAAGGGGGAACCTTGACCACCGCCAACGGCGGCAGCGTGCTGCTTCCGATTGCCTCGGTGGCGATCGGCGGGGTCCCGGCCGTCGGTTCCGTAATTTTGAACGTAGGCCAGACGCTGAGTTTGACGGCGACGCCTTACGACACCTCGGGCGCCGTGGCTACCGGCCGCGCCGTGACCTGGGGCACGAGCAACGGCCAGGTTGCATCCGTCACGGCCACTGGCGCCACTGCCGTGGTTACCGCGTGGAGCGGCGGCGCGGCCTCGATCACCGCGACCGCGGGCGGGGTCACCAGCCCAGCCGTTAAAATCGTTGTGAATGCGTTTTGCTGCACGGTCGGTGAGGGTGCGCCCCCAACCGTGGCGGCGGCTTTCCAGGCAGCTCTGATCCGCAACCACTTGACCGTGACTACCCCGGTGGCGGACGCCGCTTCGCGCGCCGGCGCCGGCTACGTCCAGACCGTCACCGCCGCTGGCGCGCCGTGCCTGTTGGCGATGGCGGACGGCGCCAGCACCGCTTACGTGGTGAGCGGCGCCCTGCTGGCGGCATATCTGGCTCTGGGTGGGCCGGCCGGCCCGGTGGGATATCCGGCGTCGGATGCGACCTCCGCTGGCAGGCAGCTATTCGCGGGCGGCGCCCTGGCCGGCAATCCCGTGCAACCGGTAAGCGGCAGCGTGCTGACAAAGTGGGCGGCGCTAGGCTACGAAACCGGAAGCGCCGGCGCTCCGGCCGCGCCCGCGTACCCCTTTGCCACCTTCACGGGCAGCTCGGGGACCGCGCAGAGCTTTGCGAACGGCTCGATTTACGCTTCCACCGGCGGCCCGACCTCCGGCCAGTCCTGGTTTGTCACCGGTCTGATTCTGGCTTCTTACACCGCCAACGGCGGCATCGGCGGCAGCTTCGGCATGCCCCTGGGCGACCAGGTTACCGCTGGCGGGCTGGTCCAGCAGACCTTTGAAGGCGGGACGATCGATTATGCGCCCGGCGCGACGGCGGCCACCGCCAAAGCGGCGGCGAGCGTGCCCACCGTGGCGATTTATCCTTCCACGGTTACGGCCGGATCGAGCGCGCTGATCGCGATCTACGGCTTTGCCCCATCGAGTCCCGTTACCGTCTCGGTCGCGGGCGCTTCGAATTTTCCTTTCACCAGCTCGAACGGGGCTTACAGTTGGAGTCAATTTGTGGCGCCCTCGGCGCCGAGCGGCACGATTGCGATCACTGCCCGCCAGGGTTCGTCCAGCGCCAGCGCCACCCTAACCGTGAAAGCGCTGGCGTCGAGCGGCGCCCATTTCACCAAGACCGGCGGCGATAACCAGAGCGGCCTTCCGGGCGCTTTGCTGCCCCAGCCGCTGGTGGTCGCGCTGACCGATTCCTCGGGTTCGCCTGTCGCCAACGCGACGGTGACCTTCCAAGCTTCGCCTGGGGGGAGCTTGACCGCGGCCACTGGCGTGACCGACGCCAATGGCCAGGCGTCCACCTATCTGCGGCTGCCTGCGGCCGCGGGAATCGCTCTGGTAACCGCCAACGCGCCCGCCGCGACCCAAACTCCGGTGACTTTCGGAGCCACGGCAACCCCCGCCACGCTCTCGAATTTCCCGGCCCTGATCGAAGCCGGAACGGCCACGCTGGGCAACGGCTCCGCCACTATCGCACAACAAGGCGCGCTGCTCACGGCGGTGGCGTCCATCTTTTCTTACTATCAAAACCTGGGACAGATTTCGGTAGCGGGCGGCGCGGCCACGCCGGCGGCGCTCAACCAGTTCCTCACCTCCTATTGCAGCCTGGACGCTAGCGGCAAATCTTCCTGCGATGGGTTCCTTTCGAACGGGGCGTCTGGCCAACCGGTGGTGAACCTGTGGCGCGCGGCACAGTTCGCCGGCATGGACGTAACCGTGGAAACACCCAGCCTCGCAGCCATCGCCGACTGCCTGGGCGCCGGCGCTCCGGTGCTGGTCTCGCTCGGCTTGTCGCTCAACGGCGCCAACGCCGGTGGGAACTTCGTGGTCGCAACCGGCGTGGCTGCCGACGGCTCGATCCTGATTCAAGATCCCAACCCGATTTTTGGGAAATCGGATCTGAATTCCTATTTGAACGGATTCACCGGGCCGGGCGGTGCCTGGACGGGCGCGATTCTGGGAGTGGTGAGATTTACAACAACGCAGCCCAGTGCCCGCCGTTTCATGGCTGGCGCGGTTTCCCAGCCTGTGGCAGTCATGCACGGATTCGCCCTAAACGTAACTTCGCCCTATGGCGCTTGCGGGCAACCTCTGACGCTCTGGGACGCGGTGGACTCGAGTGGCAACCCGCCGTCCGGAGGCCCGCTGGCGACTCGATTGCTGGTCTGCGATGGCCTACTGCCTGAGTACCAGATCGATATTGGCGCGGCAGCCGCGTTTCAGGCATTCGTCACCGATTTGGCGCAGCAGGGCGGCGTACTGAATGTTTCGGGCAGCGCACCGGCCAGTTACAGCGCAACCCGCCCCACTCTGAACCTGGTAGTAGCGCCGGAGACCGCGGCAATATCCGCTTCCGGGGTGGTGAATGCCGCCAGCTTCACGCCCGGGATTGCACCCGGTGGCCTTATCGCGATCTTCGGCGATGGATTGTCCGGCGTGGCGGCTGCGACCACGGTGAGTTTCGATGGAATCGCGGCCACGGTCCTGGCGGCTACTCCTTTCCAGGTAAACGCTCAGGTCCCTCCTACTATAAGTATCGGATCACACACGATGGCGCTCTCGTCCGCTTACGGATCGTCGCAGGTGCCGGTAACGGTCTCCCCCGTCGCCCCAGCGGTTTTCTTGCTGAGCAATACCCAGGGGGCTATCGAGAATCAGGACGGCACCATCAATTCAGTCGCCAATCCGCTCCCGCGGGGCCAAACCCTGGTGGCGTACGTTACCGGATTAGGCACAACTGCGGCACACGGAACCCTCAATCCCGCCGTGACCCCGGTGACTGCGTTGCTGAACGGCGTGCCTCTTTCTCCGGCGTATGCCGGGCTTACTCCCGGTTATATCGGCCTATACCAGGTGAATATCCCAATCCCGGCCACCACCCCGCCCGGGTCCGCGATTTCCTTGGTCCTGCAGCAGGGAAATGCGCAGAGCAACGCGGTTGCAGTCGCCATCCAATGAGCCCTGGCTAGAAAGAGGAATTGAGACCGTTCGGTGTGAAACCCTTGACTCGCCGGCGCAATCGTGATTTAATGCGGTCGTTTCATTGTGTAGGGTGCCGAAATGGCGGAAAAGGTCGTCTTTTGGTTAGCTGGAGAGAATTCTTCTTGACAGCGAGCCAGCCGGCAGTTCACTATGTAGTTTACCGCGTCAGTGGGTAGTGTGCATTTGTGTACTTCATCTGAGTTGCCCGGAAGATAAAGAAAATTTAATACCACGGGCAGCCAAATACGGGTTCAGCAGTGCGACTAGCATAAGCGGGAAAGCAGCCAAGCTTGGTGGCTGCAGCCGACCTCCGCCCGACACGGGGGCCGTTCCCGGTAGTCTGAACGGTTTGGAAGTTGGTATTACGAGGCTCAGGTTGGAAGTAGACTTCTACCAATTCAACATTCGCAAAACTTAACAAGGAGAAGGTAATGGCAGATTTTCGCAGAATAGTTCTTGCGCTCGCCGTGCTGGCCCTGTTCGCCGGGCTCGCGGGTGCGCAGTCAATGGTATGCAATGCGTCGACCGTTCCCACGCAGCTCCGTTCCGAAGGCATTACGGATTTGATGGGTGACATTCAGCTCCAGTGCACCGGCGGCGCGGTAACGCCCGCAGGCCAGAACATCCCACAGGCCAACTTCGTGTTGTACACGAATACGGCGGTTACGAGCCGGCTCCTGACCACCAGCGGCACCACCGGAACTGCTTCCGAAGCCATGCTGCTGATCGATGAGCCGGGGTCCGGTGAGACCACAAATGCCTATAACGGCAGCCAATTGCCGCTTTATGGCGCCACCGTGCCGATCATCGCATGCCCGACGCCACTATCCGGCTGCACGGCAATTGCCGGCACGGCATCTTATAGCCCAACTGGCGGCGGCGGCCCCTATCCCATCGCGATCCCGCAAACCAACACCGCCACCACCGGTCCCCCGGTCTACGTAAACTACAACGCGTACTGGGGCATCGTCAGCGGCAACTCGGTTACGTTTAACGGCGTTCCGATTCTGGCCCCTGGGACGACCGCCTATTCCCGCATTTACCGCATCACCAACGTCCGCGTGAATGCCAGCGCAATTACCGGCGGCACCCTGCCGGGCAACATCATTGCCGACGTTGCCATCAGCGGCCCGACCTCGGTCAGCGTCAACAACTCTGCTCTGACCACCGGTTATGTGGCGCAGAGCCTGAAGACATCGATTCGTAGCGGCACCGATGGCAGCACGCTTTCGCAGAATCTTCTGCAGTGCAACACATCGGGCGGGCTAAGCACAAGCACTACCACTCCTGCAGTGTATGAGAACCTGCGTTACACTGAGCAGTTCGCCTCGGCCTTCAAGACTCGGGTGAACCCGACCGCTGTCGGCGCCACCGGTACTTACCCTGGCACTTCGTCCACTGCCGAACAGAATGTCCCGGGAAATAACTACCTTTCCGAATCCGGATTCACTCCGTATGTCGGAACCACCGCGGTGAACTATGGGGGTAACACTACTTACATTCCGGGTTTGGCCGATTATGGCACGCGCCTTGCTGCCGTCTTCAGCAACATCCCGGCCGGCGTCAGCATCTATGTTCCGACCACCACGGATAACGGCTCAAGCACCACGACAATTCAGTTGATTCCGAGCGCCACGTACCTTTATGGGGGTAGCACGTTGATCGGTCTCCCGGCAACAACCACTTCCCCAGTAAACTTGGTTCAGTTGCCGGTCAGCAGCGGCTCCGCTACCGCGGTTTGGGAAGTGATGACCACTTCCACCGCGACGGTTGAGAACGTCGATATCCCGGTTTACATTCTCTATACCGCCAACCCGGGCGCAAACACCCCCGGAATCGGTACGATGACCGTGAACCAGAGGTACGCGCCAGTCGCTGCCGATATCGGCGGCACCATCACGTCCGCCTCTTCGTCGCAGCCGATTCCGCGCTTCATCGACACTTCGACGGCGGGCACCTTCGGCAATATCGTTGCGTGCACGACCTCCCTGCTCTTCCCCTATGTAACGGAGATCGCAGGGTTCGACACCGGTCTGGCGATTGCGAACACCAGCTCCGATACGTTTAGCACGACTCCTCAAGCCGGTGCTTGCACTTTGACCTGGTTTGGAACAGCGGCTCCGTCGCCCACTGTGACGGCGACGGTTGCCGGCGGCACGATCTGGGCCGGACTCACTTCCATACTGGCCCCGGGCTTCAACGGCTACATGATCGCGACTTGCAACTTCCAGTTTGCTCATGGCTTTGCGTTCGTCAGCGATCTTGGCGCGCGCAACCTGGCGATGGGCTACCTGGCGTTGGTCATGAACCAAAATTCGGGCTCCTTCAGGCCGACCCCGACGGCGGAGTCCCTGGAGAACTAACCCGGTCGGTTGAAGTAATGAAAAATGGGGGGGCTTCGGCTCCCCCTTTTTTTTCGCCCTCAAGCTCGGTTTCCGGAGCAACCGTGGTGCGGGCGGTTCACGCCTGCGGGGCTTGGATTCTGAACTCCGGGTGGGACAGACGATCGTTTTTTGTCGTCTGTCGGGATGTTGCGGCTTGGCGAGGGCCTGACAGACCACAAAAAACGATGGTCTGTCCCACCTGGAGGTTCGGTTTGTGAACTCTGCAAAAGAATTCTTTCGGTCGATAGTTTGAGCCATTCGCCGTGGTACACTATGTTTTCCCCGCGTCCATCCCTACAGTCATTGTGTTCCTTCGCGAACAAGGAGGTAACTCTTGAATCAGATCCGGCTTTTTGTCCTTGCCATGATATTGGGTGCTGCGATCGCGCCGTTGGCTTCCGCGCAAACGGTGGCGAGCGTCTCCGTCGTGAGCGGAAACGGGCAGCTCATCTGTGAAGGCTGCGTCAACACCGCCTTTCAATTTTTCGATGACCTGACCGTGCGGGTGGCGGACGTCAACAACAACGCCATCCCGAACGCAACCGTCACTTGGGCCGTTGTCTCCGGCCTCGCGCAATTGTTTACCACCTCCACTTCCACCGATAGCAACGGTTTGACGTATGTCCAACCCATCGCCACACTGCAGTATGGAACTCCCGGTTTCACCTATACTCAGAACACGATTACTGCGACCGCTGGAAACTACACTGCTACCTTTACCATCACGCAAGCGCTGCCGCAGAGCAATAACCCGGTGCCGCCCGTTTATTACGATTTCGGCGCGCTCGCCAATTTGTTCGGCAACACCGTCTCGGGCTCGGCGAGCTCGGCGGAAACCTTCCAGTCTCCGCTCACGGCGGGCGTGGAATCGACCGCGGGCGGAGGCATCCCCAACATCTCGATGCGCTTGGTCAATGCCGACAACACCTCCGGGCCTTCGTCCACCATTCCGTCGCTCTACTGTCCCACGGCAGCCGGTGCGGACCTCTATTCCGTCCTGACCGGAGGGAACGGGTACGCCTCCTGTCCCGCGGTGTTTGGCGGCGTGGCCGGGAGCAACGGAACCTTCGCGGTGCTGCTGGGCGGCATTGCCCAAAACAACTCCTACAGCACCTGGACCAGCGTATACGCGAACAGCCTGCCCGTCGGCGTGGAATCGAACTTTGTCAGACTGAACGTGGCTCCCGCCGTGGTCGGGGCGGTCGCGGTAACCAGTGGGAACGCGCAGGTCGCCAATCAGGGCAAGGCTCTGGCCCTTCCCCTGGTGGTTACGGTGACCGGTCCTGGCGGCAACGTTCTGTCCGGGCAAACCGTGAACTGGAGCTTCTCGCCAGCCGGCGCTGGCGTTCTCGGAGCCGCTTCCACTGTTACCGGATCCAACGGCCAGGCGAGCAACACCTTCACCATCGCCGCGTCCTATACCGGCTCCATCACGATTACCGCCACGGTCTCGGGAAAGTCCACAAGCTTCACCGAAACCTCCACCGCTCCGGTAGTCGTCACAGGAATCTCCATTGTCTCGGGTAACAACCAATCCGCCCTGGTCAACACCGCCTTCGCCAATCCGCTCGTGGTACAAGTCAACAGCAGCACGGGCGCGCCGGCGGTGAATACGGCGGTGACGTTCACCGTCACCAGCGGCGTAGTTACGTTGTCCGCCACCACCGTGACCACCAACAACAGCGGCCAGGCGCAAGTCACCGTAACCGCCGGCTCCACGTATGGAACGGTGAATGTAATGGCTGCCACCTCCGGTTACAGCGTCGCTTTCACCTTGGCGGTAGTGCCCGCGGGGCCCAGCTTCACTTCGGCCAACTTCTATAACGGCGCCGATTTCAAGAGCGGCTCCGTCTCGCCTTGCGGCATCGTGGCGCTGATCGCAAGCAACATCGCGCCCACCGTTCAGGGCACCGTAGCCGCCGGCGAGATCGGCGCATTGCCGTACGCGTTGGGTGGCGACAGCCTCACCGTCAATGGCGCTCAGGCGCCCATCTACTCGGTCTCGAACAACGCCAACGGCAGTCAACAGTTGAATTTTCAAATGCCCTGCAGCGTGACGCCCGGCACGAATGTGCCGGTCACCGTCACCGTAAGCGGAGGTAGCGCGACCAATCCGATTACGGTGTTGCCGGCCAGCCCGGGCGTATTTCAAACCACGCTCGCGACGGGAGGCAGCCTCGCCATCATCGAGCGTCCGGACGGCTCTTTTGCCAGTACCTCCAATCCGGCCCGCGCGGGTGAAACGGTAACCGCCTTCGCCACCGGTCTCGGGGCTACGGCCCCGTCGGTCGGGACCGACGCGCTGCCTATTCCGGGCGCCACCGCCGCTCCAACCGGATCCATCGTGGTGGGTGTGAATAACGCCGGTGTTCCGCTCGGCTCGGCGCAGCTCTCCCCGGATCTGATTGGCGTATTTGAGATCACCTTCCAGATTCCCGCGAGCCTGGCATCCACCACGGGCTCGCCCGTGAACGTTCCGTTCTCGATCGGAGTTCAACCGTCCGGCAGCAGTACCACCTACTACAGTCTGGGGAACATTATCCCCATTCAGTAGGCGCCGGTAGCCTTAGTTTTTCGTCCCAGGCCATTCCTTCTCGGGGGCCGGCAAATTGTCGGCCCCTTCTTTTCTTCTCTTTTTATTCGCCATAATTTCTATATGTGGTGGTGTTCCGGCTCTGTGTAGATCAGGTTGTACCCCGTATAACCCTCCCCGTTTCATTCACTTCCCTCAAAAAACTATTGCAACAGATAAGGTCTCCGTGCCACTATAGGTTGTGGCCAGAAATAGGCCATAAATTGGAATAAAATCGGGCGCAAATGCTCATTTCCCAGTCCATTCAGATGGTGGAACCGCCACGCGGCATGTATTCCGCTTTCTGTGACAAAGACGGGCGCCTGAAATTGCCGGTGGATTTTCAGAGCTTCCTGAACGCGCTGGCGGAGAAGAAGTTGTTTTGCACCTCGTTCGACCGTAAGTCCGCCAGAATCTACCCGCTGGAGAAGTGGCGGGAAGTGGAAGAACTCCTTGAGAAGTATCGCGAGGATCCCGAGGCCGTGCGCAAGCTGGCGTTCAATGCCTCGGACCTGGGAGGCGAATCCATCATGGACCGCCAGGGCAGGGTCCAGTTGCCGCCGGAGCTGCGCCGGGAGCTGACCCTCGAAGCGCAGACCGTTCGCGTGCGCGCCAACCGCGGGCATATCGAAATCCTCAACCAGGCGACCTACGAAGAACTGAAGAACGAAGCGCGCCAGGTCACGCGCGAAGACCTCAACAAGCTGGAGATGGCGGGGCTGATCTGATGGGCTATGGAACACTTTCCGGTCATGAGCGAGGAGGCAATATCGCTTCTGGCGATTCGCCCCGACGGCGTCTACCTCGACGCCACAGCCGGCCTCGGCGGCCACACCGCCCTGATTGCGCGGCTTCTCAAGACCGGCCTGGTGATTGCAAACGACCGCGACGCCGAATCGCTCGAGCTGGCGCGCCGCAACACCGCCGATTGTGCCGCTCGCATCCGGTTTCAACAGGCAAAATTCTCGGAGATGACGGAAACCATGCGGGAGGCCGGCTACCACCGGGTGGACGGCCTCCTGGCCGACCTGGGCGTCAGCCGGTATCAGCTCACCACCGCGGAGAGAGGGTTTTCGTTCATGGCGGATGGGCCGCTGGACATGCGCATGACTGCAACTGAAGGCATGACAGCGGCCGAGTTAGTCAACCAAAGTGCCGAAAAGGCAATCGCCGATTGGATCTTCCAGTACGGCGAAGAAAGGAGCGCGCGAAGGATTGCCAGAGCACTCGTGAGGGCGCGGCCCATTCGGAGCACACGGCATCTGGCCGATGTCGTGGAGCGGGCCGTGCCCAGAACGAGCCGTCTGCATCCGGCCACCAAGACCTTTATGGCGTTGCGCATGGTGGTCAACGACGAACCGGGGGAATTGGACAAGCTGCTTCAGAGCGCGCCGGGTTTGCTCAACCCAGGGGGGCGCATGGTGGTGATCAGTTTCATGTCGAGCGAAGACCGCATGGTGAAGGAGAGATTTAGGGCGCTGGGGCGCGAGGGGCAAGCCCGCATTCTGACGCGGCGGCCGCTCCAGCCGGGCGATGCTGAAGTCGCCCAGAACCCGCCCTCACGCAGCGCCAAAATGCGCGCAATCGAACGGATTTGAATGAAGGAGAACCCATGGCGACGCAACCGAACTACGCATACCGGGCCGGGTTAGGAACCGCCGAGGAGCTTCCGCGGCCCCGGCGGCGGGCTTTTGAGCTTCGCGCCCTGCCGCACGAAAGCGTGTTTTTCTATCGCAAGGCCATCGATAATTCGCGCCTGGTCAGGGAATCCGATCCCCAATCGCGCGGCGCCTGCTGGTCGGCCATTGGCGTGGCCGGAATCGTGGTGGCTCTGCTGTTTGGAGTGCTGGCGCCCAGCGTCGCGGATACCCTCTCGGGTTACAAACTGCAAAGCCTGCGAGCCGAGGAGCAACGCCTGTTGGACGAACGCCGCACGCTCGAGCTGGCGGTGGCCGAACGCCTCAGCCCGGAGCATCTCGCCAGGCTCGCCGGCCGGCAGAACCTGGTGACGCCGAGGTCCGGCCAGGTGCTGCGGTTGGAGAGCGACAGGCCGGACTCTTCCGTGGCCATGGTGAAGTAGCTTTCCGGAGGCGTGATTGCGTCACGTAGCGCGATATGGCGGAGCGGCGTTTGATAGTCCTGGTGAGCGGTGTCCTGCTCTGGGGCGCGGCCATCTTCTACACCCTGGTCAAGCTCCAGATCGTGCATCATCGCGAATATGCGGCCATCGCGCGGGCGCGCCAGGAAGTAGTGGTCCCGATACCGGCCCCCCGAGGAAGCATTTTTGACCGCACCGGCTCGCCCCTGGCGATGAGCGTCCCGGTCGATACCGTTCACATCAATCCTCTCAAGATCGATCCCATCATTGCGGCAGGCATTCTTTCGGCCAAACTCCACCAGGATAAGAACGAGCTTTACCGGCGCATCCTTGCCGCGCGCGACAACCGCCGCGGATACCTGGTGGTGGCGCGCAATCTCGGTTGGGAGGAAGGCGACGATCTCAGCCACCTGCCAGTGGATGGAATCGCGCTCGACCGTCAATCCCAGCGGCACTATCCCAAAGGCGCGCTTGCGGCCCACGTGCTGGGAACCGTGAATTTCGAGGGCAAGGGCGACGCCGGAGTGGAGCAAACCCTCGACCAGTATCTTCGCGGCACTCCCGGCGCCCAACGCGTGCTCACCGACGTGCAGCGCCGCTGGATCGACACCGAGACCGCCGTGGCGCCCAAGCCCGGACTGCCGGTTACCCTGACCATCGACGAGCGCCTGCAGTTCGTCGCGGAGCGCGAGCTGGCGGCCGCGGCAGCGGCCCACGGCGCCTCCAGCGGCAGCGTGGTAGTGATGAATCCGCATACCGGCGAAATCCTGGCGCTGGCCAGCTACCCCGTCTACGACCCCAACGCGCCTCCCGAGGCCGCCAATCCTCCGCAGCGCGAGAACCATGCCACCGGCGTTCCCTTCGAGCCGGGATCGGTGTTCAAGGTGATCACGCTGTCGGCGGCGCTCGAAACCACCCGTTTGCGGCCCGAATCCATTATCGATTGCGGGCGCGGCAGCATCACTTTATTCGGCCGCACCATTCACGAAGCCCACGGCGGCTACGGCACCATTCCGATGGCGCAGGTGCTGGCCCGATCGAGCAACGTCGGCGCCATCCGCGTCGGTATGACGGTCGGGCAGCAAAACATGTACGACTATGTGCGCCGCTTCGGCTTTGGCCAGAAGACCGGGGTGCCGCTGCCGGGCGAATCGCGGGGAAGATTGCGGCCGCTGTCCCGATGGAGCAAAGTATCGCTGGCATCCGTGTCCATGGGGCAAGAGATCAGCGTCACCACCGTGCAACTGGCACAGGCGGCGAGCGTGGTGGCCAATGGCGGCCTGTTGGTGCGCCCCCGGCTGGTGCTGAAAATCGGCGATCGGACGGTCAATGGCGATCCACCCATTCGCGTGGTGCGCCCGGAGACGGCTATCACCATGCGCCAGATGATGGAAGGGGTGGTGATGCCCGGCGGAACGGGTTATCCCGAGGCGCGGCTGGAGGGTTACTCGGTCGGAGGCAAGACCGGCAGCGCGCAAATCTACGATCCTGCCAGCCATCGCTATACTCACTACTACAACGGCTCCTTCCTGGGATTCGCGCCGCTGACGAACCCCGCCATTGTCGTCGTGGCCACCCTAAACGGAACCCACGGCAATCTCGGTTTCGGCGGCCGCGCGGCCGCGCCCGTGTTCCATGCCGTCGCTCAGGAAGCCTTGCGGGTGCTGGACGTTCCCAAGGACATCCCGGAGCAGGCGCCCGTCGAAGTGGCGGCGATAAAACCGGCGCCGAGCGACCTGGCCATCGCCAGCCTGGAATCGCTCGAACCGAATATCCTGGAAGAAGAAGGGGACGAGGATGCCGACGCCCCTCCGGCGGCGGCAGGGCCCAAAGTGCCGGATTTTCGGGGAAAGAACATGCGCGCCGTGCTGGCGCAGGCTGCATCCATGGGATTGAGCGTGCTGCCCGACGGCAGCGGCATTGCCCGTGTGCAATTCCCCCCGGCTGGCGCAACCCTGCGGCAAGGAGAGCGCATCCGCGTCCGATTTGCGCGATGACCATAGCGGACATACTGGCCGGAGTTGGTTTGCGGCAGCCCCTCTCGCCGGAGCTCGCCCGCACGCCGATATACGGCCTCGATTACGACTCGCGGCGCGTCGGCGAAGGGTTCCTCTTCTTCGCTTTTCCGGGCAGCCGGACCGATGGCCGGCGATTCGCGGCCGACGCCCTCGCCCGCGGGGCCGTGGCCATCGCATGCGAAGACCCGCCGCCGGAGGAACTGGCGGGGAAATGGATTGAAGTCGAGCACGGTCGCCAGGCCCTGTCGCTCGCGGCGGGCAATTTTTACGAGCATCCGGACCGGCGCATCCGCCTCACCGGCATTACCGGCACCAACGGCAAGACCACCACCGCTCTGCTCACCGACGCCGTGCTGCGCGCCGCGGGCGCCACCACCGCTTTGATCGGCACTATCGGCTACCACCTGGCCGGACGGCTTCTCCCCGCGGCAAACACCACCCCGGAATCGCTCGACACCGTCCGGCTCCTGGCCGAGCTCGAGCGCGCCGGAGGCACCCTCGCGGTGATGGAAGTGTCGTCCCACGCGCTGGCGCTCGGCCGAGTGCATGGCTTCCGATTTCACACCGCCGTCTTCACCAACCTGACGCGCGATCATTTGGATTTCCACGGCACCATGGAGGACTATTTCGCGGCCAAGCAAAAGCTGTTCGCCGGCGCGGGCGGTCCACCGCCGCCCTGCGCCGTCGTCAACCAGGACGATCCGCGCTCCCGCGACCTTCCCCTTTCGCCCCAGACGCGCGTTTGGCGCTACGGTCTCGGCCGGGAATCCATGCTCCGGGCGCGCCACGTTTCGTCCGGCATCGAGGGCCTGCGCTTCGACGTGCAGGTGGAAAAGAAGCGTTTCGCCGTGGAGTCGCCCCTCATCGGGAAGATCAACGTGTATAACATTCTGGCCGCCTGCGGCGTCGGGTTGTCTTACGGCTTGGACGCGGAGACCATGGCGCGCGGGATTGCGAGCCTGCGGGTAGTGCCGGGCCGTTTTGAGCGAATCGACGAAGGCCAGCCGTTCACCGTGGCGGTCGACTACGCGCATACCGACGATGCGCTGCGCAACGTGATCGCCGTTGCGCGCGGTCTCGGCCCGAAACGCATCATCACGCTGTTCGGCTGCGGCGGCGACCGCGATCGAGCCAAGCGTCCCCTGATGGGCCAGGCGGCGGCCGAAGGCAGCGATCTGGTGGTGCTCACCAGCGACAATCCCCGCTCGGAGGACCCGCTCGCTATCATGAACGATGCCCTGGTCGGCATCCGCCGCACCGACGTCACGCACATTGTGGAGCCGGACCGCGCCGCCGCCATCGCCCGCGCTCTCAAGGAAGCTCGCGAAGGCGACATCGTAATCCTGGCGGGCAAAGGACATGAAACCTATCAAGTCTTGAAGGAAAGGACCATCCCGTTCGACGACCGGATTGTGGCGAGAGAAGTGCTCAAGGGTTATGGATATCAGCCGCGGCGATGAGCAAATGAACACATGGAGCAGGCCGGCAGCCGTGGGGCAGACCATCGTTCTTCGTGGTCTGCCCTGCATGTTTTCCTGTAGAGCAGGCGTTTTCGCCTGGACTCACAGGCGGCTCGCGAATGTGGCGCACGCAAGCCCTGATTGGGTGACCCAGCGTGGGACAGACCATCGTTTTTCGTGGTCGGTCAGGCCTTCACCAAGCCACAACAGCCTGACAGACGACGAAAAACGATCGTCTGTCCCACGTATTTTCCCGTGCCGATTCCCCATATGACCCTGAACCTCCAACAACTCGCGCGTGCCATGGGAGCCACCGGCGGCCCATTCGAAGGAACCGCCGCCGCATGGAGTGTGGACAGCCGGACACAGCCGCGCGGGGCCGTCTACTTCGCCCTGCGCGGCGAGCGCCACGACGGACACGACTTTGTCCATGCCGCGTTCGAAAAAGGGGCGGCCGCGGCCGTGGTGGATCACCCCGTCGATTCGCTAGCCCGTGAAATGTTCGTGCCCGATACCTTGGCTGCCCTTCAGTCCGCGGCCGTGTGGGCCCGGCGCGAGTGGGGCGGGGAAGTGGTGGCCGTGACCGGTTCGGCCGGCAAGACCACCACCAAGGACGCGATTGCGCACCTGCTCTCGGTAGACCGGACCGTCGGCCGCACCATCGGCAATTTCAACAATCACGTGGGCGTGCCGCTTTCGATTTTGCGATTGCCGGATGGAGCGCGCGCCGCCGTCGTCGAGATCGGAATGAATCACGCCGGTGAAATTCGCGGCCTGGCGCGCATCGCCGCCCCTTCCATCGCCGTCGTCACCAACGTCGGTTACGCTCACGTGGAATTCTTCGCCGATGGAATCGAGGGCGTTGCCGCGGCCAAGCGGGAGCTGATCGAAACGCTGCCGCCTTCGGGCGTCGCGGTGCTCAATGCCGACGATGCCCGCGTGCGCCAGTTCGCCCGCGTGCATCCGGGCCGCAGCGTCACGTTTGGATTTGCGGAAGACGCCGAAGTTCGGGCCGAATGCTACCGCGAAAGCGGAAACGGAGCGGTGTTTCGCGCGCTCGGCGTCGAATTCGAGACGGGCATGGCGGGGCGCCACGCTGTCCTGAATCTGCTGGCGGCCATCGCCGTCGCCCGCGAATTTGGCATCGCGCCCGAGCGCTTGCGCGACCCCGTGCGGACTTTCTCGGCCGGAGAGCGCCGCGGCCGCAGGATCGAACACAACGGAATGGTGATTTGGGACGACACTTACAACAGCAATCCGGAAGCGGCCAGGGCCATGATCGACGTGTTGGCGCGAACGCCGGCGGCGCGGCGCATCGCCGTACTGGGGGAAATGCTCGAGTTGGGACGCTCGTCGCCGGAGCTGCACCGCGGCGTGGGACGATACGCGGCCGAATGCGGCATCGAGTACCTGATCGGAATCGGAGGCGACGCGCGCCTGACGGTAGAGGCGGCGGTGGATGGCGGCATGGCGGCCGCAGGCGCGAAGTTCCTGGAGGACCCCGCCGCGGCGGGCGAGTATTTGCGCAGCGTGGCCCGGCCGGGAGACGCCGTTCTATTCAAGGGATCGCGCGGCATCGGCGTCGAGCGAGCCATCGAAAGGTTCATGGCCTGAGACATGCTCTATTTCCTGCTTTACGAAAAGCTGTATCGCTACGCGACCCCGTTCCGCGTGTTCCGCTACGTTACCTTCCGCACCGCCTTCGCCAGCCTGACCGCGCTGTTTCTGTGCGTCGCCCTGGGCCCGTGGCTGATTGGCAAGCTGCGCGAGTTTCAAATCGGCCAATACATTCGCGAAGAAGGGCCGCAGTCGCACCAGAAAAAAGCCGGCACCCCGACCATGGGCGGCGTGCTCATCATTATTTCGATTATCGTACCGACCCTGCTATGGGCGGACCTGCGCTACGTGTACGTGTGGGCGGCCATGGGGGCGCTGCTGGCGTACGGCTTGATCGGATTCCTCGACGATTACGCTAAAGTCGTCTCGCGCCGCAACCTGGGGCTCACCGGCAAGCGAAAACTCATCTATCAGTTCGCCATGGGATTCGCGTTTGCGATTCTGCTGCTGTTCATGCGCGGCTATGGCGATTATTCGGCGCAGATGAATATTCCGTTCTTCAAGCAGTTCAAACCGTCGCTGCTCATTACGCCGGCGCTGGCCAACCCCTGGACGTACGCGCTCGGCGTCGCGCCCTTCTGCCTTTTCGTGGCCTTGGTCGTAGTGTTTTCCTCGAACGCGGTGAACCTGACCGACGGACTGGACGGCCTGGCCATCGGCCTGATGGTGATTGCCGCCGGAGCGTTGACCATCCTTACCTACGCCGGCGGCCACGCCCAACTGGCCGAGTACCTCCAACTGGCGCGCAATCCGCGCACCAGCGAGCTGACTGTCTTTTGCGGGGCGATGACCGGCGCGAGCCTGGGATTCCTATGGTACAACGCGCATCCCGCCGAGATTTTCATGGGCGACGTCGGCGCGCTCGGGTTGGGCGGCGCCATGGCCGCGGTCGCGGTGCTCATCAAGCAGGAGGTCCTGCTGTTGTTCATCGGCGGCGTGTTCGTGCTGGAAGCGCTGTCGGTGATTTTGCAGGTAGGCAGTTTCAAGCTGCGGCACGGAAAACGGATTTTCAAGATGGCTCCGCTGCATCACCATTTCGAACAATTGGGATGGGCCGAATCGAAGGTGATCGCGCGTTTTTGGATCGCCGGCCTGGTGCTGGCGCTGTTTGCATTAACGACCTTAAAGCTGAGATAGATGAAGATCGAACGAACCAGTTCAATGGCATCACTGTGGGGCAGACCATCGCTTTTCGTGGTCTGCCCCGCAGCTCGTACTCGGCCAAGGCCACGTGGCGGCTCTCACATCGTGGGCCAGCCGTTTGCCATAGGAGAGCATCCGAAAAAGGTATCGGTGGCAGACCACAAAAAACGATGGTCTGCCCCACGGAGGCTCGTGAGTGCAACCTAAGGCTCTAGTCGTAGGCATGCGCTCCAGCGGGATGGCGTCGGCTGAACTGCTGGTGCGGAACGGCGCCCAGGTGCGCGCGACCGATCTGAAACCTCTGTCGGCCCTCGGTCCGGCCGAGGAATTGGTGAACCGGCTCGGCATTCCCTTCGCCCAGCAAAGCGACGCCGTCTTCGAAGACGCGGAGCTGATCGTACTTTCCCCGGACGTGCCCATGGACCTGCCGGCTCTCGAGGCTGCGCGCCGGCGTGGGGCTCTGGTCATCGGCGAGGTGGAATTGGCGGCGCCATTTCTGAGGGGCCGCATTATCGGCATCACCGGTTCCAACGGCAAGACCACCACCACCAGCTTGATCGGCCACATTCTGCGCGAGGCGGGCCTGGAGGTCCAGGTCGGCGGCAACATCGGCACTCCGGTGACGGCCATGATCGCGAGTTCGCGTGCGGATGGCTGGAACGTGCTGGAGCTTTCCAGCTTCCAGCTCGAGACCATCGCGGCATTTCGCGCCGATATCGGCCTGGCGTTGAACGTCACCCAGAATCACCTCGACCGGCATCGTACGTTCGAGAATTACGCCGCGGCCAAGCGCCGGCTATTCGAAACCATGAGCGCGGACGGCTGTGCCGTGCTGAATGCGGAAGATCCTATTTGCGCCAGTTTCGCCCAGCATACCGCGGCCGCCGTGCGATGGTTCAGCGGCGCGCGCCCGGTGGAAGCCGGCGCGTACCGGCTGGGCGGCGACTTGATTCTCGACGGCAGGCGCCTGATGAGCGCGGGCGAGATTCCGCTGCGCGGCAACCACAACGTCGAAAACGTGCTGGCGGCGGCGGTCGCGGCGTCGCGCGCGGGTGTGAGCGACGCGAAAATCGCGGCCGCGGTCAAAACCTTCCGTGCCGTGGAGCACCGGCTGGAGTTCGTGCGCAACATGAGCGGAGTGGATTTCTATAACGATTCCAAAGCGACCAGTGTGGATGCCACGTTGAAGGCGCTCGATGCGTTCGAGGGCGGGTTGTGGGTGATCCTGGGCGGCAAGGACAAGGGCCTGGACTATGCGCCGCTGCGCGCACCGCTGGCGGCCAAAGCGCGAGCCGCATTGCTGATCGGCGCTGCCGCGCCGAAAATCGCGTCCGCGCTGGCGGGGGCCGCTCCGCTGGTGGAAGCGGGCACGCTCGAGAGCGCTGTCCATACGGCCTATGACCGCGCCCAGCCGGGCGATACCGTGCTGCTCGCGCCGGCCTGTGCCAGCTTCGACCAGTTCCGAAGTTTCGAACACCGCGGCGAGACGTTCAAAGAAATCGCCGGGCTCCTGGAGGCGAAAAGTTAAACCATGTCGCAGCGTTTGAAAACCGATTGGATCCTGTTCCTCACCGTGCTCGCGATGGTCTCGTTCGGCATGGTCATGATCTATAGCGCCTCGTCGATTATGGCGCGGCTCGATCCGCGCATCCAGTCGAGCTGGCATTACGTCATCCGGCAGTTGGAGTTCGCGGTGGTCGGAGTGGCGGCGATGATGGCCTTGAAGAAGACCGATTACCACCTTCTGCGAAACCCGGGCGTGGCGTTCGGAGCCATCGGCGTGGCCATGGTGTTGCTGTTCGCGGTGTATTTCGTCGATTCCGACCATCACCGCTGGCTGCGGTTGGGTCCGGCCGGTTTGCAGCCCTCGGAGCTGGCCAAACCCGCCCTGGTCGTGTTCCTGGCGTTCTTCGTTACCTGGCGCAGGCCGGCGATCAACAACGCGCGCTACACCCTGATTCCCGCGGCGTGCGCGGTGGGACTGGTGATTGGCGCCGTGGTCCGGCCCGACCTGGGTACGGCGGTGGTGCTGGGCCTTACCGCCGCTGCCGTGTTCTTCGTGGCAGGCCTCGAATTCCGCTATTGCTTTATTGCGGCGTTGATCGCGCTGATCGCGTTCGGGGGCTCGATCGCCGCCGAACCGTATCGCCTGATCCGCGTGGTGAAGCGCTACGACCCCGACCTGAAGGTGATCTCCCGCTTCGATCCGCAAGGCCACATTCGCGAGCGCATGGAAGAAACGCTGCGCACCCACGATCCCAACTACCAGCAGGACCAGTCGAAAATTGCCGTGGGCGCGGGCGGCCCGCTCGGAGTGGGCCTCATGAACGGCCGGCAGAAGCTGCTGTATTTGCCCGAAGCGCACAACGATTTCATCTACGCCGTAATCGGCGAAGAGGCGGGGATGGCCGGCACGGTAGGTCTGCTGGCGTGCTTTCTCGTGATTCTGTGGCGCGGGCTGCGCGTCGCCGTTCTGACCCGCGACGAATTCGGGCGCTACCTGGCGCTGGGCGTAACCGTGATTCTGGTGGTGCAGGCATTCATCAATATGAGCGTGGCCGTGGGGCTGGGGCCGACCAAAGGGATTCCGCTGCCGCTGATCAGCTATGGCGGCAGCTCGCTGGTGGCCTCGCTGGCCATGCTGGGAATGCTCATGAATGTGGCCGAGCATGTGGGGTAGCGGTTGTCTAGATTTGTGATGGCCGGCGGCGGCACCGGCGGGCACGTGATCCCGGCGCTGGCCGTGGCGCGCGAATTGCGCCGGCGCGGGCACGAAACGATGTTTGTGGGAACCGGTCGCGGCCTGGAGGCGCGGCTGGTCCCGGCGGAAGGATTCGAGTTGAAGAAGATTGAAATCGGCGCATTGAACCGGGTGGGCGTGGGACAGAAGCTCGCGACTCTGGCCCGTCTGCCGATTGCGACGTCGGCATGCCGCCGCTGGGTGCGCGGCGCCGGCGCCGTATTCAGCATGGGAGGGTACGTGGCCGGGCCCCCGGTTTTGGCGGCGATAGCAACCGGCGTGCCGGTGGTGGTCATGGAGCCCAACGCCGCGCCGGGTTTCACCAACCGCGCCATCGGCCGATTGGTTTCGCGCGCGCTGATCTCGTTTCCTGAAACGGCCGCTTGTTTCCCGGCTGGGCGAAGCGAAATGACCGGGCTTCCCGTCCGCGAGGAGTTTTTTGCCATCGCGCCCAAACCGCGCGGCGAGGTGTTGGAGGTCCTGGTGACGGGCGGCAGCCAGGGCTCGCGGACTCTCAATCGGGCCGGGCGCGAAAGCTGGCCGCTGTTTCGCGGCTCCGGGATGAAGGTCAGGATCGTGCACCAGAGCGGCCCCAAGGAATACGAGAAACTGCGCGAGGAATTCTCGGCCTCGGGCCTGGAGGGCGAAGTGACGCCCTTCATTGCCGATATGCCGCGCGCGTTCGCAAGCGCCGACCTGGTGGTGTGCCGCTCGGGCGCCGGGACGGTCTCGGAGCTGGCGGCGGCGGGAAAGCCCGCCATCCTGGCGCCGTTTCCCTTCGCGGCCGACGATCATCAGACGCGCAACGCCGAAGCCGTCGAGCGGGCGGGCGCGGCGAGGAGGACAACGGATAGGGAAATGAACGGGGAGCGGCTGTTTCGCATGGTATCGGACATCGCCGCGGAAAACGGCCTGCTGGAACGCATGGGCACGGCGGCACGCGGCCTCGCCAGGCGCGGCGCGGCCCAAAGGGCGGCGGAAATTCTGGAAGAACTGGCTGGAGGGCGGCGATCCAAATGACGGAAACATTGTGGGGCAGGTTGGCAACCTGCCGGCCGATTGGTAATCGGCCCCGCTGCAGATGGCACATTACATCGGGAGACGCTTGTAATTGGCGGCAGGCGGGTTGCCAACCCGCCGCAGGTTACCAACCTGCCCCACAATTTGCAGTACCACTCCATTTGACATCGCGCTTCACAACCGAAACAATACAATATTGAAATGTTTTTACGACCGCAACATCTCCATTTCGTAGGCATCGCCGGAATCGGGATGAGCGGCATTGCCGAGGTGCTGCTGAACAACGGGTACAAGATCAGCGGATCGGATCTCAAGCTGTCGCCCATTACCCAACGGCTGGCCGATTTGGGCGCCACCGTCTTCGAGGGGCACGACGCCGCCAACCTGGGCGGCGCGCGCATCCTGGTGGTGAGCTCGGCGGTGGACGAGCAGAATCCCGAAGTCCGCGAGGCGCGCCGGTTGGGACTGCCGGTGATTCCGCGCGGCGAATTGCTGGCCGAGCTGATGCGGCTGAAGTACGGCGTGGCCGTGGCCGGCAGCCACGGCAAGACCACCACCACTTCGCTCACGGCCACCATTCTGGCTCACGCCGGCCTCGATCCGACGGTGGTGGTGGGCGGCCGCGTGGGGACCATGGGCGGCTCCAACGCCCGCGTGGGGCACAGCGATTTTCTGGTGGCGGAATCGGACGAAAGCGACGGCTCGTTCGTGAAGCTCGCGCCGATTTTGGCCGTGGTCACCAATATCGACCGCGAGCACGTGGACCACTATCCGACCCTCGACGCCATTCGCGCGGCATTTATCGAGTTCGTCAACAAGGTTCCGTTTTACGGCGCCGCCATCGTCTGCCTGGACGACGCCAACGTGCAGAGCATCCTGCCGGCGATCACGCGCCGTATCGTGACCTACGGCACCACCGCGCAGGCGGAGGTGGAAGCCAAGGATATCGTGTGCGGCAGCTTCTCCAGCCGGTTCCGGTTGCGCCACCGCGCCGCGGACCTGGGTGAATTTCACCTGCGCATACCGGGGCGCCACAATGTTCTGAACGCGACCGCGGCGGCCGCCGTGGCCATGGAGTTGGACGTTGCGCCCAAGGCGATTGCCGAAGCTCTCGAGAGCTTCAGCGGCGTGGAGCGGCGCTTTCAGGTGCGCGGCAAAGAGCGCGGCATTACGGTGATCGACGATTATGGCCACCACCCCACCGAAATCCAGGCGACGCTGGAGGGCGCCCGGCAGTGCGGCTTCGGGCGCATCCACGTGCTCTTTCAGCCCCACCGCTACACCCGCACCCTGCATCTGGCCGAGGAGTTCGGGCGCGCTTTCCATAATGCCGACACGGTGTTTGTCATGGATATCTATGCGGCCTCGGAAAAGCCCATCGAAGGAGTAACGGCAGAGACGCTGGTGGAGCGCATCCGCCGCGCGGGGCATCGCGCGGTGGAGTATGTGGGAACGATCGACCGGGGAGTGGAGGCGCTGCTCGGCGTGGCGCGGGAAGGCGACCTGGTCCTGACGCTGGGCGCGGGCAACGTCTGGCAGGCGGGTGAGAAAGTGCTGGCGGCGTTGCACGCCGGTTCGGTGCATTCCAATGGCGAGAGAAGCTAAGAAGCCGGACAAAAGGCGAAGCTGGCGCCTCTGGGCCGCCGCCGCCGTTCTGTGCGCGGCCTGTGTTTCCACGGCCTGGGCCGGCCTGAAAGTGCACTCGTACCTCGTAACCAACCGCCAGTTCACGCTTTCCCGCGACGATCCTAACGCGATCTCCATCGAAGGGCTGCGTTACGCCCCGCGATCCCAGGTGATGCGCGTATTCGGGGCGGATTTCAACCGCAGCGTTTTCTCCATTCCGCTGGCCGCCCGCCGCCGGCGCCTGCTCGCCATCGATTGGGTGGAGGACGCTTCGGTCTCGCGGCTGTGGCCGGGCCGGCTGACGGTGCGCATCCGCGAGCGCCAGCCGGTGGCGTTCGTTCTGCCCGGCTCGGGCCTCCTGCTGCTCATCGACGCCAACGGAGTTTTGCTCGATCCGCCGGAGCAGGCGGAGTTCTCTTTTCCCGTGTTGAAGGGCATCCGCGAGGATTCCACCGAGCCGGAACGCCGCGAGCGGGTGCGCGCCTTGCTCGAGTTCGAGCGGGACATGGGGCGGGACGCAAAGTCGATTTCCGAAGTGGACGCCACCGATCCGGAGGATCTGCTGGTGGTGGCGCAGATGGGCGACCGGACGGTATCGCTGCACATGGGCGACGGCAACTATGACCGGCGTTTTCAGAATTTCGCCAGGCATTACGCCGAAATGGCGCAAGCGGTTCCGAACGCTACGTCGTTCGATCTTCGCCTGGACGACCGCATTACGGCAAAGGAATAAGTGGCGAGCATGGGGGTAAAACAACACATCGTCGGAGTGGGAATCGATCCGGGCAGCAGCATGACGCGAATGGTGGTGCTGGTGGTGGACCGGAGCCGGGTCAGGCTGGTAGGGGCGGGCGAAGCGGAGTCCGCGGGATGGGCGAAGGGGCGGATTGCCGACCAGGCGGCGGTGACGGCGAGCGTGCTGGCCGCGCTGCGGGAAGCCGAAGCAACCTCCGGGCTCTCGCTGGAGAACGCCGTTGTCGGAATGGGCGGCGCGACGGTGCGCGGCGCCAACGTACACGGGATTCACAACTGGGGCTACGTGAGAGAGGTGGAAACCGAGGACATCGACCGCGCGGTCGCCCGCGCCCGCCGCCGCCAGTTGCCGGAAGATTGCATGGTGCTGCAGCTCTTGATCCAGGATTTCGTGGTGGACGATCACCCCGGCCACATCGATCCGCGGGGCATGCTGGCGTCCTGCCTGGAGGTGAACATTCACCTGGTGACCACCTCCATTCAGGAGCACAATGCTCTGATCGGCGCGGTCAATCAGGCGCACCTGATGGTGGAAGAGAGCATTTTCGAAGGGATGGCGGCCAGCTATGCCGCGGTGGTGCCGGAGGACCGGCGCGAGGGCATCGCGGTGATGGACATTGGCGCCGAATCCACCGAACTGGTGGTATACAACGGCGAAGCCATGTGCCAGGCATCCACCATTTCCATCGGCGGAGATACGTTCACCGCCGATCTGGCGAAGGCCTTCCGCTTGAGCCCGGCGGAAGCCGAAATCGTGAAGCGCGACTACGGCCGCGCTCGCGCCGCCGATTGTTCGGAGAACATCTGGGTGGAGCTGCCGGCGCCGGAAGGCCGCGGACCCGCCGAGACGCGCAAACGCAACGTGAATTTGATTCTGGAGGCGCGCGCCGCCGACCTGTTCCGCGAGGTGCGGAAAGAGCTAATTCGGATTGGCATGGAGGAATCGCTGCTGGGCGGCGTGTTTCTGACCGGCGGCGGCGCAAAACTGCCGGAGATCGCCGACGTCGCGGAAAGCGAATTGAGCTGCCAGACGCGATTCGGCCTGGCTCTGGGGGTGGAAGGCTGGCCCGAGGATATGAAGGATCCCGAATGGTGCACGGCCACGGGCCTGGCCATGTATTCGGCCAAACTGAAAGACCATGCGCGGGGACAACGGGAGGCGGCCGGCTGGTTGGGACGGATGTTGCGGTAGCGTGCGTTTCCGAGCCGCGACCGTCAGAGAGCGGTTGCCCGGGAATACGTTAGAGACAGTCGTAGGAGGTGGCTTATGGCTTTGATGGACACGGACCTGAGCGGTTTGAAATACGAGATCGAAGAGGAAGCGCGCAGCGGAACGCAAATCAAGGTGATTGGCGTGGGCGGCGCCGGCTGCAATGCCGTGGCACGAATGGTGGCCGAGGGTCTGGGCGGGGTGGAGTTTTATGCCATGGACACCGATCGCCAGGCGCTGGCCGCTTGTTCGGTGCCCAGCAAGGTGCAACTGGGAGTCAAGATCACGCGCGGCCTGGGCGCCGGGTCGAAGCCCGAAATCGGCCGCCAGGCGGCGCTCGAGAATACCGACCAGATCGTGGAGCTGCTGCAGGGCGCGGACATGGTATTCGTCACCGCGGGTCTGGGTTACGGCACCGGCACCGGCGCCGCGCCGGTAGTCGCCAACCTGGCCAAGGAATTGGGCGCGCTGACGGTAGCGGTGGTGACCAAGCCGTTCGCTTTCGAAGGCGCTACGCGGATGCGCCTGGCGGAGGGCGGCTTGAGCCAGCTCGCTTCCGCGCTGGACGCCGTGATCGCGATTCCTAACGAGCGGCTGCGGGCGTTGGTGCCGAAAGGCGTCAGCTTTTTCGAAGCTTTCAAGGTGGCCGACGACCTGCTGCGGCAAGCCGTACAGGGCATCAGCGACATCATCAACACCCCCGGCGTCATCAATCGGGATTTCTCCGATATCCGCTCGGTGATGGCCGGCATGGGCTACGCCATGATGGGGACGGCGACGGGGCGGGGTGAAAACGCGGCGGTGGAGGCGGCCCGCGCGGCCATCAACTGCCCGCTGCTCGAAGACGTCGAGATCACCGGCTCGCGCGGCATTTTGATTAATATCACCGGCTCGAAACAGATGAGCTTTCAGGACGTCGACGATGCCTGCAACCTGATCCGGGAAGCTACGCGTTGCGAAGCGGTAGAGATCACTTTCGGCGCTATCCTGGACGAAAAGATGGCGGACGCGGTGAAGGTAACCGTGATCGCCACGGGGTTTCAGCCGGCCACTGCCGCGGTCCGCGAGCGCCCCAAACCGATGGAAGCCATCGAGTTGCCGGTGATTGCCGCACCCCAGCCGGAGCCGCTGCCCATGCCGGTACGGATGCCCGAACCGATTTTGGAGCCCGAGCCGATCATGCCGGAAGCGGCGATTCTGTCGGAGGCGGAACCGGCCATCGATCTGGACGACCTGGACACCCCAGCCTATTTGCGCCAGGGCCGCTTGCTGAATTGAGTCAATTCGAGCCGCCGATGAACGCCGATAACTTCCTCCCGGCCTTCAAAAAGTCGGCTCGAAAGCCGACTCTGCAGGCCTGGAGGCTCGCGCCGCGGGGGCGCTCCACATCGCCCTTCTGGTACTGCCTTCTGTCTCCTGCCTTGTGACTTCGTAATACCATCGAAACATGAGGCTGCTCCTCGCTTTCTTGGCGGCGATGCCGCTCGCCGCGCAATGCACGTATACGGTCAATCCGCCGCAAGCTGCTTCGGTTTCCTACGCCAGCGCCACGGGACCGATTTCCGTAACGGCCCCCAGTTTCTGCACCTGGACCTATGCATCGGACTCCTCCTGGCTTACCTTCAACGGTCAGCAGACCGGGCAATTCACCGGGACTTACACCATCACTTATGTCGTGACCGCCAACCTGCAGCCGGCGGCGCGCACGGCACACGTAACCATCGCGGACTCGGCGGCCGGAACCGAGGCAACGATTGCAGTCACCCAGCAGGCGTCTCCCTGCTCCCTCACTTTGCCTTCCACGGCCTACGAAATCGGAGTGGGCGCGGGATCTTCGACATTCGCCGTCCAAAGCAACTGCGTATGGAACTCCTGGAGCAACGCAAGTTGGATCACCGTTATTTCGGGCGCGAGCGGCGCCGCGAACGGCGCTATCGGTTATTCGGTCACGGCGAACGCCTGCGTTGCGAGCCGTTCCGGATCGCTCACGGTGGAAGCCGGCTCCAGCACCGAGGTGCCTCTCGGTGCGGCATATCCATACCCGGTGCTGCAATTTACCGTCAATCAGGATGGGTCGAACAGCAATCTGTCGTTTGCGCCAGCCAACGCGTCCTTCGCCGCCGGCGGAGGCACCGGGATGCTGGCGATAACCACCGGGGCCGGCTGTTCGTGGAGTGCGTATAGCGACACCAATTGGATCAATATCTCTAATGCGAGCGGCTCCGGTCCGGGAAACCTGAGTTACACTGTCGCCGCCAACACGGGAGCGGCGCGCGCCGGCAGCATTTCCATCGGAACGCTGACTTTTTCGGTCACCCAGCAGGCCGCCGCCGCGCCCACCCCGCAGATCGCCGCCATCGATAACTCCGCTAGTTTCGCGCCGGCATCCGGGGCGTCCGGGGTGGTGGCGCCGGGCGAAATTGTCTCCATCTTCGGAACCAATCTGGGACCGGCGACGGGCGTCGGTTTGCAGCTCACTTCGAGCGGCTCGGTGGCGACTAACCTGGGAGGCGCCCAGGTGCTGTTCGATGGAAAAGCCGCCGCGCTGACTTACGTGTCGAACCTGCAGGTGAACGCCGTGGTGCCATTCGAAGTGGCCAGCCAAGTCACCACGGCGATGACCGTCACCTACCAGGAAGGGGCGTCCGCTCCCAGCATTCTGAACGTGCAGGCGGCATCCCCGGGAATCTACACCCTGGACGGTTCCGGCTCCGGCTCCGGTGCGGTGCTGAACCAGGATTCCAGCATCAATAGCGTGGCCCGCCCGGCGGCGCGCGGCTCGGTCATCCAAATCTACCTCACCGGTGGCGGCGTCACCAATCCGGCCAGCACGGACGCCTCGGTTACCCTGTCCACTCAGCCATTGCCCTATCTGGCGCTCGCCACGACGGCGGCCATCGGTGGACTTCCAGCCGAAGTTGCCTCCTACTCGGGCGGCGCGCCCGGCGCCATCGCCGGCCTGGTACAAGTGAACGCCATCGTGCCCAACGGTGTCACGCCCGGCTCATCGGTTCCCCTACTGGTAATCATTGGAAACTGGACCAGCCAGAAGGGCGTCACCATCGCGGTGAATTAAACAGCCAAGGGTCGAGCGCTGCAGTGGGCGTGTACAATTCGACGTATGAGCAAAATCAATTGGTCCCGCGTGCTCCTCTGCGGACTGCTAGCTAGCCGGAATCGTTTGGATCGTACTCGGCGGCATGGTCACCGCACTGCTCGGCCGGGATTTCGCTGCTTTGCCCCATAACCGTCTCGGCGCGCCTACGCCCGGCTTCGTGCTGTTCAATGTCGTAATCGATCTCGTTGAAGGCATCTCCATTCTGTGGCTTTACGCCGCCATCCGGCCGCTCTACGAGCCCGGGGCGAAGGCCGCAATCGTAGCAGCTTTTGCGTGGTGGTTCATCGTAAGCTTGGGAGACGCCACGTGGTGCTCTTTCGGACTTTTTCCGCCGCGCACTGTCATCCCGCTGATGATCGGAACCCTGCCCGCGCTCATCCTGGCCACCATCGCCGGGGCCAGGTTTTACAGGGAATGACGTTCGAGGCACCTGCGCCCCGTTGCCGCGGAACACCACCGTCACCCGGCCCACCGTGTTGTTGCCGGTGGGATCGTGGGCGCTGCCGATCTCTTGGCCCGCCGCCACATCGAACGGATTGTACAGAGTGGAAGAAGTGGGTCAGCCTGAACTAATACCTTTTCGCCAGCGGGAAAAGGGGACAGAGCAGATTGGCACAGTATCCGAAAGTGCCCGACACGGCGGAGGCCAGCCAGAAGACAGGCAATCGCTTTATGGGGCTGGACTTATCCGACAAGAGCGGGATGGAGGCAGCGGGCGGTGGCAACAACTCGGGTGGCGAACGATATGGCAGCGCGGCTGCGTTCAGGGAAGCATGTTGAAGAAATGAAGCTACCACGCGGGCGGAACGCGCCGGCAAGGCGGTCCGCGAAGGATTCCGAGAAAGCACGAAAAGGGGACGGAGCCGATTGCGACTTTTTCGGCAGGTCGAAAAGGTGCAAGTTCAGGCTGTCCCATTTCCCCATCCCATTTCCCCATTTCCGGTTAAGTGGATATCGCGGCAGGGACGACCATCGCTGATCGCCCCGCGCACGGATCATCTACCAGTAGGTGCTGACTGTGCTAAACCTATTTGTGGGACTTCGACCCCGTTCGTCCGTTGCCTTCATCGCCATGCCGCATGCCTTCATGCCGCCTGCATTCATGATGGCTGTTTTAACGATGGCCATGCACGGGGCGCTCTGGGCGCAGGAACCAGCGACACCCGAGCCCACGACGCCCGAACAGGAGCAGGCGAAGCGCGCGACCGGCGCCGCTGGTGTGACGTGTCTGGAGCCTCCGCCGATGGTCCGCTGGCAGGATTATGACGGTCCGTCCGCCAAACTGGTTGGTACGTTGGCCGGAAAGCTCGACCGGCCGTCGGTTCACGTGCCTCACTATAAACCGGGCGACGTGCTGTGTGCCCTTGGAGTGAAGGACAAATTCATTTTGTTCGTGCAGGACACCGTCAATCCATTCACACTGCTCAATGTTGCGTTCAACTCCGCAGTGGACCAGGCCGAGAACAGCGAAAGCGCCTTCGGACAAGGCATGAAGGGCTATGGCCGCCGGGAGGGGGCGAACGAAGCGAGCGACGCATCGGGACGTTTTTTCTCGGAATTTCTGTTTCCGACGATTCTCTCCGAGGATCCCCGTTACTACCGGCAGGGCCGCGGCAGCGGAGGACGCCGCCTGCTGCACGCGCTCGAGCATGCGTTGGTCGCGCATACCGACAGTGGCAAGCGCATGCCCAATATCTCGGAATGGGCCGGCACCACCTCGGGGGTGCTTCTCAGCGATGTCTATCATCCTGGCACCACGCACGGTTTCGGCTCCACCGCCCCGCAAGTGAGTTGGAACATCCTGCAGGATACGGGATTCGACGTCCTGCGCGAGTTCTGGCCGGAAATCGCCCGCAAGTTTCATGTTCCGTTCCGTGACGCGTCCGAACCCAGAGTCCGCCCGGCCAAATAACGCGAGGGCGTTAAATGGAGCCGAGGTGACGACTTTTACGTGCGCCTGGACGGACCCCGAACTGGACGACCGGTCGCAGAAGTGGGTACCGCGAATTCCATATCCTTCAAACCTCATCAAACGAGTGACAGGCTACACGTTTCCACATTTCTTGCTCGTCTGTGCCACGGTAACTTAACCAGTATCGTAAAGGTGGACTTAGCTCGCGCCTCCTCAAAGAAACGGGAAACGAGTAGCCTGTCACGGGTTTTGTCACGCGTTTTTACGCCGTCCCAGAACGGCCCCCTGAAACAAAGCAATTTAAGCCATCCGCAACACCCGTCCGCGTCCCCCAACCCAAAAGCTGACCGCTGAGAGCCGACTGCTATGGAGATCACCTGAGGTTGCATAGGCGAAAGGACTGAGGCTGGGCGGAGCAACTTACACATAACGAAAGACACGATTGATCTCGAAGGCTCCTAACTGAAAGAATGTCGAAAGTTCGGCGAAGGCCAAATCGACGGCCGGAACGCGGCACCGTCCGGCTCACGCGAAGGGTTCCACCGGTTCGAAAGGAGTATAGAATCCAGCCCTTGCACTCACGGAAACTGTCCTGGTTGCTGTGCGCGCCGCTGTGCGCGCCGTTGTTGTTGTCCGCCGATATGGACCGGATTCCGGTGACTCCGCTGGCGTTCGAGCCCAACGTCGGCCAGGCGGACGCGCGGGTGAAATTCCTGGCGCGAGCGCCCGAAGCCACGCTGTGGCTCACCGAACGCGGGGTCAGGCTCGGCGGCATGGGAATCCGCTTCGAAGGCGGCAATGCCAATCCCAAGATCGAGAGCGAGGAACCTCAGCCCGGCATCAGCAATTACTTCACCGGCAACGACCGTTCCCGATGGCACACCCGCGTGCCGCATTTCAGCAAGGTGCGTTATCGCGACGCGTATCCCGGCATCGACGTGGTTTTCTACGGCAATCCCGGCCAGCTCGAATACGATTTCGTGCTGCGGCCAGGCGCGGACCCATCGCGTATCCGGCTGACCTTCGATGGCATCGAACGGCTGAGCGAGGAAGGCGGCAACCTGGTGCTGAAGAGCGGCTCGGCCCAGATGCGCAATCTTCGGCCCGCGATCCAGCAGGACGGCAAGCCGATCGGTGGGCGTTGGGTGGTGCGCGGAAAGCGTAGCGCGGGGTTCGTGGTGGATTCGTACGACCGCTCGAGACCCCTGGTGAGCGATCCAGTGATGACCTACGCCTCGCTGCTCGGCGGCACTGGACCCGTTTCGGTGACCGGGATCGCGATCGATCCCCAGGGCAATATCGTCGTTTGCGGCAACGCCGCCTCCGAATCCGCCTTTCCCACCCAGAATGCCCTGTATCCCACGTTCTCCTCGAACCCATCCGGCGCTCAGATCTCGTATGTGGCTAAGTTCAATCCGGCCGCTTCGGGCAAGGCCTCGCTGGTGTATTCGACCTACTTCGATGCCAACGGGACTCAAGTGGTAGGAAGCGCGGCCTACGGAGTTGCGGTGGACCAGAGCGGCAACGCCTACTTCGTGGGCACCGCCTACGGCAATCTCCCCATCCAAAATGCACTGCCACAAGGCTCCGGCTATAACAGCAACGGCACCTGCGTGGTGATCATAGACGGCAACCGAACCAGTGGCGCCTGTGAGCACGGCTATGTCGCCGAATTGTCGCCGTCAGGCGCAACGCTGCTCTTTTCTTCGTATCTCGAAGGTTCCGAGGACGATCAGCCCGAAGCGATAGCCGTCGATTCGGCGGGGAACATCTACGTGGCTGGAATCACCCAGTCGCAGGATTTTCCCGTAACCCAGAACGCCGTCCAAAGCCTGATCAGCGGACACGGCACGTACAACAACAGTTTCGTAACCAAAATCGCGCCGGCCCACACCATTCAATACTCCACATTCTTCGGCGCTTCTGGCGCGGTGGATATCTTTGGCGTCGCCGCGGATGCGCACGGCAACATTTACATCTGCGGAACTACGCTTGGCGCCGGTCTTCCGGTAAGTTCCGGCGCGTTCCAGGCGGTCTACCCGGGAAACTCGTACAACCCGACGGTTGGTTTTGTAGCAGTTCTGAATCCGAGCGCGCAACCCGGATTGG
>JBEKYD010000025.1:0-39672 GCA_049511335.1 Bryobacteraceae bacterium | reverse complement strand
CGCTGTGTGGCACACCTTGAGGGGTTGTTTTCCCGCCGGAGCCGCCCGTCGCGATACCTCTGCCGGCAGAACGGCCCGCAGCCGTCAAGGGCGCGCCCGCTTTTGGCGCGGCGTAGCGAACCCTTGACGGCGAGGACCGTTCTGCTACCGGGCAGTTCACGACGGGCGGCTCCGGTGGGAAAACAACCATTCCCGCTGGTGGGCTCTGAGCTTTTTCTTACGCCACTTTCTGTGCCTCCGTTTCGGTTGCCGGTGCGGTGCGAACCTGGAACGGCTGGCCGGATTTGTCCACCGCCAACAGGTACGCCACCAGTTTGCGCGCCACCTCCAGGGTGGCCCGGTTGCGGTGCCCGTGTTGCAGCGCGCGCTCGTGTAGCGCCGCCAGTTGCGGATTCCACCGCGGCGCCAGCTTGGCCGCTTCGATCAGCACCGTTTGCAGATGCGCGTTGCGCTGTTTCGAGATCGGCCCCCGCTGCTGCTTGTCCGCCGATTCCACCAGCGCCGAGGTCAGCCCGCAGTAACTCACCGCGTCGCCGATCGACGCGAACCGCTGCGGATCGCAGATTTCCAGCGCCCAAGTCAGCGCCGTCACCGCGCCCACCCCGCGGATGCTGCGCAGCAATGCCACCGGTCGCCCGCAGCCTGCCTTCTTCGACGATCCGCCCGTCGGCGGTCTTCACGCAGTAACTGACGCTTTTCTTGTGTACATCGAATCCGATATAGTGACTGATGGTCATTGGGTTCTCCTGTTTGTCCTTTCTGCGCCGGTTCTGCTAAACCGGCGTTGAAATTGTAGCGCTCAGGAGAACCCTTTTCCATCTCAGCCCTTATACATTCAAACAGCCTGAACTGCGCTGTTTTTCTGCGTACTTCTGTGTTTTTCTGCGTACTTCTGTGACGGGGATCGTGGGACCTGGGCATCGTGGGGGCATCGCAAACAGCCTTTGCGACGGGGACGGCCAGGCTGCCCACAACGCTCAGGGCTGATCGAGCATCTTGGCTCTGAAGCCCGCCTGCTCGAAGTGGCGATCGGTGGTGAGCGCCTCCGTCAGAGCGTGCTGCTTCATGATCACGAACGAGAGGCAATCCGTCAAGCCCCAGTTTTTGTCGGCGCGGCTCCGATAAAGGTCCACCGCGGCAGCGCTGAGTCACGCCCCATTTAATCCCGTAACCTACTGAAAACAAAACGCTAGCCAAAAACAGCCTCTTCCCGCCGTTCTATCATGGTCGAGGGAGGAAACTCGCCAGTCAGGGTAAACAAAGTGGTGCGGGCTCCCGTGCCTGCCGTTGTCGGGACTATCCGGGCACGTTGCCGCGCCAAAAGAGGCGTAAATGCAGGAAAATGCACAAAATCAGAGCCCGAGCGTATCTTAATCGACATATACGTAATTCGCGTCCTCATGCACGGAGCGGCTCGTCCTTGTTCATCCGGAATGGGAGTGGAGCGGGGTTGCCACGGGGCGGCGGACGGCGACAGACCGGATTTCACCATAAAATGCACAAATTGCACAAGAAGACACCCTCCAATGAGCGAGGCCAAAACTGGTCCTAACCAACAGAAATTAATAGGTTTACCTATGCCGTAATTTTGTTTTTTCAACCGCGGACCCAATCCGCCGGCTTCACAAGCAGCCCAGCCGCCAATCCCTGCTGGCAGCGAGTCTCGGCTTCGGAAATTGGCCTCTTGGACTGAGCTTTCACGAGTACTCCAAAAGCACCGGCGAACGAGAGCGCCGGCGCTACGGGCAGGGCGCCGGCGCTAGGAAAGACATTTAGGGCAGGCTAAAGCTTGTGCCACCACGCCTGCGGTAAGATCGTCTCGAAGCCTTCCATGACTCGCCAGACTTTTCTCAAACTGGCCGCCGCCGGGATTCCCGCCGCGGCTCTCCGCGCGCAGCAAGCCGCGGCCCCGCAGACCAATCGCGACCTTGGTTTCACCGATACGCCCATGCTGCCGGGCCTGCCCTGGCACGTGCACGACCCCAACCGGCCGCATCCCGAACACATTCAGCCCGCCAATACTCCCGGCGGCCCACCGTCGGATGCCGTGGTCCTGTTCGACGGCGGCGATCTTTCCCGCTGGGTGCAGCGCGGCAAGGGCGCGGACGCCGGCAAGCTCGTCGACGCTCGCTGGAAAGTGGGCGACGGCTGGTTCGAGGTCGCGCCGGAAACGGGCGATCTGCTCAGCCGCGAGAAGTTCGGCGATTGCCAGATCCACGTGGAATGGTCTTCGCCCACCGAGATTCACGCCAACAGCCAGGCGCGCGGCAATAGCGGCGTGCTGATCATGAGCCGTTACGAGATCCAGGTGCTGGACGCCTGGCAGAACCCCACCTACGCCGATGGGCAGGCCGGCGCCATCTACGGCCAGTGGCCACCCCTGGTAAACCCGGCCCGCCGCCCCGGCGAGTGGAACACCTACGACATCGTCTTCGACGCGCCCCGCTTCGACGGCCAAAAACTGGTGCGTCCGGGGTACGTCACCGTCTTCTATAATGACGTGGTGGTCCATCACCACAAAGAAATTCGCGGCGCCATGGTCTACCGCAAGGTCGCCACCTACACCGCCCACGCCCCCGAAGAACCGCTCATGCTGCAGGCCCACCACGACCCCGTCCGCTATCGGAACGTCTGGGTGCGGCGATTGAACGGGTACGACCGGCCGGAGGCGTAGAACTTTTGTTTCTTGTGGTTGCGCCAGAGCTTTGGTGCGTTTGGTGACGGCGGCTTGGGTTCCTGTTGTGCATGGTTGCGTACGCCGGATGGTGTGCGCGTGCACACGGCCTGGGCTCGGGCCTAGGTCAACTTTGCGCCGATTGGCGATCAGCGCGCAGGTTGGCAACCTGCCCCACAGTAAACTCATGCTGTTCAATCGCTTACGGGGACCGGTGGGTTCGCTTCGTAAGGACGGGTTGGGCTCGGTGTTGTGCATTTTTGTGCATGAGTGAGGGTGCGCCGCGGTTGTCGAGCTTGGTACTCCACGATTCCTATTTAGCATGGCGGAAGGAGGGACTTTGCGCCTGCTAAAGGATAACTCTTTGCAATTTAAGCGGTTAGTTAGGATTTGGCGAAGTCTGCTGATCGAAAATATCGAGACTCCGAGCGGGCTCGGGAGGGACAGGTGAAAGCGTGAGGCCTCAAACTTTACGGGGCTTCCGGCTAAGCATTTTTTTCGCGGCTTTGGCTTTCGCGACCTGTTCCCGTAACCACGGCTCGGTGACATCGCCGAAGCGGCGGATCACTTCGTCGTAGGTGCTGATCGCGTCCTCGTTACGGTTCAGGTCCCCCAGCGCGACGCCTTTGTTGAGCAGGGCACTCGCGACCAGTTCGCGCCACGCCGGCTCGCGAGCGTCGCCAAGCCGGCGTACGACCTGATCGTACACGCGGATAGCGTCCTCGCTACGGTTCAAGGCCCCCAACGCGACGCCTTTGTTGACCAGGGCCTTCGCAACCGGCTCGGGCAACGCCGGCTCGGTGGCATCGCCGAAGCGGCGGACCGCTTCGTCGTAGATGCCGATCGCGCCCGGGCTACGCTTCAGGGCCCGTAGCCTGTTGCCTTTGTTGAACAGGGCAATCGTGACCTCCTGGCGCACTCCCGGCTGGGTATCCTCGCCGAACCGGCGGACCACCTCATCGTACGCACCGATGGCGTCCTCGCTACGGTTCGAGGCCGCGAGCGCGAAGCCCTTGCTGACCAGGGCCTTCGCGACCAGTTCGCGCACTCCCGGCTGGGTATCCTCGCCAAACCGGCGCACGACCTCGTCGTACACGCCGATTTCTTCCTCGCTACGCTTCAAGATCCCCAGCGTGAAGCCTTTGTAGAACAGGGCCCTCGCGGCCCGGTGTCGCATTGTGGGGTCGTTCTGGCCCAATTGCTCAAGCCGCTCCACGGCTGCGACGATCCGGTCGTAGCGCTTCAACTCGTCTTCGGAGTTGTCGCTGAGAGCGGACGCCTCGTCTGCGAGAGCGGAAGTCAGTTCCCGAAGCTCTTCGACCGCAAGATGCCGCAGGGGGATCCAGTTCGCCAGGCGGATCGCCTGGCGATGATCCGACTGGCGGACCGCATTGCGAAAGGACTCGAGCTTTAGCTCCGACTTCGATAGTTCTATCGCCTGCCCCTTCAATCTGCCGAGGCGCTCGATAACGGAGCGAATGGCATAGACGTCGTTTTCCGGCTCGTCCGCATCGGCTCCCAACAGGGAGGTCCTCAATTGGTCCGCGAAGAACCCTAACGGGTCTCCGATAAGTTGAGGAACCTCCAGGCCGAAACGGAGGATCAGCTCGTCGAAAACGACCGTGGCGCTCAGGACAGGGTCGTGCCGCTAAACGGCCGAGCTCGCGTAGGAAGCGGCTTCCTCCGGCGCCGGGAGCGGTTTTCCCACGGCGCCGGCTGGAGCCCGTTCCTCCGGCACAACGGCGCAGACATTCGGACTCGCCCTGAGCCACGCGGGGAGTGCATCGGCGTCGCGCCTTCTGTAGCAGAACCAATAGAGGTTGGTACGCAGAGCGGCAGCGAGGCGGCGCTGGAGGGCGGTCATGAAAACGTCGCCCTCCCATCCGCTGTAGCCGACCACGAGCGGCGAATGGGCTTGGAGAATAGCGTCCAGCATGGACGGGGTCGTGAAGGATGTAGACGGAGAGCTCCTGGCCCGGTCCGAAATCTCTCCCCTCAAGTTGCAACAATCGTAGAACCAGTAGGAGCCATGGATCTGGAGGATCTGAACGTCTTCGGACCGGAGGTCGATCCTCTCCAGCGTTTGGGGATGGTCGCAGACGATGTGGCGGCGGCCGAAGAGGGTGAGCGCGCGGGACAGAAAGTCGTCGAAATTCGTGGTCACGACCAGGTTGGCGACGGTGCTTTCGAGCAGCAAATACGCCAGCCGGAAATTGGCGGGGGATATGGGGCTTTTCTCCATCAAACCGCGGAGGAACCTCTGGCGATGCTCGGGGTGAGGATAGGCCTGTTCGAACCAGTAAGAGTAGGCATCGATAGGAGCACTCGAGGGCGGGGGCGCGTCCTTACCGTATTCATGGGCTTTTTCTTTGCATCTGGCCTGAATTTCGGCGGCGAGAGGCAGGGGCGGGTGAGAGATGCCGGCGCCGACCATGAAGAAAAAGGGAGAGGGGAGACCCTGACTCCGGCACTGATCGATGGCTTGACGGATCTCGATCGCCGCAGCCTTCAGACCTACAAGCCTCATTTGAGGACAATCTTAGCGCGCAAAGGCCAGGAGCCAAAGCAACTTGACGTTTCATGATACGCCATGACACGCTGAGGGTGCGTTCCTACGGTCGCGGAGGAGCCGTTCTTGGAAATTCGGCGATCGAAAATTACGAAGGCTGCCGTTCGAGGACGCTGGGCTCGGAAAACAGGCGCCGTAACCGTGGCTTCGCCTGGACCGGGCGCTCTAGAGCGGCCACAAAAGCGGTCCACTGATCCGGATCCAAGGAAAAGTGGCGCTGGTCGGCAAGCGTCTGTTCGGCCTCCGCACACGCGCTGTGAATGATGAAGCTGGTCAAGCTTTCACCGCGCGTCTCGGCGGCGCGACGCATGAGTTCCTCCTGTTGCGCCGAAGTCCTAAGATTCAGGCGTCGCGAGCGTGGTTCTTTCAAGGTTGAAGGCATTGGCATTGACCTGTACGTACATTGTACGCCAGATCGGCAGTTCTTGGCAAGTCCAGGCTAGGGCGAATTTGTGCTAGCCTCGTTGTCGCCAGACCAACATGCCGGAAACCGCCGGTTCCATGCCTCCCGCAGAGCCTCTATCGCAAGTTGAAAAGCTCACAGCCGCCCATCGGTCGAAGACCTTCAAATCCGGCAAGCACCCGCTCGATCTGTTTCTCAAGCGGCATGCACTGAAGAATCAGGAGGCTGATTCCTCCCAAACCTACGTCGTGCACCGGCACGGATCTGTGGCCGGTTACTACTCGCTGACCGTAGGCTCCGTGGACAGGCGAGACTGCCCGCCGGGCATTATCGCCGAAATGCCGCCTGACTATCCGATCCCGGTGATCCTGCTGGCGCGTTTGGCCGTCGATCGAACCGAACAAGGCTGTGGTCTGGGCGGCGCCCTCCTGAAAGACGCGTTCTACCGAGTCGCCTCGGCTGCCGAGATTGTCGGAGCGCGCGCCATTCTGGTCCATGCGATCGATGCGGAGGCGAAAGCGTTCTACGAGCATTTCAACTTTGACGAGTTCCCGGCGGGCACGCTGCACTTGATGCTGTCGCTCAAGGATGTCAGGGCGGCGATCGCGTCAGGAGCGTAGGTCTGTCCCTTGAAACCTCACATTTCAAACGGTTTAAACCGGTTCCGGAGCATGATCTCCCGCGCCGCAGGCAAACTTTCAGGTAAAACGTAGAAAAAAGCCCCAGTGCGGACACTACTAAAAACGATGCCACCTTTGTATTCGTCGGTCTCGACGCCGTAGTCGATGCCGGCTTGGGTGAAAACGGATTCCAGGCGGAGGGCGTCACGCAGCTTTTTGGCGATGTAGATAAGCTCGGGCGACTTGTCACTAAAATAGGATGCGTCCTGTTTCATGGGTGCGTCATCCGAGTGTAGCGAGTTGCCAATGAGGTTGTCCGGTTGATAGGGTAAGGATCGCAGACGAATGGAAACGGCTACTCCCACCACAAGCCGCGAAGAGGAGCTTTACTGGCTGGCCTTGAGGCTGGCGCCGGGGCTGGGCCCACGCTCGAGCGGCAAGCTGCTGGAGCGATTCCGCACGCCGCGGGCCATATTCCGGGCCTCGCGCACGGAACTGGAAGCCGCCGGGCTGAGCGGCGCGGCGGCGCAATCGATCGCGAGCGGCTGCACTTTTGAGGACGCGGCCAACGAGCAGAACAAGATGGCGGAGGCGGGGGCGGAACTGGTGACCTGGAACGACCCACGCTACCCGGCGCTCCTGCGCGGGATCTTCGATCCGCCGGTGGTGCTCTATGTCCGGGGCCGGACGGAACTGCTGTGCTCCCACCAGGTGGCAGTCGTGGGCACGCGCCGTCCTTCGGCCTACGGGCTGGCGGTGGCGGAGCGGTTTTCGGGCGACCTGGCGCACGCGGGGCTTGCGATTACCAGCGGGATGGCTCGCGGCATCGACACGGCGGCGCATCGCGGCGCGCTAGCCGCCGGCGGGCAGACGGTAGCGGTGCTGGGGTCCGGCGTAGACGTCGTCTATCCTTCAGAAAACAGAAAGCTTGCGACCGAAATCGCGGCCAAGGGGCTGATTGTGTCGGAATTTCCCATGGGCGCGACGGCGTTCCCGCAAAATTTCCCTATCCGCAACCGGATCATCAGCGGCTTGAGCCTGGGAGTGTTGGTGGTGGAAGGCGCGCAGTATTCCGGCTCGGCCATCACGGCCAAGCTGGCATTGGACCAAGGGAGGGAGCTATTCGCGGTCCCAGGAAATGTCACCTCAAAGGCCAGTTGGGGACCTAACTTGTTGATAAAGCAGGGGGCTCACCTGGTTCAGGACTGGAATGACGTGGTGACGGAACTACCGCCCGAATCCCGCCGTCATCTAATTGAACAGGGGAAGCAGAAGATTCTGGCGGAGACCGGTGAAACGCCCGGGCCGGCCGGACCGGAACTGGATGCCACTGCCCGCCGGGTGCTGGAAGAACTTACCGTGGATGTTCCGATTCATTTGGACGATTTGATTGAAAAGATAGGAGATACGTCGGCTTCGGAACTGATTGCCGCACTCTTTGAATTGGAAATGCTGGGTCTGGCGAAGCAATTGCCAGGCAAGAACTTTGTGAAAGTGTGGTAACGTCGAACCATAACTCGCCATCCCTGGACGCCGGGGCGGCACTCACCCGTGCGGCGAGAAGAAAAATTCATACTATATGGCAAAAGCTCTGGTAATCGTGGAATCGCCTGCAAAGGCGAAAACCATCAATAAATACCTGGGCAAGCAGTTCGTAGTGAAGGCTTCGCTCGGTCATATTAAAGATCTCCCCAAACGCGACCTCGCGGTGGACGTGGAGGCGGGTTTCGAACCGCATTATGAGGTCATCGAAGGCAAGAAAAAGCTCATCGCGGAGTTGAAACAAGCCGCCAAGAAAGTCGATTTCGTGTATCTCGCGGCCGACCCGGACCGCGAAGGGGAAGCGATCTGCTATCACCTGCAGGAAGAGCTCAGAGATAAAAAGAACGGGAAGAACGGCCCGCAAATCTACCGGGTGATGTTCAACGAGATCACCAAGAAAGCCATCGGCAAAGCGATGGAAACGCCGGGCCAGGTAAACGTAAACCTGGTGGATGCGCAACAGGCGCGGCGCGTGCTGGACCGGCTGGTGGGCTACAAGATTTCGCCGCTGCTCTGGGACAAAGTGCGCCGCGGCTTATCGGCGGGGCGTGTGCAGACCGTGGCGCTGCGGCTGATCGTGGAGCGGGAGCGCGAGATCCGCGCCTTCGTACCCAGGGAATACTGGACCATCGATGCCGATCTGGCCGCGAAGAAGCCGCCGGTGCTGACGGCGCGGCTCACGCGTATCGGCGATCAAGCGGCCGAGCTCGGATCCGCCGAGACTTCGGGCGAGGTGGTGGCGCAGCTCGACGGCGCGGCGTATGTCGTCAAATCGGTAGGCACGCGCAAGAAAAAGCGCTATCCGGTGGCGCCGTTCATCACCTCCACGTTGCAGCAGGAGGCTTCGCGCAAGCTGCGCTTCAGCGTGAAGCGCACCATGATGCTGGCGCAGCGGCTGTATGAAGGCGCCGAGGTCGGCAAGGAAACGGTAGGTCTGATCACCTACATGCGCACCGACTCCACGCGGATTTCCGACGACGCCATTCGCGACGTGCGCGATTACATCGGCGAGCGCTACGGCAAGCAGTATCTGCCCGAGAGCTCCAACTTCTACAAATCCAAAAAGGACGCCCAGGATGCCCACGAGGCCATCCGGCCCACGTCCATGGCATTCACGCCGGAGATGCTCGAAAAGTATCTGGCGGAAGACGAAATGAAGCTCTACCGGCTGATCTGGAACCGTTTTGTGGCCTGCCAGATGGTGCCGGCGCTATTTGACCAAACCACCATCGATGTGGTTGCCAGGGGCAAGAACGAGGTGGAGTACACCTTCCGCGCCACCGGCTCCGTGCTGAAGTTTGACGGGTTCCTGAAAGTCTACAAGGAGAGCAAGGACGAGGCCGACGACGAAGACACCGAGCATCGGATGCCGTTGGTGGCCGAAGGCGAGCGGCTGCGCCTCAGGGCGCTGCGGCCGGAGCAACATTTCACCGAGCCTCCGCCGCGCTACAACGAAGCGACCCTGGTGAAACGCCTGGAAGCCGATGGGGTGGGCCGGCCTTCCACCTACGCCTCGATTCTTTCCACCATTCAGGAGCGCGAGTACGTCAAGAAAGAAGGCGGCCGCTTCTCTCCCACCGAGCTGGGCATGGTGGTGACGGATCTGCTTCTCGAGAGCTTCGACGACATCTTCGAAGTGAAGTACACGGCGCGGATGGAAGAAGAGCTGGACGAGATCGAGGATGGCAAGCTCGACTGGCGCGCGGCCATGCAGGATTTCTATCAGCGCTTCGACAAAGACCTGAAGCACGCCGAAGAGCACATGACCGACATCAAGCGGATGGAAAAACCCACCGACTTGATCTGCGAGAAGTGCGGCAAACCGCTGGTGATCAAGTGGGGAAAGCACGGCAGTTTCATCGCCTGCACCGGCTACCCCGAGTGCACCTACACGCGCGAGCTTACGGTGGACCTGCCGGACGTGGACAAGGTGGACCTGGCCGAGCAGGGCGACGAAGAATATTGTGAAAACTGCGGCCGCCCCATGGTGCTCAAGAAGGGCCGCTTCGGAACCTTCCTGGCCTGCACCGGATACCCGGACTGCAAGACCACCAAGCAGATCGGCGGAGAACAGAAAAAGCCCGACCAGCCGCTCGACGAAAAGTGCCCGCAATGCGGCAACCACCTGGTGCTGAAGCACGGACGCTATGGCGAATTCACCGCCTGCAGCAATTACCCGGCCTGCAAGTACGTAAAGCAGAAAACCATTGGGGTAAAGTGCCCGGAGTGCAGCGAGGGCGAGGTGGTGGAACGGCGCTCGAAGCGCGGCAAGACCTTCTATGGCTGCAACCGCTGGCCCGATTGCAATTTCGTGGCCTGGGCCAAGCCGATCGCGGAAAAATGCCCCGAATGCGGCAGCCCCTATATGACCGAGAAGTGGCTGAAATCGGGCACCGTATGGCAGTGCCCCAACCCGGAGTGCAAGCACAAACAGCCCGCGCTCGAGCAGCCGGCCGAAATGGCGATGCAGTAAGTTGTGGGGCAGGTTGGTAACCTGCGGCGGGTTGGCAACCCGCCCCTAGCCGCCTAGAGGCGACCCACCCGCGCCGATTGACAATCGGCGGCAGGATGCCATCCTGCCCCACACGAATATCCCCGCATGGACCTTTCCACTCCGCTGACTTATTTGAAGGGCGTCGGGCCGGCCCGTGGGGCCATGCTCGAAGCCAAAGGTCTCACCGTGGTCGAAGACCTGCTGGGCTACGTTCCGTTTCGTTACGAAGACCGCAGCAATGTCAAGACCATCGCCGAATTGGCGCCGGGCGAAATGGCGACGGTGATGGCCGAAGTGCGCTCGTCGATGGTCTCGGGATTCAAGCGCCGCAAGCTGGGCCTCTTCGAAGCCCGTTTTTCCGACGCCTCGCGCGCCATCCTGGTGGGCAAGTGGTTCCATGGCGACTATCTGGCCAAAGTGCTGAGCGATGGGCTGCGCGTGGCCTTATTCGGCAAGGTGGAGTTCGACAGCTATACCGGCGAGCTGCAAATGCTGCATCCGGAAATGGAGATCCTATCGGACGACGGCGAGGGAGGGGAAGCCGGCGAAGCGGCCCTGCACGTGGGCCGCGTGGTTCCGATCTATGAAGGCACCGGCAAGCTTACCGCGCGTTTTCTGCGCACCCTGACGCACCGGCTGTTGGCAGAGCTGGAGCCGCTAGAGGACCCGCTGCCACGGTTTCTGCTGGAGCGGCTCAAAATGCCCGACCGCTGGACGGCCATCTGCGAGACCCATTTCCCTCCGCCCGATAGCGACCTGCGCCTGCTCAACAGTTTTCGCTCGCAGGCACAATTCCGGCTGATCTTCGAAGAGTTCTTTTGGCTCGAATGCGGTGTCGCCTTGAAACGCGCCAAGGCACGCACGCTGCCGGGCATTGCCTTCACCCTCGACGACCGCGTGCGCGAGCGCATCAAAGCCATGTTGCCGTTCAAGCCGACCGGCGCGCAAAGGCGGGTGATCCAGGAAATCGCTGACGACATGAAGCAGCCGCGGCCGATGAACCGCCTGCTGCAAGGCGACGTCGGCAGCGGCAAGACTATAGTGGCGGCGGAAGCGGCGGTGATTGCCATCGAAAACGGCTATCAGGTGGCGGTGTTGGCGCCGACGGAAATCCTGGCTGCGCAGCACGCGGTCTACTTCAAACAGATTCTTTCGAAACTGGATTATGTAACCGTGCTGCTGACGGGCTCCTTCACCGGCCGCGAGAAGACGCAGCTCAAGAAATTGCTGGCCGAAGGGCTGGCGCACGTTGCCGTGGGCACGCACGCGCTGCTCGAAAAAGACGTGGAGTTTCACAAGCTAGGCTTGGCCATCATCGACGAACAGCATCGTTTCGGAGTGTTGCAGCGCCTGCGGATCGTGCAAAAGGGCGTGCACCCGGACGTGCTGGTGATGACGGCCACCCCGATTCCGCGCACGCTCTCGATGACCATATACGGCGACCTGGATTCTTCGGTGATCGACGAGCTGCCGCCCGGACGCAAGCCGATTATTACCAAGCATGCCACGGCCGACCGCGTGGAACAGGTCTACAGCTTTCTGAAGCGGCAGGTTGCCGAAGGCCGCCAGGCGTACGTGGTCTATCCGGTGATCGAGGAATCCGAAACCCAGGCCATGAAGGCGGCCGAGCAGATGTATGAGCATCTTTCGCGGGTGGTGTTCCCGGATCTCGCCATCGGGCTGATGCACGGGCGCTTGGGCAGCGACGAAAAAGAAGCCGCGATGCAAAGCTTCAAGGAGGGGCGCACGCAGATTCTCGTTTCCACCACGGTAGTCGAGGTGGGCGTGGATGTGCCGAACGCTTCGGTGATGGTGGTGGAGCAGGCGGAGCGCTTCGGCCTGGCGCAACTGCACCAGTTGCGCGGCCGCGTGGGCAGAGGCGCCGCGCAGAGCTATTGCATTCTGGTGACTGAGAAAATGAACGACGCCGCGCGCGAGCGCATCCGCACTTTGGTGGATTCGACGGACGGATTCTATATCGCCGAGATGGATTTGAAACTGCGCGGGCCGGGCGAATTCTTCGGCACCAAACAATCCGGCCTGCCGTCGCTGCGCGTGGCGAATATCCTGCGCGATGCCGAGATTCTGGAAATCGCACGGCGCGAAGCGGTGAGTTTCGTGGCCGGCCCGGCCGGCGACGAACTGCGCACCGCGGTGGCCTACATTCGCGACCATTGGCAGCGGCGCTACGGCCTGGTGATGGTGGGCTGATGCGGGTAATCGCGGGAGAGTTTCGCTCGCGCCGGCTGAAGAGCCTTCCCGGCAACGACACGCGCCCCACGCCCGACAAACTGCGCGAAACGCTATTCAATATTCTGGCGTCGCGCATCGAGGGCGCGGTGTTCGTGGACGCGTACGCCGGCACCGGCGCGGTAGGAATCGAAGCCTTGAGCCGCGGCGCGGCGCACGTCTACCTGCTGGAGCGCAGCCGCGCCGCGCTGGAGGTGATTCGCGAGAACCTGGCAACGCTGGAACTGGACTCGCGCGCCACGGTGCTGGCCGGGCCGGTGCTGCTGACCTTGCCGCGCTGCCAGGCCGATCTTGTGTTCCTCGATCCGCCCTACAGCCAGGAGGGCGAGTACGCCGCCACGCTGGAGCGATTGGGCGAAGCCCCGCCGCAATTGGTCATCGCGCAACATTCGGTGCGGGTGAAGTTGGAAGAGAGCTATGGAGGGTTGCGGCTGATGCGCGTAGTGAGGCAGGGGGACAATGGGCTGAGCTTCTATGGGAGAGCATGAAGACGTAAAACCCCAAGCGGTGGATCCGGTGTCTTGGGATGAGCAAATGGATCGGGACTCCTCCGCCGGTAAGTTGGATTTTCTGTTCGAGGAAGCCGAGAGCAAATCGGCCGATGGGCTGGTGCGCGAGTGGCCGCCGCGGCTTCGCCAATGGCGCCGCGAAGGCGCCGGTCCCACGCCGTAGCGATGAATGCCGCGATTGTCGACACGGACGTTGTGTCGATGCTCTTCAAGGGCGACTCCCGCGCTCAGCGGTACCGTGTTCACATCAGTGGTCGGTTACTCGGCATCTCATTCATGACCCTTGCCGAGCTGGAGCGGTGGCAGCTTGAGCGCAGGTGGGGGCAGCGCGGCAATCAATAGTGGTAGCGAGCCTGCAGGAAGTCCACGCTTTCGGCGCTCACGCGGTAGACCAATCGATGTTCCTGCGTGATTCGTCTTGACCAGCAGCCCGCGAGCACATATCGGAGAGGCTCTGGCTTGCCGGGGCCTTGGAATGGATCGCGCAGAATTGCCTCGACCAGGTCGAGGATCCTGATCGCGGTAATTCGGTCGGAGCTGATCCAGTATCTCAGGTCATCCCTGAACTCGGGTTGAAAGACGGCGGCTCGTTTAATCTCCCGCTTCACCGAGGATCTCTTGCCGCAGTTGAGCGACGGTCGTGGACCTGCCTTTGCCTCGCTCTGCCCGACCCAATGCCGTGAGCAAGCGGCGCGCATTCCGTGGCGACCGAAGCAAGTGGGCGGTCTCGATCAAACCGGCGAGTTCGGTAGCCGGAATGAGCGCGACATCTCGCGACCCTTTGCGTCGAACGATGACGGGCTCCTGCTGGTCGATTACCTGGTCCAGAAGGCTGGCTAGATTCTGGCGCAAGCTGGTATAGGTGGTTTCGGTGGCCACGGGGGCGTCCTCACCAATATTGTACAGGATTCCTGTACGGCAATACTAACCGCTCCCTAACGGTCGCGGCTCTGACTCGCGGTATTGTGAGCCCGCGCGAGTCAGAGCCGCGACCGTCAGGGAGCGGTTGCCGGTGACTGAAGTCAGAAGTTGACGATGGATGAAAACGACACAGGGTCCAGGCTCGCGCCGCCTACCAGGACGCCGTCGATTTCGGGCTGGGCCATCAGGCTCTTCACGTTATCGGGCTTGACGCTTCCGCCGTACAGGATGCGGATGGCGTCGGCGGCTTCCTTGCCGAAGGCTGAGAGGACCTGGGCGCGGATGGTGCGGTGCGCGTCGGCGGCGATTTCGGGCGTGGCGGTCTTGCCGGTGCCGATGGCCCAGACGGGCTCATAGGCGATCACGATGGCGGCGAACTGGCCGGGCTGGAGAGGGGCAATGCCTTTCTGGAATTGAGCGGCGAGGACGTCGGCGGTCTTGCCGGCCTCGCGCTCTTCCAGGCGCTCGCCCACGCAGACGATGGGCGTGAGCGAGAACGACAGCGCCGCCTTGGTCCGATCGAGCACGGTCTGATCGGTTTCGCCGAAATACTGGCGCCGCTCGCTATGGCCGACGATGGCGTGGGTGGCGCCGGTGGATTGAATCATTGGGCCGGAAATCTCACCGGTGAAGGCGCCTTCCTTGGCCCAGGCGATGTTCTGCGCGCCGATGCGGATGGACGAGCCTTTTACCGCGTCCACCGCCGCAAAAAGGTTGGTGAAAGGAGGACAGATCACCACCTCGCAATGCGTGGCCCGTTCCACCAGAGGGCGGAACTTTTCAAAAAATTGCGTAGTTTCGGCGGGCGTCTTGTACATTTTCCAATTGCCCGCCATGACTGGTTTTCTCATAAGATCTCTTTCAGGAAGCTGGCGCCGTGTTCGATGCGCGCGCCGAAGTTTTCGGCCACGGTCTGGCCGATATCGGAAAGCGATGCCCGCAGGCCGAGATCGCGTCCGGATTTGGCGCCTGGCCCGAAGGCGAAGAGCGGTACGTATTCGCGGGTGTGGTCGGTGCCGGGGACGGTGGGGTCGCAGCCGTGGTCGGCCGTGAAGATGGCGAGATCGCCGGGGGCGAGCGCGGCTTCAAATTGCGGCAGCCAGGCATCGAACTCCTCGAGCGCGCGGCCGTAGCCTTCGACGTCGTTACGATGGCCGTACTGCTGGTCGAAATCCACCAGGTTGACGAAGATCAGGCCGGCGCCGGTGTCGCGCATCGTCTCGAGTGTCTTAGCCATGCCGTCGGCGTTGCCGGTCGTTTTAGTTGAATGCTCGATGCCGCGGCCCAGAAAGACATCGAATATTTTGCCCACGCTGTCGACACGAACCCCACGGGCGGCCAGTCGATCGAGCAGCATGCCCTTGGGCGGCGGCACGGCATAATCGTGGCGATTGGAGGTGCGCGTGAAACTGCCGGGTTCACCGATGAAAGGGCGCGCGATGACGCGGCCGACTTCGTACGGGCCGGTCAGGATTTCGCGGGCAGTCTCGCAGATCTTGTAGAGCTCCCAGAGCGGGATCACCTCTTCGTGCGCGGCCACCTGAAACACGCTGTCGGCCGAGGTGTACACAATGGGCGAGCCGGTGCGCATGTGCTCCTCGCCCAACTCGGCAATGATCTCGGTGCCGGATGCGGCTTTGTTGCCAAGCGAGCGGCGGCCGATGCGGCGTTCGAACTCATCCAGAATCACGCGCGGGAAACCGTGCGGAAAGAGCGGCAGCGGCCGGGCCAGATGAATGCCGGCCATTTCCCAGTGGCCGGTAGTAGTGTCTTTGCCGGGCGAGGCCAGCGTGCAGCGGCCGTAGGAAGCCTTGGGCTTTTCAACTGCGGCGATGCCGGCGAGCGGCTTTATACAGCCGATTCCGAGCCGTTCCAAATGAGGCAGCTTGAGCCCGCGGAGGCGCGCGATGTTGCCCAAAGTGTCCGCGCCGGGCGGATCGCCGAACGCCGCGGCATCCGGCATGGCGCCAACTCCCACACTGTCCAAGACGATCCAGATGACACGCTGAAACACGAAACTTGAATGTAGCATGCGGCAAGCCGCACTCTCGCGAGTTACAATCAACGCGAATCCGGCGCTCCCGGACGGAATGAACCTATTTATGGCCATCGATATCGTTCGCCTCTCCATGAGACTCGCCCGCCGATCAACCTGCATCTGGACGCGCCCTTCTACGTTGGCATCGGCTTCTGCTCCCACCTCCCCGTCACTTCCGATACCGCCGTGCTGTCGAACGTAGTTCTCGAAAACGCTGCCGGCAAGGTTCGCTAGCCCAATACTGTCCACTTAACTCGTGGCGCGGGCTGTCAAGCCTAGATTAGATTAGATTCTTCTCGGCTTTTCTTACAATCGTCGGCCCGAACCGTCGGGCTTCAGCGCGGACGAATACTTGAACAGGGAGCGCCGGGCGCGATGGTAGCAATGCCGGCGAATGATCGGAGCAGAAGGTCCGGCGCATCTTCCTCAGTAGTGGAAGCGGCACGCTAGAATTCGGATCTTGTCCGGTAAGACCTGATAAACCAGCCTGTGTTCCTGGTCGATGCGCCTCGACCAGCACCCGGAAAGTTCGTGTCTTAGCGGCTCAGGCTTGCCCAGGCCCGAAAACGGTTCCCGCTGGACGTCGCGAACAAGGCGGACAATTCGTAGCGCCTGGGCCCGATCTTGCTCAATCCACCAAGCCAAATCCTCGAACGCGGCGGAATCAAATTCCAAGCTTCTCAACTACGGCCTCGAGAGAGAGCCCCTCCCGGCGCTCGGCCGCCGCCAGCAGGCGCTGCTTCATCGACTCCGACTTAAGCAGGTACGCGGTTTCCCGTTCGGAGGCGATCTCCCGCCACAGTTCGATTGGCACTATCACCGCAGTCGGTTCGCCCGCCTCGTTGGAGACGATCTGGATGTCCGTGTCCGGCACAACTTCAGTCTACCTCCGCCCCCGCCACGTAGACGATGTTCCCCAGCCCTCGGCGACATGATACCCCCATAAATCTTATTTATCCCCATGCCCTCTTGCATTTAGAAAATTTGCGGGCTAAACTCAGAATGTAGCTTACGATGTCGCTTGTCCTCACAGGCCGCCCCGTTGTATCCAGCGTGGTAGGTATTCCTGTAGGCTCGATTAGCCTGGCCCTACCCGGCCCCGCTTAAGGCATCGGAAAGCAGGTTTCCAAGGCCATCGGCGGGGCGAACAAACCCGGCCGATGGCCTTTTTCGTTATAGACCGATTTTGGATCGAGGCGGATGAGATATGGCAACTTTGATGAGCGGCGCACGCATGCTGCTGGAATGTCTGGCGCGCGAGGGCGTGGATTGCATGTTCGGCTACCCGGGCGGCGTCACCCTTCCTTTCTACGACGTCTTGTACGACCATCACATCCGGCACATTCTGGTGCGGCACGAAGAGAACGCCGCCTTTGCCGCGGAGGGGTACGCGCGAGCCACCGGCAAGGTAGGAGTGTGCTGCGCCACTTCGGGCCCCGGCGCCACCAACCTGACCACCGGCCTGGTGGACGCCATGATGGATTCGATTCCCATCGTGGCCATCACCGGGCAGGTGTCCACCAAGCTCATCGGCAGCGACGCGTTTCAGGAGGCCGATACCTTCGGCATCACCCGCTCCTGCACCAAGCACAATTACCTGGTGAAGCGCTTCGAGGACCTTGCCGCAACCGTCCACGAAGCGTTCTACATCGCCTCCAGCGGCCGCCCCGGCCCGGTGCTGGTAGATGTTCCCAAAGACGTGTTTCAGGGTCAGGGACATTATCAGCCGGTGACCGCCATCCACCTGCCCGGCTACAAAGTATTCACCGAAGGACATACCGGGCAAATCCGCCGCGCCGCGCAATTGATCCAGAAATCGTCGCGTCCGCTGGTGTATGCCGGCGGCGGCATCGTGGCGGCCAACGCAGCCGCCGATCTGCGGCAGTTCGTGGAAGTGACCGATTCGCCGGCCGTGGTCACGCTCATGGGCTTGGGCTCGCTTTCGAGCGAGCATCCTAATTTCATCAGCATGCCCGGCATGCACGGCAGCTACGCCGCCAACATGGCCCTCACCCACTGCGATCTGATCGTGGCTTTGGGCGTCCGCTTCGACGATCGCGTGACCGGCCGCCTGGCCGCCTTCGCGCCCCACGCCAAGGTGATTCACGTGGATATCGACCCGGCCGAAATCGGCAAAAACCGCGCCGCCGACGTGCCCATTGTGGGCGACGTCAAGCACGTGTTGGGCCGCCTCAACAGGCTGCTCGTCGAGCGCGACAAAAGGCCCTCCGAAAGTGTGGCTGCCGAGCGCCAGGCCTGGTGGCGGCAGATCCGCGCCTGGAAGCAGGAGCATCCATTCGACTCCGCCCCCTCCGATACCGAGATCAAGCCGCAGCACCTGATGCGCGAAATCGACCGGCTCTCCGGCGGCCAGGCCATCGTCACCAGCGACGTCGGCCAGCACCAGATGTGGGCCGCGCAGCTCATTCGCTTCTCCGAACCGCGCCTCTGGATCAACTCCGGCGGCCTGGGCTCCATGGGCTTCGGCCTGCCTTCCGCCATCGGCGCGCAGATGTCCCGGCCCGATAAGCTGGTGTTTTCGATCGTCGGTGACGGAGGCTTCCAGATGGCGCTTCCCGAACTGGCCACGGTTGTCAGCCAAGGCTTGCCCATCAAGATCGTGATCATGAATAACGGCTACCTGGGCATGGTGCGCCAGTGGCAGACGCTGTTTTACAACCATCGCCTGAGCGCGGTCGAGCTCGATTCTTTTCCCGACGCCGAGAAGCTGGCTGCCGCCTATGGCTTCAAGGGCCGTACCGTCGACAAGCCCTGGGAACTCGCTCCGGCTCTCGAAGAGGCCGTGCGCGAACCCGGTCCGTACCTGCTCAACGTCAAGGTGACGCCCTTCGAATCGGTCTATCCCATGGTGCCCGCCGGCGCCGCCATCAACGAAATGGTGCTCGGCCCGCCCCAACCCGTGGAGGTTCCCGTGCAGTAAAGCGCGGAAAAAACTCATGCTCCAAGTGATTTCTCTGCTCCTCGAAAATAAGCCCGGCGCCTTGATGCGCGTCACCGGGCTGCTTTCGCAGCGCGGCTACAATATTGAAAGCTTGACCGTGGCGCGCACGCTCGATCCTTCGCTGTCGCGCATGACCATCGCGGTGGAAGTGGATTCCACCCAACGCCAGCAGGTGATCAAGCAGATGAACAAACTGATCAACGTGCTGCAGGCCACCGACCTGACCGACGCTCCGGCGGTGGTGCGAGAATTGGTCCTCTTGCGCCTCAAGACGCCGCAGGAATCGCGCACCGCGGTATTGAAGGAGGCCGAGATTTTCGGCGGCCGGGTGGTGGATTCTTCCACCGAAGGCTTCGCCATCGAAGTCACCGGCGATCCGGAAAAATTGGGCGAGTTCATCGACGTCATGGGCAGCTACGGCGAGGTCGACGTGACCCGCTCCGGCGCCCTGGCGATCGCCTTGGAAGCGAAAAAGCTGCGCCTGCAGCCGCCGGTGCCCACCGGCGCCGCCGGCGTGGAAGAGAAAGTAATCTGATCGGGAGCTGAAATGGCAAGACGCTTTTACGAGAAAGACGGAAATTTGGATTACTGGAACGGCGAAGCCTCTACCGGCCAGCCGGAAGGCTCGGCCCGTACCTAACGCATGGAGAACCCAAATGCCTAAACGCTATTACGAAAAAGACGCAGACTTGAAAGATCTGGAGGGCCGCACTGTCGCCATCGTCGGTTACGGCAGCCAGGGCCACGCCCACGCACTCAACTTGCGCGACTCCGGCATCGACGTGGTCGTCGCCGAGCGGCCCGATAGCCCCAGCTATGAGAAGGCCAAGGCCGCCGGCCTTCCCGTCATGAGCGCCGCCGAAGCCGCCTCCCGCGCCGATGTCGTCATGATGCTCGTCGCCGACCATCAGCAGAACGGCGTCTATGAAGAAATCAAGCCCTACATGACCGCCGGCAAGACGCTCATGTTCGCCCACGGTTTCAATATTCACTTCCAACAGATCGTTCCGCCCGCCGACGTGGACGTCTCGATGATCGCTCCCAAGGCCCCCGGCCACCGCGTCCGCGAGCTGTTTACGGAAGGCGTCGGCGTCCCCGCGCTCGTCGCCATCTATCAGGACGCCTCCGGCCAGGCTCTCCGGCGCGCCCTGGCCTACGCTCTCGCGCTCGGTTGCCTCAAGGCCGGCGTCATCGAAACCACGTTCCGCGAAGAGACCGAAAGCGACCTGTTCGGCGAGCAGGCGGTGCTGTGCGGCGGCGCCAGCGAGCTGATCCGGGCCGGGTTCGAAACCCTGGTGGCCGCCGGCTACGCGCCCGAAATCGCCTACTTCGAGTGCCTCCACGAGCTGAAGCTGATCGTCGACCTGATCCAGGAAGGCGGCCTGGCCTACATGCGCTATTCCGTCTCCGATACCGCCGAATACGGCGACTATACCCGCGGGCCGCGCATCGTCAACGAACAAACACGCGCCGAAATGAGAAAGATCCTTTCCGAAATCCAATCGGGCGAATTCGCCCGCGCCTGGATCGAGGAGAATAAGACCGGCCGCAAGAATTTCCTCGCCATGCGCGAAGCGGCGCGAAATCAACCGATCGAAGTAGTGGGCAAAGAACTGCGGGAAATGATGACCTTCCTCAAGAAACGCAAGGAAGCCGGAGTACCGCAAGAGGTAGCCGGGTAGGCGCCCAGCGCCCGCCCGCAAAAGAGAACATGAAGATCGTCACCTTCGATACCACGCTCCGGGACGGCACGCAGGGCGAATCCGTCTCCTTCTCCGTCGATGACAAGCTCATCATTGCGCAGAAACTGGATGAGCTCGGCATCGATTACATTGAGGGCGGCTGGCCCGGTTCCAATCCCAAGGACCGGGATTTCTTCCGCCGGGCGCGCGACCTGAACCTGAAACACGCCCGCCTGACGGCGTTCGGCTCCACGCGCTTCGCCAAGAACCCGGTGGAAGAGGACCGCAATGTGACCGGGCTGGTGGAAGCCGGCACGCCGGCCGTCTCGATTTTCGGGAAAACGTGGGATCTTCATGTTCACCGCGCCTTGGGCATCACGCTCGAAGAAAACCTCAAGCTGATTGGCGAGACGGTAGCCTACCTGGTGTCGCGCGGCAAGGAAGTGATCTACGACGCCGAACACTTCTTCGACGGCTACCGCGCCAATCCGGATTACGCGCTGGCGACGCTCGACGCCGCCAAACAAGCCGGCGCCAGCGTCCTCTGCCTTTGCGACACCAATGGCGGCACCATTACCGGGCGCCTGTCCGAAATCGTCGGCGACGTGCGGCGCCGCTTCGACGGCATCCTGGGCATTCACACTCATAACGATTCCGACGTGGCCGTGGCCAACACGCTGGCCGCCGTCGAAGCCGGCGTCACCCACGTGCAGGGGTGTCTCAACGGCTACGGCGAACGCTGCGGCAATGCCAACCTGGCCTCCATCATCGCCAACCTGGAATTGAAGCTCGGCCACACCACCGTGGGCCCGGAGAAGCTGGCCAACCTCGCCAGCACCGTCCGCTTCATCGCCGAGCTGGCCAACCTGCCGGTGCGCAACGACCAACCTTACGTGGGCAAGAGCGCCTTCGCCCACAAGGGCGGCGTCCATGTGGCCGCCGTATTGAAGGATTCCGCCACCTACGAACACGTCCGGCCGGAGACGGTCGGCAACCGCCAGCGCGTGCTGGTCAGCGATCTTTCCGGGCGCGGCAACATCCTCTATAAGCTCAAGCAGCACGGCTTGGCCGGCCGGCTTGACGATGAAGCCCGCAAAGAGCTGTTGGAGCGTATCAAGCAAATGGAGTACGACGGCTATGAGCTCGAAGCCGCCGAAGGCACGTTCGAGCTGCTGGTGAGGGAAGCGCTCCGCCCCGGCACGCACTTCTTCGACGTGGAAAGCTACGAAGTCGCCACCCGCGCCGCCGGCGCCGGCTCCTCCCGCACCACCGCCACCGTGAGCCTGCGCACCCAGGACGGCGTGCATTCCGCCACCGAGCAGGGTCACGGCCCGTTCAATGCCCTGCACCTCTGCCTGCGCAAGTGTCTCTCGAAGTTATACCCGCAGATCACCCAGGTTCGATTGACGGATTATAAAGTCCGCGTGCTCGATTCCCACAAGGGCACCGCCGCCAGCGTGCGCGTGCTGATCGAGTGGAGCGATCACCGCAAATCCTGGTCGACCGTGGGCGTATCGGATAATGTCATCGAAGCCAGTTGGATCGCCCTGGTAGACGCCATCCGCCTGGAGCTGATGCGCCTCACCGAGCAGGACACTTCCGTCGAGCGCGTGGTAGAAGATTACTGCTGGGGCGTTTGATTCTAATGTAAATATTATGGTGGAGGCGGGGGGAGTTGAACCCCCGTCCGAGAAAGCCCGTCATGAGGAGAACTACGTGCGTATCCGGCTCAATGGGTTCGCGTTAGCGCTTCAGAACCGGCAAGCGCGGCGCCACGCTAGTCCGATTGGGTTTCAGCCGCCGGCTCCGGACCGAAGCCTTTGGCCAATCCCGCAAAATGACGCTCACTCACCGCCGCGCGGGCTCAGCGGCTGGAGCGGCTACCTAATCAATTAGGCAGCGTATGCAAACTGCGTGTTGGCAGTTATGTTTCCCGATCGTTTTACGGGAGCTCGGAACCCGGCACGCCTCCCCACCACGATTCGATCCCGTCGAATCCGTTGCGCCCCCACAATTGGCGAGCCTAAGTGGCAGGTCTGACATCTTTATTCTACCACCGGGCTATAATTTCAATATGCGGATCTGGACACTGGCAGCGTTACTGGTGGCGGCGCTCGCGCTTTTTGGCGACGAACCCGTGGTCAAACTCAAGATTGTGGTGAAAACCACGGGCGGCCATCCCATCGATCGCGCCGAGGTAATCGTGCGCTGGCACGCCGACCCCAAGCATCCGCAAGAGCGCTACGGCCGCGCCATAAACACTACCTGGGAGATGCGGACGAACCAGGAAGGGGAAGCCAACGTGCCCGAACTCCCGCAGGGCGAAATTCTGATTCAGATCAACGCCAAGGGCTATCAGACTTACGGCAAGACCTTCGACGTGGAGGAAACCGCGAAGACCATCGACATCGTCCTCAACCCGCCGCAGCAGCAGTATTCGGCGCATTAGCCGGCTGCGCCGCTTAATCCCGCCGGGAGACCCGCCGCCGCGCCCACTCGGCCGCCAGCCCCAACATTCCCCCGCATAGGATCCAGGACCCCGGCTCCGGCGCATCGATCGGGTCGGTCACCTGAGCGCCGGTAACCGCGTTGCCGCCCGAATCCAGAACGGAGAATCCGAAAATGCCCAAGGTGGCACTCACGCCCGCCGAACCGTTGTCGTCCGCCCCGGCATTCAGGTTGAGCTCTTCGCTGAAGCTGAACGGCACGCCAAAGGTGAAGGGAATGGCGAGATATTGGGTGGGATAGCCATTCAATGCCCAACTGCAAACCTGGTCGCCAGTACAGGTCCATAAAGGATTGGAGAAGTTGACTGACGCGCCACCGCCGCTAATGCTCCCGCTCATGGTCCCGCCCGTCTCCGGCCCGCTCTCGCTTCCTTGGCCGGTGAGGGAAAAATCGACAACCAAGCTACCGGAGCCGGTCCCGCCGGTGATGAGCAGATCCTCCGTGTACGATGCGTCCACCGAGGCGGTTCCCGTATCCGTGAGCAAGGGACTCCAAACCGCCTGAACGCCGGCACTTGCCTGAATGCTAGAGAACCATCCAGCCAGATTGGGATAAAAACTGCCCGACCCCGTGGAAGTGACCAGCCAGGGGTTACCGCAACTGGAAGCGGCCGACGCAGAGCCGCTCCCGGTACTCGATTGCGAGGTGTTGCAACTAATCGGCTGAAGCGTAGTAGCGCCTAAATACGCCGAGGTGTCCACCGCGATAGCGCCGGCAAAGGCCGTCCCGAACACCGCGCCCGTCAACAAAAATGCCAAACCGAATCGCGCGCGCACGGATATTTTCGGTTCCTTCCATGATCAGTGTACACCCGTCCCGGTTTTCTAACTCCTTAAAAACATACTAATAAGTACTATGGAACGCACTTAGATGAACATCGCAGTTTAGGCGCGGCAACCGCTCCCTTACGGTCGCGGCTCGGTTAAGGGCGGTGCCGCGCGGAAAACCAAGTGGGACAGACGATCGTTTTTTGTCGTCTGTCGAGCGTGGCGGCCGGGCCAGAGCCTGACAGACCACGAAAAACGATGGTCTGTCCCACCTCTGGGTTGTGAAGTTATTCTTGAGTAGCCGGCTGCGTTACTGCTTCTTACTCCCAATCGTCCACCTGACTCCACTTACGAAATTCAAGGGCAGCGCGGGATAACCGAAGGCGTCTTCATAGTGCCGGTCCAGCGCATTGCGCAGGTTGCCGTACGCGGTCAACCCATGACCCAGCCGATAGTTCAGGCTGATTCCCAGGTTGAAGTAGCCGGGGCAGCGGAAGAGTCCTGCCGTGGCGCCGTAAGTCGGCTCCACGTCCAGGTCCGACCCCCGAAAGTAGGCGGTAACGTGCCCCGAAACGCGCCCGCGCGTAAACGACGCCGTCACAGCTCCCGAATCCGCCGGCCGCCGCAGCAACTCCTGCCCCACCGCGAAGGGAGCCGGCGCCAGGTTGTTGGTTCCGTTCAAGGCTAGAATCTCGGTTGCCAGGCGGGTATAGTTCCCGGTGACGAACAGCCACCGGGCCGGCCGGTACTCCGCCCTCATCTCCGCGCCCTGCGCCTCGGAATTGGCAATGTTGTCCGATTCATAATGGCTCAGAACCGATAGATCGCCGCCCAGAATCACGATCAGGTCGTAGTAACGGTTATAGAAATAGGTCCCGCTCACCACCAGCTTGTCTCCCGCGAGCTTCTGCTCCACGCCGGCTTCGAAGCTGCGCGTCCGTTCCGGTTTTAGCGCGGGGTTGTCGGTAAACGCAATGTCGTAGACGTCGGGTGGCCGCAGGCCGGTGCCGAACGATGCATGCAGGCGCGTTCCGCCGCGCACGTAGGCCGCGGAAGCTTTCGGGTCGGCAGCGTCGATGGTCTGCGCCGGGAAAAAAGGACGCGAAACATCGTCGGTCGCGATGGCGCCGGTGCGCACGAATTCGCCGCGCACGCCGGCATCGAGGAAGAAATGCCCGCCAAGCTGGAAGCGGTTCTCCCAGTACACCGCGGTGTCGTTGCGGCGCACGGGAATTGTATTGAAATTGGCGTCGGTGACATACGTGTTCCGCACTTCCTCGAGCGTCTCGCTGGTCCCCACCGCCATTGTGTAATGGCGCGTCACGCTGACAATGGTGCGTTCCTCGCCCCGCCCGCGCAGGTCTTTGTTAAACGAAAAGCCGTACGGGCTGGTGTAACCGGCATTGTCCAGAAAGAAGCTGCCGAATACGTCTTCCCTCACGCGGTCGCCGGCTTCAATCTGGTAGTGCGCCAGGTAATCGCCGAAGTAATTGCGCGACCGGCTGATCGAATCGTAGCCGGTATAATCGCCCAGCGGATCGGATCCGTACGGGCCGGGCTCACCCACGTTATTGGAATCGAAATCGGCATGCAGGGTCAAGGTCTGGCGGCCCATTCGCCGGGTCAGATTGAGCAGCTCGTCTTGGTTGCGATAGCCGCTGTTGGGAACCGGCCCGTTGTCGTCCAAGCGCGAAACCGAAGCGGCCACGCCGAAACCCAGCACCTGGCCACCGCCCGAAATTCCGAAGCGGCGCTCGCCGTAGCTGCCGCCTTCGGCCACCACGTCCAGATTCGCCGGAGCATTCGGGTCGCGAGTCACGAAGTTCACCACGCTGCTGTTGGCATATTCCCCGTAGACCGCCGATTCGGCGCCGGTCACGACTTCCACGTGGTCGAGCTCCTCGGTGGGGATGTGCGAGAAATCGAAATTGCCGCCGAACGCGTTGACCGGCACGCCATCGATCTCCACCAGGTTGTAATCGGAATCGCCGCCGCGCGCGTACATCTTCGCGATGGCGCCGGCCGGTCCCGTCTGGGCGAAGACCATTCCGGGCAAGGTACGCATCAAATCGAGCGCCACCGGCTGATCGCTGGATCGAATCTCGTCGCGCGGAATGAGGCTGACGCTGCCGCCCTGCTGGCTGACCGGTACATCGAGCGCCGATCCGGCTACGCGCACCGAATCCACTATGGGCGCCAACTGAAGCTTCACCGCCAGCGGCCCGGTAATGCGGCCGGCCGCGAATTCCTCGGTGCGAAACCCTGCCGCGGTGATCACGATCTTGGCGTCCGCCGCCAACGCCGGCGGGGTTTTCAGTTCGAACCCTCCGCTGGCGGCCACCGGCGCCTGAGCCTCCACGCCGACGCGGTCCACCAGCGCGACTTCGGCGCCGGGAACCGGCAGCCCGGACGGATCCACCACGGTTCCTGTAATGGTTGTGGCCGGAGAGGCTGTAACAAGGCCGGCCGAAAAAAGAAGACTGCAGGCTAAACGCGAAACGTAACGTAGCATTCCATGCTCCTCCCACGAGAGCGGATTGTTGCGGTTTCGCCGGCCGGTCTCCTGACTTGCGCTTCAACGGTTCGGTCTGCCTTCCCATTCCCTTCGAGGAACAGTGGACTGCCGCGACCGAACCTCCACGCCTACAGTGGCGGGGCCGTGCTGGATTTTCACCAGCTTCCCGTGCACCAGCGAAGATTTTCGACTACCGAAGTGAGTGTAACAGATGGATCGCGGCGGAGCCAAGCGTGCTTAGGCGATTGACAATCGGCGGCAGGATACCATCCTGCCCCACAGTGCGGTAGGGCCGCAGCCAAGGGAGAAGGTCTGGTGCAGGGCAGACCACATGATGGTCTGCCCCACCCACAAAATCATTTCGCGGAGATTTGAGGATGACCGAGCCGCACTCGAAGGGCTTCAGTGCTTTTCGAACATGGCGCGCACGTCTTTGCGCAAAGAGATCTGGCTGTCGTGGCGGCTGTAGAACATGTGGCCGCCGGGAAACTCGTCGACGGCGACACGCGTCGCGTCGCCCATCACGGGCATCTGGTCCACGGTGAGCAGCGAGCCCATGAAGGGGCACGAGAGGTCGTTCCAGCCGTGCAAAATCAAGACCCGCAGCTTGGGGTCTGCGGCCACAGCTTCGCGCAGATCGGGGACCGCGCCCTTGCGCAGGGCGGGGCTGTCGCCGTCCCACTGGGAGCCCACCTCGTAGCTAAGCGTGTTGTAGCGCGCATCGGTCTTCCAGCCGACCACGCGCGTCACAAAATCCACCATCGCGGTGGTGCAAGGGGCGATGATGCTCTCGAGGAGCGGATCGTTGGCGCGCTGCTCGGGAGCGAAAGGAAACGGATCGTACGAGGTGACATTGGAATCGTAGACGCTGCCGATTTTTCCGCTCTCGCGGAAGACTTCGCGCAAATAGGCGCGGATTTCCAACCGGCCGCCGGACCGGCGCACGAATTCCTCCTCGAGGCCGGTCATCTCGGTGACGCGTTTCACGATGCGCGGCGTGGCTTCCGGATCGGAGCGGCCTTTCAGCAGATCGCTGGCATACTCGCCGCGCGTATAGGCGATCACCGGGGCCATGGCTTCGGGCGTCAGCTTGTGCTCGCGCTCGAGGTGCGCCGCCGTAATCGACGGCAGCGTGAGCATCCACGGGACGGGCGAAATGTCTTCGTTTTCGTCCAGCGCCGGATTCAGGTAGGGCGACACCAGCACCACGCCGTTCATCGCCACGCCGAGCTGGGATTGCAGGTAATGGGTGATGCGTGGGCCGCGATAGCCGCCGTAGCTTTCTCCGACAAAGTACTTCCGCGAGCTCAGGCGGCCGTTCTTCACCAGCCAGTCGTAAATGATGCGCGAGAGGTAATGGATGTCGGCGTCGGTGCTGTAGAACTGCTTTTTAGTTTCGTCCTTGGAAGCCAGCGACCGGCTGAATCCCGTTCCGACCGGGTCGATGAATACCATGTCGGTGAAATCGAGCCAGGTACCGGGATTGTCGGCCAACTTGGCCGGATCGGACGGGCTGTCGCCCTCCTCGCCGAACTGGATGTGCTTGGGCCCGATGGCGCCGAAATTGAGGAAGACGGAAGCCGCGCCGGGACCGCCGTTCATGGCGAAGGTAACGGGCCGGTCCTGGCCCTCCATGGTGTAGGAGGTAAAGACCACGTCGGCAATCTTCTTGCCGTCGTTGTCGTTGACCGGCAGGGTGCCGACGACTACGGTGTAGCGCAGGGTCTTGCCATCGAGCGAAATGCTCTGCGCCACCTGCGCGTCGGCGGGCAGGGGAGCCGGTTTGTCTTTGTCCGCCGCTTTCTCTTTATCTTTGGCATCGGCGGCAGCCGGCGGAGTGGCAGGTTTGTTTTCCTGCGCGACGGCAAGGGGTGGACCAACCAGGAGCAGGGCGAGGATACCCGCAGGGGCACGAACGGAGCGCAACGAAATGGAAGTCATGTGGCTAAGATACCGTAAAATTTCATGGGCGGAAGCGCCCCCGGCCGGCTTTGCGCAAAGGCGGCGGCAAACGACGGATCTCTACGCCCGGCGCAAGACTGGTCTTTCTCCGGCCGAAGCTCTCCGCGACGCCAAGCTGCGTATGCTCCGCGGCAGAGAGCGGCTCTGGCAGGACCCTCATTTGGTCCGCGTTTGTTGCGTGCGTGGAGTAAGCTTGTCTCTTGGCGGCCATCCTCATCTTTCTCGCCGTTTATCTGGTGCTGGCCATCGGCCGGCTGCCCGGGTTTCGCGTGGATCGAACGGGCGCGTGTATCATCGGCGCCAGCCTCATGATCGCTTTCGGTGTCCTCGATCTCGGCCAAGCCTACGCCGCCATCAATTACGACACCATAATCCTATTGTTCGGCGTGATGATCGTGGTAGCCAACCTGCGGCTTTCCGGTTTCTTCAGCGCGGTGGCGGAGTGGGTAGTGGAACATGCCCACCGGCCCATTGTCCTGCTGGCCGCTATCGTCTTCGTGGCCGGATTCTTCTCCGCCTTCTTCGTCAACGACACGATGTGCCTGGTGCTCACGCCTTTGGTGCTCGATATCTCCCGCCAACTACGCCGCAACGCCGTGCCTTACTTGCTTGCCGTGGCGATGGCGGCAAACATCGGGAGTGTGGCGACCATCACGGGCAACCCGCAGAACATGATGATAGGCAGCTTTTCGGGGATCCAGTACCGGACTTTCGCGGCCGCGCTCTCACCGGTCGCGTTGGTAGGGCTGGCGATGACGGTGGCTGTTATCGCCGCCATCTACCATCGAGAGTTCCGGCTTCAAGAAAAGGTGGCACTCGAGCGGCGCCCCGTGCGCATCAACCGCGTGCTGATGTGGAAGTCGCTGGCCGTGTCCGCTGGCATGATCGTTCTTTTCTTCGCCGGCTGGCCGGTTCCGAAAGTGGCCCTCATGGCTGGCGCGCTGCTGCTGGTTACGCGGCGCCTGAAACCGGAGAGGATTTACCGCGAGATCGATTGGTCGCTGCTGGTTCTCTTTATCGGACTCTTTATCGTGGTGGCGGGAGTGGAGAAGACCTCTCTCCCCGGAGACCTGTTCCGCGCCACCCAACGATTTCACCTGGAGCGAGTCTCTGTGCTCAGCGCGGTTGCCGCCCTGCTTTCGAATGTCGTGAGCAACGTGCCGGCGGTGCTGGTTTTCAAGCCCTTCATCGCTCATATGGGCGATCCGGTACGGTCCTGGCTCACGCTGGCTATGTCCACCACGCTGGCTGGCAATCTGACTATCCTCGGTTCCGTCGCGAATCTGATCGTAGTCCAGAGGGCACGCCACGAAGCGCCCATCAGCTTTTGGGAGTACTTCAAAGTGGGCGCCCCATTGACGGTCTTGACCATGATCGCGGGAATCGTCTGGCTGAGCTGTGCCCGCCCATAGGCTACTGGCCTCGAAAAGCGAACATGGCTCCGAGCCTCGTCCACCAACGTTCCATCGGCGCGGGCGCACGGCCACCAGGACGGCCATCGTCGCGAAAACGGTGAGAGTGACGGCGATGCGCGCTGTGCCTGTCAGTCTTTTGCCAATCGTATGTTGCGCGTCTCGGGCATGAAGAAATAGAGAATAGCGAACGCTGCCGACGCCACCCCGGCCAGGAATAGGAAGCCGGCGCTGGAACCCACGCGGTGAACGATACTGCCGGCGATGACCTGGCTCAGAGCCGCGCCGATACCGACCGCGGTGTTGATGGCTCCCAGCGTGAGGTTGAATCGGCCAGTACCGCGCGTCAGATCGGCGATCACGAGCACGGACACAACGCCGAAGATCCCCGCCCCGATGCCGTCCATGACCTGGATGGCCACCAGCAATATCGTATTGGACGTGAGGGTGTAGAGAACGCCACGAAACGGAAGCACGCCGAACGCGATCAGCAGAAGTGGCTTTCGACCCCACGTCCCGGCCTTCCGTCCCGACCAGGACGCGATCAGCGTGATTACGAACTGGGTCGTTACCACGCACGCCGACATGAACATCATCGAGCCTCGGCCGCCACCCTTAGCCAGCATCTCGCCCAAGAGCGGCAGCATCGCGGCGTTCGCAAAATGGAACATCACGGCGCAGACGAGAAAGAGCACCAGTGGGCGATCCCGGAAGAGCACCCAGACGCTTTCCACTTTGCCGCCTTTCTCGCCGTCCTTCGCGCCACGGGCGAGCTCGTAGTCAATCTCGGCCGGTCTGATCGTGAGCAGGACGAGAATCGTGGGGACCGCGAGAACCACGACGAAGAAGAAGATGCTGCGGTTGGAAACCAGGTAGCCGAGCAGGCCCATCGAAACGGCGGCAATCACGTTACCTGCCGAGTTGAACGTCTGGTTGCGACCTTGGCGGACGTCGAATGCGGCACGTCCGACGACCCCGAGCGACATTGCACAGATGGCTGGGATGAAGACGCTGGACGTGCCGCCAATCAAGATCTGGGCGCCCATGATGGGCCAGAACGATGGAAACAGAGCGATCAGCACCGCTCCCGCGGCCAGCGCGGCCACGGCCACCCCGACCAGCGCCCGCTTCGACCGGAGGAAGTCAACCAGCCCGCCAGCCGGCGTCTGCGTGAGAATTCCTGCGATCCCGCCGACCGTGAGCGCGAGCCCGACGCGCTCTTCGTTCCACCTGTAGCCAGCCAGGTAAATCGCGAGGAACGGCCCCACCCCCGTCTGCACGTCGGCGAGGAGAAAATTGAGCCAATCGAGGCCACGCAGCGTTCCCCGCGAAGGGGACTTTTTGGTCTCAATGGAGGCGTCAGGCTCGCGCGCGCTCTTCATCGGGATTCTTCTCTCTTAGCTCTGAATCGCTCGATTTGCCCTGCTGGTGAGCGGTTTTGCAGGGCTAAAGCTGCATCTTCAAACGAAACGCGGAGCGATACGGCGCCAATCTGCGCAACTACTTCATAGGGACCCGGACGCTTACGGGACGCGAGCGGCATATTGTCAATTATGTGCCAACCGTCGGCACGTAAGACACTTTCGAACTACTTACTGAGGCTCGTAAATTAAATTACAGTCACGGATGGCCGGAGACTGTGGGGCAGGTTGGTAACCTGCAGCGGGTTGGTAACCGCTTTCGGCAGTTTCTCAGCGGCCCGCAGAACGCCGATTAACAATCGGCGGCCGGCGCCCGGAAATGCCGCTCAGGCGCCCGTGCGCTATACTCGTGGCGGGGATGCGTACGGGGTAGAAGGGGGCGTGATGTTTCGCACTGTCTTCGGGCTGGTCGTTGGGTTAGCCGTTGGCCTTGCGCTTCTCTCCGGGGAAGCACCTCCGCAGCCAGAGCCGCAAATGGTGGACCTGAACGTGGTGGCGCTAGACAACCACGGGCAGGCGATAACCGATTTGACTCGCGACGAGCTTCGCGTGACCGACAACGGAAAGCCGCAGACCATCGCCTTTTTCCGCCACCGCGACAGCGCACTCGGCGCGGCCCCGGCGCTGGGACCGAATGAGGTTTCGAACCGCAGCCGGGCGAACGTGCCGCGCGCCACGGTGATTCTTTTCGATTTTTTGAACGAGAACTTCGGCACGCGTGGAACCGTGGCGAACCGCTTGATTCACGATCTCGAATCGTTGCCATCGGCCGATTACCTGTACCTTTATTGCTTGACCCTGGATGGACGCCTGGCGGCGATCCATGGCTTGCCAGGGCCTGAAACCGAGCCTCCGCCGCCGGGAGGCCCGCCGTGGACCCGCCAGATCAAACCCCTGTTGGACGGCGCCATGCGCGGCTTGATGCAGGTGCGGCCGGTCGACGACCAGGACTGGAATTATCGGGTTGGATTGACCTATGCCGGGCTGACCGCGGTGGGGGCTGAATTGTCCAGAGTGCCGGGGCGCAAGAGCCTGGTTTGGCTTACCGACAGCGTGCCGATCGAGTTGGGGCCGCGGCGCTCCGATACCGGCGATTTCGTGGATTTCACGCCGGCCCTGCGGAGATTGAGCGAGATGTTCGATCGTTCCGGCGTTGCTATTTATCCGGTGCGCCAGGTCATGTTGGGCAGCCCCGACAGCATGGGTGCCACCGATACGAGCGGCCTCGGAGGAGGCGGCGGTAATCCTCGCCAGACCGGGATGGCGGGCCTCGGCGATTCCACCATGAGCGCGAGTGGCGTCGGGAGCCTCGACACGCTCAACCAGTTCGCGGCGATGACCGGCGGACGGCAGGACGCCGGTAAAGACATCGGCGCCGCGGTGCGGCAGGCCATGACCGACGCGCGCACCAGCTACCAGATTGCATACTACCCGCCGGCGGGGAATTGGGACAACAAGTTTCACAAGCTGCGCATCGCCACCACGCGCAAGGGCGTGCGTATCCAGGCCAAGACCGGCTATTACGCCTGGCAGGAGCCGCCGGGCGCCAAGTCCGAGCAGGCGATCGACGCGGCCATCCCGACCGCCTTCGACGCCGCGGAAATCGGGCTGCGCGCCACGCTGTTGCCCGATCCGAAAGACGCGCACGCAATGCAGCTCGACGCGCACATCGACGCGCACGACGTGGTTCTGGTTCACGCGGGGGACGCGTACAGCGGAGAGCTGCGATACGCGATCGCCGTCTACACACCGGTCGCCCAGCCCAAGCGTGGACCCGTGACCCCTCTCGAAGTGTATTTCAACGCCCAGGATCATGACAAAGCGTTGGCGCAGGGCATCGGCTTGGTCCAGGATATGACCCTCCCGGCCGACGCGGAGAACGTCCGCTTGATTGTTTTCGACCGCGGCTCGAACGCCATCGGATCGGTGACGATGCCCGTGCCGGAGGCAAGCCCGCGCAAACTGAATTAGACGCTCTGGCGCGGCCGGATGTGTGCACAGCCAGACCGTTTCGCTGGATAAGCTCGAGATGATCTTAACCGGACAAGCCGCCGTGAACCGCCTTTGATTGGGAAGGAAGAGCACATGAACTACTCACGTATCGCTTTGGCGGGGTTGGGCGCCACTGTCGCGTACTTCGCCGTGGGCGGGATTGCGTTCGGCGCTCTCCCGCAACTCAAGGACGAATTTCGCAAGTACCCCGCCGTGTACCGAAATCAAGAGAGCATCAAAGCTGTGATGCCGGCAGGGATGGTTGCCATGCTCCTCTCGATTTTGGTGCTGGCGGTGATCTACGCCATGGCGTACCGGGGCGGATCCGGAGTGGCCGAAGGCGCGCGCTTCGGTGTACTGATCGGCATCTTCGCGGTGGGCGCGTTCGTGTTTCACAATTATGTGAATCTGAACATCGGCATGAAACTCACGCTGCAACAAGCCGTGGCGTACCTTGTGGAGTGGACGGTGGTCGGCATCGTAATCGGCCTGATTTATAAGCCTGCTGTATGATCGGGTTGTGAGAGTCGAGGGCCCAATATGGGGTCTCGCCAGTACGGCGCCATGCCGGCGTCCTCATCCCCGGCGGTATCCGCCCGCGGCGCGCTACACTGGCGGTGGAACTGCTGACGCAAATGACCAAAGACGAGATCCGCGGGTGCATTGAGGACATCGGCCTGATCCCCGCTTTGCGCGTGTCGAGCGCGGAAGATGCTGCGTTTGCGGCTGAGACGGTGGCGGCGAGCGGCATCCCCATCGTCGAAATCACCATGACCGTGCCCGGGGCGCTCGATGTCATCGAGGGACTGGCGCGCACCCATCCGGACCTGATCGTCGGCGCCGGCACGCTCATGGATACCGGGGTGGCGCAACGGTGCATTCAGGCCGGCGCCCGTTTCCTCACGACCACGGGTTTGGACCTGGAAATCATCGCGGTGGCCAAGCGCGAAGACGTGCTGGCGATTCCCGGCGTGCTGACGCCCGGCGAAGCGATGGCCGCCTGGAAAGCCGGCGGCGACTTGATCAAGGTGTTCCCGTGCGCGCAAGTCGGCGGCGCGGCTTACATCCGCGCGCTGAAGGCGCCGTTTCCGCAGATTCCGCTGATCGCCTCGGGCGGCGTCAATCAACAGACGGCGGTGGAATTTATTCTGGCCGGCGCGGTCGCGCTGGGCGTGGGCGGCGCGCTGGTGCCGCGTGACGCAATCGAAAACCGGCATCCCGATCGCATTCGCGAGCTGGCGCGCCGGTTCATCGGAATGGTCCGGGGCGCCCGCGAGCAAAAGGCGAATCACTGGTGAGCTTCGGCCGCATCGCTTGGTCCGCGCTGCTGGGCGCCCTGATTCTGGCCTCCGGATGCGGTTACGTAGCCGGTCCGGTGCCGCCGCTCGCCAACATTCCCGCCCGAGTCCACGACCTAGCCGCCATTCAGCGCGGCTCGAAGATCCTCGCTCATTTTTCGATCCCGCAACTGACCACGGAGGGTCTCGCGATTCAATCGCCCGTGACCTTCGATTTTCGCGTGGGCGAGGGAAACAATCCCTTCGACGCCGCGGTTTGGGCCTCGCATGCCCGCCGCATGGGGCAGCCGGTTCAACAGAATGGCTTTGCCAGCTACGAAATCCCCTGCACGGATTGGATCGGTAAGGAAGTCATTCTGGGCGTGCGGGTGATCGGCTCCAACGGCAAAGACGTGGGGTGGTCGAATTGGGACACGGTCCAGGTGGTAGCGCCGCCGGATAAACCGGCCAACGTGAAGGCCGAAGCCGTGGACAGCGGGGTTCGCCTCACCTGGCAGGCCCGCGGCGCACACTTCCGCGTGCTACGCTCCAGCGCCAATCCTCCGGCATATGAGGTGGTCGCTGCCCTCAGCGCGCCCGAGTGGCTGGACGCTCACGTGGAATTCGGCACGCCCTATACCTACCTGGTGCAGACCTTCGAGCCGCTGGCCAACGGCAAGGAAGCCCAAAGCGACCTTTCCGAACCGGTCCGCATCGCTCCCGAAGCGCCCGCCCCGCCGGCCCCGCAAGGATTGCGAGCGGTTCCCACGCCGCAATCGATCGAGCTTTCCTGGGATGCGATCCCAGACGCTACCGCCTACCGGGTCGAGCGCGCCGAGGGCGACGGCCCGTTCGCGCAAGTCGCCGAGGTCCAGGGCGTTCCCTCGTACTCCGATCGCGCCGTGCGGCGCGGGGTGGCGTATCGCTACCGGACGATCGCCGTGGGGGTCAACGGGAAGACCGGCCCGCCGTCCGAGCCAGCCTCGGCAACGATCCAATAACACCGCTAGGTAGTGGTGTACACAAATATATGAATTAAATGGCCTTAATTTGTTTTTGTGAGGCTTGCAAGTGTATACTGGATGCATGATTATTTCCATGCGTCTGCACGCCACCAAGGAGGAGATCGATCACGTTTGCGAGCGCATCGCCGAGTTCGGTTATAAGGTGCATTCCATCGTAGGCGAGGAGCGGGTCGTGATCGGAGTGGTGGGCATCGGGGATGTCACCGCTTGCCTGGAATCGCTCGAAGCCGCGCCTGGCGTGGAAAGCGCCGTGCGGATTTCGGCCCCTTATAAGTTCGTGAGCAAGGAGTTTCGCCGGGAGCGCTCGGCCATCTGCTTGAACGGGCTGGAGATTGGCGGCGACGAGTTTGTCGTGATGGCCGGCCCGTGTTCGGTGGAGAGCGAAAGGCAAATCATGGCGACGGCCGAAGCGGTAGCCGCCGCCGGCGCCAAAGTTCTGCGCGGCGGCGCTTTCAAGCCGCGCACCTCGCCCTACGATTTTCAGGGCCTCGAAGTCGAGGGGCTGAAGCTTCTTCGCAAGGCCAAGCAAGCTACCGGCCTCGCCATCGTAACCGAAATTATGAGCGATCGCGACGTGGACCTGGTGGCCGAATATGCCGATTGCATGCAGGTGGGCGCGCGCAACATGCAGAATTTTTCTCTGCTCAAGCTGCTGGGTTCCTGCCCGCGGCCGGTGCTGCTCAAGCGCGGCATGAGCTCCACCATCAAGGAATTGCTGATGTCGGCCGAGTACATCGTGGCTCACGGCAACCCCAACGTGATTCTGTGCGAGCGGGGCATTCGCACCTTCGAAACCGCGACCCGCAACACCTGCGACATCTCGGCCGTGCCGGTGCTCAACGAGCTGACCCACCTGCCGGTGATTCTCGACCCCAGCCATGCGGCGGGCAAGCGCAGCCTGATCCCCGCCCTGGCTCGCGCCGGCGTGGCCATCGGGGCCGACGGTTTGATCGTGGAAGTGCACCCATGGCCGGAAAGGGCGGTCAGCGATGGCGCCCAGTCGCTGACGCCGGAGGGATTCAGGACCATGATGCGCCAGCTCGGTCCCCTTATCGAATTATGGAAGACCGCCCGCGCCGAAGAGACCGCGCTCGCCCGCGGGGCCGTGGCTGTGTGATACTCGATTCGTGAATCCGAATACCAGGGCTTGGCTCCTGTTGTTGGCGGTAGCGGGGGTTTGCGCGGGGCTGATCGGAGGCGTGCTGTGGCGCCATGAGCGCACTTTCAGCAATTCCACTCTGCTGCGCCGGCTTCCCGTGGCGGATTCGCTGGTGGTGGGGATCGATTTCGCGGCCCTGCGCGGTTCCGGGATTTTGCAGGCGCTGGAGGATTCGAAGGTCGCCGAAGAACCGGACTACCAGGCGTTTGTCCACCAGACCGACTTCAATTGGAAGCAGGATCTGGATGGCGCCATCCTGGCCTTCGCTCCCACCGGCAAGTATTTGCTGGTGCGCGGGCGATTCGATTGGAACAACCTGCAATCCTACGTCGCCCAGCAGGGCGGCGATTGCTACAACGCCTTTTGCAGCATGAAAGGCAGCACGGACGAACGTCAAATCTCGTTTTTCCCTCTGCAGCGCAACCTGATGGGGATGGCAGTGAGCCCCGACAGCACCGCCGCGCTGCGCCTGCAAAATGTTTCCAGCGGCAAAGGACCGGAGGCGCCGGATGCCCCGCTCTGGCTGTCCGTGCCGGTCAGCGTGCTCAGGTCCAGCCAAGACCTGCCTGAAGGAACGCGAATGTTCGCCCGCGGCTTGGGAAACGCGCAGACCCTTACCCTCACGCTGGCGCCGGACCGTAACCGCTTCGCCGCCCGCATGACGGTGACTTGCCGCAATGAGCCGGATGCGGCCGATGTGGCGCTAGAGCTTACCCGCGTCACCCAGCTTCTCCGCGACATGATCGCCCGCGAGAATCAAAAGCCCAGCCCGTCGGATTTGAGCGGCGTGCTGACCTCCGGATCCTTCCGCCCCAATGGAAAGCGTGTCGACGGCTACTGGCCCATCGAACGATCCTTCATTCAAAATATGCTGGGGAAGTAAGCCTAACTTAAGTCGTGGCGCGGGCCGTCAGGCCTGCTGAGCCGAGATTAGATTCTTAGGGCGGCGTCAACGCACGTCATCCGGCGTGGGTGGAAAGTCTTCCGGCTTGAGATCGAACCCGGCCAGCACATCTTCCATCGATATGCCTTTTATGGGCGTGCTGCTTGTCTGGTGCTGCTTCCATACCTTTACTTTAACCGCCAATTGCCGGTTACGCATTCATCATCGACTGAATGCGCAAGCCGACGCGAGGCCGCTTTTCCACGCGTGTCTATTTTGACACGAACACAAGTCGCGTCAAGCCACATAGAATCAATGACTTTCACTTTGGTCGCGCCACTGCATTGGTCTCCATCGTACGGAGGACGCAAAACGATGACCTCGCGGATCGCAGAACGGCAGATCAAAAGACTGGCCGCCCTCACCGGCTCGTTGCTGCTCGCCGCGGCGGAGGCTTTGGCGCAGGAGAAGCAAACTGCGGGCCCGCGGCGGATCGTGGTCAGCATTCCCGATCGCAAATTGGCAATTCTGGAAGCGGGCAAAGTGATCCGGATTTATTCCACCGCCGTGGGAGCGCCAGCTTCGCCCAGTCCGGCGGGCAAGTACGCCATCGTGACGCGCTTGGCCGAGCCCACCTGGTATGGCAAGGGGAAGATCGTGGGTCCGGGCAAAAACAATCCGTTGGGAACGCGCTGGCTGGGCCTGAGCGTCCAGGGCTACGGCATTCATGGCACCAACGTTCCAGCTTCCATCGGGCACAACGCATCGCACGGTTGCATCCGCATGCGCAATCGGGACGTAGAGGAGTTGTTCGACATGGTTTCTGTGGGAGACGCAGTGGAATTGTACGGCCAGCGCACAGCGGAACTCGACGAGATCTTCGGCGTGGAAATAGCGTCGGCGGGAACCCAGTGAAGAAATGGGGTCAGGCGCCACTTCCTGGCAGATCCGCCCGGAGTCGGGGATCTACCCCAAGGGGATTCGCCGAATGAATTCTGAGACATTCCCCAGGCTGAGAAAACTATGTGGTATCAGGCGCTTTTGCCCCTCCAGGTCTACAGGGCGGAAAGCAATCGGCCGATTCTCCATGAGAGAGGACGCCACGATGACAAGCAGGGCCGGGAAAGGAACCGGGAGTGCAATAGGCATCGCAGCCCCGGGGAAAGGAACTATGTCGAACGGTTTGGAAAGCGCGCTTGGGTGCATCCTGATGGCGGCGATTTCGTTGCCGCTATCTTTTTATTTGGCGCGGGGATGCCTGCGCGGATTGTTGCGTCTGCTTAACGGGAGCCAGCGCCGCGATATGCTATGATCGCAGCCGTGAAGGGGTGGCACGCGGTACTCGCCGCGGCGTGTATCCTGGTTCCGGCGAAGGCCCAGGCGGCCGACGATGTGGCCGGGGCCGCGCGCGAGCTGGCGGCGAAAACGGCGCTTTTCGCCGGCGCGGGCGCCACCGTCTCGACTTCGTATCGCAATCTCTCTCCGCTGGGCCCGGCGCAACTGGAGCAGGCGCGAGCCAGCTTTGAAGCCGCCCTGCGGCAAGTGGGCATGCGGTTGGGCCAGGGCGGCGCCGTGGAAGCCCAAGTCTCGCTCGCCGAAAACGGATCGCAATACCTTCTGATCGCGGACCTGCGCAAGGGCGACGACCGCCAAGTGGCCATGGCCGCGTGGAAGCGCAGTCCCGGCGCCAAGCCCGCCGGCTCGGCTGCCTGGATTGAACGCAAAGTAGTTTGGGAACAGGAGGAGCAGGTCTTGGACGCCGCCTTTCCCGGAGATGCGATGGTTTTGCTCACGCCATCCGGTGTCAGCGTTTACGCCAAACGAGGCGACCAGTGGGAGCCGCGCCAGGTGCTGCGCATTGCGCCCTCGCGCCACTGGCCCCGCGACTTGCGTGGGCACTTGAGTTTTCAGGGCCCGTCGTTTCGCGCCTTCCTGCCCGGCGTCACCTGCAAAGGCGCGTTGGAACCCGAGCCGGCTATCGATTGCCGCGCGGCTGACGACCCCTGGAGCGTGGAATCGGCCGGCGGCGCGGCCCTGTCCGCCTACTTCGCGCCCGAGCGCAATTATTTCGACGGCCGCCTCTCGGT
>JBEKYD010000024.1:0-41516 GCA_049511335.1 Bryobacteraceae bacterium | reverse complement strand
GCTTCCACAAGCCGCGTCAGCCAAGCCTGTAGGGCCTGACGCTGCCGTCCATCCTTGGTGCGCACCCAGTAAGCCAGTTGCGCGATGACGACGGCGCTGGATCGCGTCCATGATCTGCTCCTATTGGGGAGTGAGTGCGGTTTCTGTCATGAGAACCTCATCCGGACAACACGATAGCAGGCGAGCGGGCGCAGGCGGGGTGACGAGGACGGGCGTGATGGCTGGGAATTGCTGAAAGGAAGGGGGTAAGGTCGGTTAGGAAAAAGTTCGAAACTCTGTGACCGGGTTTCGCGACGGTCGGAGAGGGACCGGCGACGAAATCGCCGGCGCTACCTACGGTTTGTGCGGATTTGGGCAATTTCATGCGATTTCCGCGGGATCGGGAAGAAACGTCGGCTTGACGCTCGACGCTGCAGGCCTGGAGACCCGCGCCACGGGGAGGGGGCTTGTGCAAATATGGGCAGGTTTTGGGGGAAATGGGAAGATGCGACCTGTTCCCAGGAAGCCGGAAAGACCGCCTCGATCCATCCTACGGCGCCGTCACGAGCCAGTCGTACAGGGAACGGTACCTACGAGCAGAAGTCCGCTCCGAGGCTCTCCCGGATCTCCAACTTTCCCCCAACCGGCTTCGCGTTCCTTTGACTTCACCTGCGCGAGTCGGGCGCGATACGGTCAGGTGGCGAAGCCGGATGCGCAAAAAGGCTAGTTTCCGGAGAGCCCACATATCGGGAGCGATCGCCGGCGCGGAGTCCTGCCCCGTTGGTAAACGCTGCGACGTGCTGACGGCTTGATTCTGGATCGGGAGCGGGATTTGGTAGGATCGACCGGGTGAGTAGTTTCCGGATGGCGCGTAATCCATCTCCAACCCGCAACTGGACTTGCCGGGTTGATCGCGCTGCCGGAAGCTTTTACCGCTTTTCCAACAGCGCCGGCCAGTTGTAGATCACCCCAAGCTTGGTCGCGGCTGGCTTCTGTTCCTGGGCGACAAGTGCCAGGAACTTCTGTCCATCGCGGGTAACCAGCCAACGGTTGCGCGCCATGCTGGCCTCCAATTGGACCGCAAACAGAGCGTGCGGAATCCCGGCTTGGATGGCGCCGTTCTTCACCGCAATGTCCACAGCCATAATCTTCGCGGGTGCGCCGCCGGTGACGTAAAACAACTCCCTCCCATCGCCGCGCCACTGCGGCTCGTTCCCGCCGGCGGTCGAAATCTGCCACCTTGCGCCTGTCGCGGGGAAGGGCTGAATGTAAACTTCCCCGTCGGTTGCGTAACCTGGTGGCGACCGGTATGCCACCCACTTTCCGTCCGGCGAGAAGCGCGCATGATCTGCGTTCTCGGTATAAAGCTGATTTTTTCGAGTCTCAACCGAGAGCGTGACAATGCTCTCCGGCAGTGGATAGCTGTTATAAGCGATCCATCGGTCATCCGGCGACCAGTCTTCGACGGCCGCGTCGACCGCCGATTTGGCGGCTAACTGCTCCGCCGCTGTTCCGAACGGGTTTTTGATGTAGATCTCACGGTGCCCACGCCGGTCGGAGGTGAAGGCGATCCGGCTGCCGTCGGGCGACCACGTGGGATTCAGATCATCGGCCGGATCGGACGTCACCCGCAATCTGGCGCCGCGCAGCAGATCGAAAAGCCAGATATCGCGCATTAGCGAAGCCGGGCCGCGGACTCCCACGGCCAGCCAGTTCCCGTCAGGTGAGAGAGCGGGGCTGGAATAATCGGCCACATCACCCACCAGGCCCAGCGATTTGCCTTGGCGATCGTACCAGGTGAGCTGTTTCAACAGCGAACCGGGGGCATCGCTGCGGTAGGCCAGCACGCCAGTCTGCGAAGCCGCAAAAGCGGCGCCCCATTCGCCCCATCCGGTCAGGTTCACGTTGATGTACCGGACTACGGGGGAGGGATCCCCTCGTATTTGGAAGCGCCTGAGATCAAACGGTTGTGCAAACAGTGTTTGCTGGCGCACGAACAGCAGGTACCCCGAGGCATATACCGCCTGCTGCCACGTTCTCAGCACAAGTATCCTCTGGTCGGAACCGAGCTGCTGGACATAGATGGCTCCGCTCGAGCGGCCTGCGGAGAAATATAGGAAATGTCTGCCGTCAGGGAGGAACTGGGGCCAGCCATGCGCGATCTCGCCATTGGCAACGTCCAGGCGGGTTACCGGCGAAGCGTTGCCGCCCGCAGCCGATACGCGCATCAGCCCCGCGTATCCAAACGAGAAAACGATCGTCCCGTCTACGTTCCAAGTACCGCTGGCTGCACCAATAGCGATTCCGCTGCAAATGATCTGGAGATCTCCACCCAGCGAGACTCGCTTGAGCTGGTTCCCCACAAAGAAGGCGATGGACTTTCCGTCCGGCGACCAGAACGGATAGTGAGCACCTTCCGTGTGCTCGAGCCGCTGTGCGGCTGCCGCATCCAGCGACTGCACCCAAAGGTAGGTGGTTCCCTGGCTGGTCGCGATGAAGGCAATCCTTCTGCCATCCGGGGAAGGAACGAGTTCCGGCCGATTGGAGAACGGTGAAGGGGCCGTGCCTTCCGGAAAGGCGATCTGGAACTGCGCGGCGCCGAGAGGAGCGGGCCGCGGTCGAAACCACCCGGTGGTCCAAATGAGCATGCCCGCTAAAAGGAGCGTCAGGAGCACAACCGCTGCCAGCAAAAGCCGAACAGTTCCGCGGCCGCTCACCGGCGCCGGTTCCTCCGCTTCGCCGCTCTGCGCCTCGTCGATGGCGATCCGCGCTTCTCCGATGTCGCGGAGCCGCAGCTTGGGGTCCTTGCGCAGGCACCGCTCCAGCAGCCGGCGGACGTGCGCGGGCGTTTCCCTCGGCAGCTTCGGCCAATCCGGCTCCTTGGCGATGACGGCGGCCAGGGCGTCGCTCACCGTCTCGCCGCCGCCGAAGAGCGTTGTGCCGGTGAGCAGTTCGAACAGCACCACGCCGAAGGCCCAGATGTCGGCCCGCTTGTCCACTAGCTTGCCGCGCGCCTGCTCCGGCGTCATGTACGCCGCCGTGCCCAGGATCATGCCCGCTTGCGTCATGGTCAGCGAGAGGGGCGGCGATTGCGTCGCGGGGTGCCCGCCGGGCCTCTCCCCGGCCTTCGCCAGCCCGAAATCCAGCAGCTTCACCACGCCGTCGGCCGTCACCTTGATATTGGCGGGCTTCAGATCGCGATGCACGATGTCCTTCTCGTGCGCCGCTTCCAGACCCGCCGCAATCTGGCGCGCGAAGGCCACGGCGGTCTCCACCGGGACCGGCCCTTTGAGGTCCTCCCCCTCCACCAGTTCCATCACGATGGCGCCCTGCTCAATGCCGTAAATCGTCGCAATATTCGGGTGGTTCAGCGACACCAGCACCTGCGCTTCGCGCTCGAACCGCGCCATGCGCGCGGCGTCCTCCGCGAAGGCCGGCGGCAGCACCTTGATGGCCACGTCGCGGCCCAGCCTGGTATCGGTGGCGCGATAGACGGAGCCCATGCCGCCCTCGCCGAGCTTGGCAACGATGCGGTAATGCGCGATGACTTGCGGCGCATCGCCCGCCGGGCCGATAAACGTGGTGCCATCTTCCGACTCGTGGGCCAGCAGCGACTCCACTTCCCGCCGCAGCGATTGGTCTGCGCCGCAGGCCTGATCGAGAAAAGCGGATCGCGCCTCGGGCGCCAGCTCGACCGCCCGGTGGAAGATGTCCTCAATCTGCCGCCAGCGGTCGTCGCTCATGGGGTCTGCCCGGCCAGAAATCTCCGCAGCCACGCCTCCCCCAGCCGCAGATCCTGCTTCACGGTGGCCACCGTCAAGCCGAGGGCAAAAGCGACCTCCTCCCGGTCCATGCCCCCAAAGTAGCGCATCTCGATCACCTTGGCCTTGCGCTCATCCACCGCCGCCAACCGATCTAGCGCCTCGTTGATCTCCAGCACGCCCGGGGCGGGGCCGGGAGAAACGGCCATGCAGTCGTCCAGAGTCACCGCGGCCGCGTCGCCCCCTCGCTTGGCGGCTTGCCGGGTGCGGGCATGGTCGACCAGAACCATGCGCATCAGGCGGGCCGCGATGCCGAAAAAGTGCGCCCGATTCTCCCATTCGATGGGTTGCCTCTGGTCGAGCAACCGCAGGTAGGCTTCGTTGATCAGCGCGGTGGGTTGCAGCGACTGGGTGGGCCGTCCCCGCCGCAGGTAGGCGCGCGCCAGTTTGTGCAACTCGTGGTAGACCCGCGGCGTGAGCTGTTCGAGCGCGGCCGGCGCGCCGCGTCCCCAGGCGATCAGCAACTCGGAAACGGAACGAGATTCCTCCATGAACAAACATTTTGTCAGAAATTCCGGGAATCCGTTAGCCGTTCGGTTCTCCGTTTCCGAAGGTCCTTAGTGCAGGGCTACAAAAGTCAGGTAGAAGGAGAGGAGATTGAAATGCCAAATCGAGGTTCAATTATTAGAAACAAGTCTTTCGCGACGCTGGGTACGCTGGCGTTGCTCGCGGCAGCTTCCGCCTTTGGCCAACAGAGGCACGAATTTGACATCCCTTTCGAATTCCATTTCGCGAACACGGTCATGCCCGCGGGTCACTATGAGGTGATCACGTCGGGAAGCCACTCGCTGCTTGTCCACTGCTATACATGCCGGATCTCTCGGCTTTCCCCGACTATCGCCATCGGTGGCGGCCCTAAAACGAACACCGAGAGTCGCCTGGTATTCGACAAATATGGCGACACGTACCTCCTCGCCCAGATGTGGTCACCCGGCAGCGCATTCGGAATAGGCCTGAACAAGTCCAAGACCGAACGTGAAATCGCACGCACGGCCCCGTATGTTGCCCGCATCCATACCGGATCGAACGAGCGCGGTCGCGCTTGGCGGGCTTTAATAGCCGGCGGGGCCGGGATCGCGGCGGGAATGCCCCCATCTCTGCTGGTTTGCGTAGGCTCTCCAGATTCTAGGGCTACAATCTCCAGACCCGAACATTTTCAATCTTGACATGCCGAGAAGAAGGGCGCCAGCGGCCTGGCGCTAACACTCCGGGTGTTTTCTGCCCCGAAATCGCAACACAGGTGTCTGAGGACACAGAGAGGATCTAACAAAGTGAAGAAACTAAGATTTACGATTTTGGCAGCGGCTGCTCTGACGCTACCGCTAGGTGCGCAGGTAACGGAGCCTATTCGCGCGGACATCCCGTTTCAATTCGTCGTTGCGGGGACGACGGCGCCAGCCGGGACGTATGTTTTTTCGTTTCCAGTGGCGGAGGGCTCGGTGTGCATGCAGCTAATAGGCACTGGCGGTAGGTTTTTCGTGACCAACCCGGACAGTGCGTACACGAGCCCGCAGAAAGCGAAGCTGGTTTTCCATCGTTACGGGAATCAGTACTTCTTGTCCCAGATTGGGACCACGTCGAGTAGCCGTGATATCCCCCCGTCGCCCAAGGAACGCGAGGCGGAGAAGACAACCGTCGCTGGCGGGCGGCAAATGCAGACAGAGATCGTTCTAGCGACGCGCTGAGCGGGTTGCGCCTCAAAGGTAATAACGCGTCGAGGTAAATAACGGTGACCCAGCCAGCCATTCCGCTCTGGGTCGCCGTTTCTGTTTATAAGGGCATAGCAAACGCGACAACATGCAAAATTTGCGGCTCTGTCCGGCCTCCTGTTGGCGGAGTGGGAAACGCTCTGCCTAAGTCGAAGACCGAACGTGAAATCAGCCGCCGCGCCTCGCTGGCGCAAACGAGCCGGGTCGTGCTTCTCGCCCGGCGATAACAATTGTGGCAGCCTGGACGCCCGCGGGGCGTTCGGGCTGGCCCGGATCGGTTCCGATCCGCGAACGTGCAGAGTGTCTGCGGTCCCCTCGGCAAGGTCCTTAGGTTAGCATCAATTGAGTATGCGAACCTCGCGTTGGCTCATCGTCATTGCCGCCATCAGCCCCGCGACGTGCGCCACGAGAAGCCTTTTGCTTGGAGATGCGGAACACGGAAAAGCGTTGTTCGCGAGCCTCAACTGCATCGTCTGCCACAGCGTGAACGGGGTGGGCGGGAAGAAGGCGCCAGACCTGGGGCAGGGCGTGGAGCGGGGCTTCAGTCCCTACGACATGGCGGGCCTGCTGTGGAACCATGCGCCGGTTATGTGGGCCGCAATCGAAAGAAAAGCAATTGCCAAGCCCGAGCTGAGTGAGCAGCAGGCGGCGGACTTATTTGTTTTTTTCTACGCGGCCAGCTATTTCGAGACACCCGGCAACACCAGGCGCGGAAGACATCTGTTTCTGCTCCGGCGCTGCGGGCGATGCCATGGGATCGATTCTCCCGTCCGTGCGGGCATCAGGCCGGTGGCCGAATGGGATTCGCTGTGGGACCCAATTGCCTTGGCCCAGAGGATGTGGAACCATTCCCGCGACATGGCGCGCGCGCTCGATGAGTCGGAAGTCCCGTATCCACTGCTCTCCGCGCAGCAACTGACCGATCTGCTCGCCTGGTTACGAAACTTGCGGCCGCAAGGGCACACGGCCGGATTCGCGCCGACATCACCGGAGAGCGGCCGGACGCTACTGGTGTCCACGGGCTGCGCCGGATGCCACCGCGGAGCGTTGGCGCTCGAAGGTCACAGCACCCGCTACGGCCTCACCGACTTCGCCGCGGCCCTGTGGAACCACCCGTTTCGCGTCCAATATCAACAGACGCCGCTGAGTTATGAGGAAATGCGCCGCCTGGTGGGCTACCTCGTCTCGATGCAGTTCTTTGAGGAGCGGGGCGACCCGGAGCAAGGCAAGAAGGTCTTTGCGAGGAAGCGCTGCGGCGCCTGTCATGAGGACTCATCCAGTGGTGCACCGGGCCGGTCGGCCATGGCTGGGAGAATAACATCCTTCGGGATGGTGGCTGCTCTCTGGAAGCACGGGCCAGTGATGTTGAGCCGCATGCGACTGAAGAAGATTTCCTGGCCTCGGTTCAGCGGCTCGGAGATGGCAGACCTGGCAGCATACCTGTACGGCTACAGGTTGAAACAACGGCACGCACTGGTCGATCCCGCCCCGCATCTGTAATCCCTAATCGAGCTTGGATCACGCAGGCACGCGGAAACTGTGCCAATGGCAGAAAACCCGGCTTTCCGGAAACTGAATATCCCCGGGGCAGACGTCACTTTGACGTAACGTCGTTGCTGATATTTGCCGGCTAACGCCGTTTTGCTTGCCGGTCCCGAACTCGGTCGTCGAAATCCGGGCCGCGTTCAACCGTTTGGTTAGGTGAGCTCTTTGAATGGGTTAAATACCTTGAGTCCAGGACGCCGGAAATCCCGATCATTGCCTGTGGCGATGGTCAGCCCATGCCGGCGGGCGGTCGCCGCGATGTAGCTGTCTTCGACGGGCATGCGCTGGCCGGCCTTGTCGAGCAACCGCTCTTGTTCGGCCCACACGTGTGCAACTGACACATTGAACCCGTGAATTCGCCCCCCGAGTGCTTCCACAAGCCGCGTCAGCCAAGCCTGTAGGGCCTGACGCTGCCGTCCATCCTTGGTGCGCACCCAGTAAGCCAGTTGCGCGATGACGACGGCGCTGGTGTAACAGCGGTCTTGTTCCTCGTCGAGCCAGGCGATGACTCGCGCATCGCCGTGGCGCTTGGCCGGCTGGCAGATGACGTCCGTGTCGAGCAGCCAGTTCACAGCTTAGCTCATAGCTTGCGGCGCCGGGCCGGCGCGCGGCGGCGCCGCGGCACATCGTCTGGGCTGACGGGGCAAGCTTTGAGGACAGCGAGCCAATTCTCCTTACCCGGAAGCCGCCGAAACACCAGCGCATCTTCTTCCGCGTCGAAGCTGGCATCGAAATAGTCTCCGGGAGAGGCCGGAGCAAGACCAGCCGGGACGGTGAGGCGTCGCTTCGCGTCGAGCGTGACGATCACAGTGGGATTATCCCACCCCCCCACAAGCATGTCAAGATCCGGCGGCACCGCTGGGCACTCTGACTGGAGGGCAGACCACAAGAGACGATGGTCCGCCCACGTCACGCCGTCGCGGCAGGTGAAGAATTCGGTTGATAGTAGAGGAGCAGGCCGTCGAAAAAATCACGCAGTTGAGGCTATCCCGGTTTCACCCGGCGCCGTCACGAGCCAGCCGTGCAGGGAACGGCGTATCGCGGGATCTACCTCGCCAGGGGTCCAGCGGCGTGAGACTCTTAGTGCAGTGGCCCGCCGGATCCATACCGATAACGAACGTAGTCAAGGTCCACATAACCGCCGTTTGCTCCGTAGCAGAAGACTCCGAATCGCGCCCCTTTCCAGGCGCTGAATTTCAGCGTGACTCGCTGTCCGCTATCGGACCAGTTCTTTCCGTCCAGGCTGTACCAAAGCTCCGCGCGGTCCTGACGGTACACGCCCCGCAGCCACAAGCCGCCGCCGGTTTCGATCCCTGCCCCCGCGCCGCCCTTCCAAGCCACACGGCAAGCACCGTCGATCTTCTCCGCCGCCAACCAATCGAAGGCAGACCCGCTGAGAAAAGTCAGCCCCGCTCGCAGGCCGTCCGCCATCCCCGTGAGATCCAGCTTGATGTCGATAGTCCCATACTCATCCCACAACTTTTGGGTGAGCGTGTTGCGGGCGTGACTCACGTCATCGGCGGGCAGTGCGTTGAGTCGCAGGAAACCGCGGCGCTGGTCCAGCGACCACGCTTCATTGACGGGGTTGTGATTCCATTGCCAAATGGGGTTCAGGCTCTTCCCACTGAACTCGTCGCTGGTCTCCGGCCGGCTGGCCGGATATTTGTGTCCCACGTTGGGCTTTTTCCATTCATCCACGGGACGTCCATGATCGCCGAATACCGGCCATCCGTCGTCGCCCCACCGGACTGGTTCCAGGTAGCAGATACGCCCCAGCCATCCAGTCGATTTGAAGCCGATGAACCATCCTTCGCCGCCGGCAAGTTCCACCATACCGCCTTGGTGCGGACCGTCCGAGAGCACGATCTTGCGTTCGTAAGGCCCGTAAATGCTGACAGAACGCTCCATCGTCTGCCAGCCCGTTCCAACCCCGCCCTCCGGATGCGAAATGTAGTAATATCCCCTCCGCTTGAACATCTTCGGGCCTTCCGCCACCGGCCCCGTGTAGATGGTCACGCCCTCATCCTGCAATTGCGTTCCATCGGCGCTCATCTTGTGCAGGATCAACGGCCCGGCTCCAACCTTGCCATGCACTAGATATGCCTGCCCGTTGTCGTCCCAGAAAGGACAGGGGTCCTCCCATCCCGGGATGGCTTTCACCGTCAACATGTCCGACCATTTTCCCGCCGGATCTTTGGTGTGCCACATAAACAGGCCTTCCTTAGGCGTGCAAACATAAAGGTAGAACTCGCCGTTCTGGTAGCGCAGTGAAGGCGCCCAAGTACCTTCCGCGTAGCCCTTCATCTGGTCGTACTTGGGATCCATGGCCAACCGGTGGAAGACTTGCCCCACCACCTTCCAGTTCACTAGGTCCTTCGAATGGAGCACCTGAATGCCCACGAAGTGAAAATCGGACGCCACCAGGTAAAAGTCGTCTCCCACCCTGATCACATCTGGATCCGAGTAGTCCGCCTTGAGAATCGGGTTACGGTAGAAACCATTGCCGTGGTCGCCCCACGTGACTCTGCTTGTGGCGGCCCCGTAGCAGAGCCATGCGGCCGCCGCCGCCAGCAGGAAACAGACGGATGGAATGGTGCGCTTCATACTTGTCGTGACCGGTGTAACACCATTCGCAAGGAATTGCCAATTGGGCTGGGCGGGACAGCCTGACGCGACACTCGGGAAATTCCGTGCTCCGTTCTTTGAGGCCGGATAGCCACAGAGGCTTCGGCTTTGGGTGCGGGAACAGCACGAAAGAACGCCTCATGACATCCCGCCTCCATCCGGGCTCCAGGCCGCCGGTGGGACAGATGATCGTTTCTTGTCGTCTGTCGGGCGGTTGGCCTGGCGAGGGCATGACAGACCACAGAAAACGATGGTCTGTCCCACCTCGGGATCACCGGAAACTGGCTCAACCTGAATTCCACGACATCAGGCGTTCGGAGGCTCGACGCGGCACGCAGAAGTGCGCGCAGAAGTGCGTGCGCCACGGTGCATGGAGAGCGTGCCGTAGACAATCTTCAGGGCGCCGGTCATGCCGATGCCGCCGCTGTGGTCCTTGAGCACGGCGCAATGGATGAGCTTCAAATTCCGGGCGTAACCCGAACCGGTCCAGCGTCCCTCTGCCCTGCTCCGCCGTCTAGCCCGCCGGCAGCATTTTGGAAATGTCGTTGTAAATCACGAAGGCCACGATCACCATGATGAAGACGAAGCCGACCTTAAAAACCGCTTCCTTCACATTCAAGCTCATGTCGCGCTGCAGAATGATTTCGATCAGCAGCATGAGGATGGAGCCGCCGTCCAGGACGGGGATGGGCAGCAGGTTGAAGATGGCCAAGTTGAGACTTACCAGCGACATGAGCATGAAGAACTCGCCCGGCCCCTCGCGCGCCGCTTCGCCCGAGAGTTGACCGAGGCCGATCGGTCCGGTAATCGTCTTGGTGGACATCCGCCGCTCGGCCATGCTCTTCAGAAACTGGACGATGATGAAAGCATTCTTGCCATTCTGCTCCATCGACTCCCGAAGCGCCGGGCCGAGGGAGAGCTGGGTGGTAACCAGGTGCACTTTGGGCACGGGCTGAACGCCGATCATCCACCTGGCGGGGCCATCCAGTTTGGCGTAGACAGGCTGCACCGTGAAGGTTTCGATCTGCCCTTTACGCTCCACCTGGACTTCGATCGGTTTGCCGCCGCTGGCGGCGATGGTTTCCCGGAACTTGGCATTGGAATGGATCGCCATGCCATTCACGGAGAGGATCAGATCGCCTTTCTTGAGCCCGGCCTTATCGGACGGATAACCCGGCTCGATGCCGCCCAACTCGACCTGCGTCTGCCCATCCCACCCGGCGTAACCCATGCCGGAAACCTGGCTCAGGGTGGGAGTCACGGTAACGTCGATCCGCTGGCCGCTTCGCTCCACGGTGAGCGGCATGGGCCGATAGGCGCTCTGCACCTCTTCCAGGTCGACATCCTCCCAGGTGGGATTGGCCTTGCCGGCCATTTTGACGATGCGGTCGCCGTCTCTCAAACCGGCCTTGGCCGCCGGCGAGCCCGCCGCCACGTGACCGATCACCGCCTGCATGTCGGCGTCGGACACGCGCTGGTACTTCACCATGTACAGGCCGGCCAATAATCCCACCGCCAGCACAAAATTCATGAATGGCCCGGCGAAGTAGATGATCAACCGTTGCCAGCGCGGCCGGTTCATCAGATGGCGCGGATCGTCGGAGGGCTCCTCGGAGAACTGCTCGCCGGCCATCTTGACGTAGCCGCCGAGCAGAACCAGGGAAAACCGATAGTCGGTCTCGCCCCGGCGGAATCCAAACAACCGCGGGCCGAAACCGAAGCTGAACACTTCCACTTTGACGTTAAAATAGCGGGCCGCGAAATAGTGGCCTGCCTCGTGGATCATGATCATGACCCCGATCAGGACCAGCAGCCAGAGAATGTCCTCACCCCAAGCGAACATAATGCCTCACGCCGTGACCGCGCCGGCCGCGCGCGCCACCACCATCTCCCGCGCCAGCGCTCGCGACTTGGCGTCTATCTCCAGAATATCGCCGATCGATTGCGCAGAATGCGCCGGCATGCGCGCCAGCGTCTCCTCGACTACCTCCGCAATCCCCGGGTACGGAATTTGCCCTTCCAGAAATGCCTGCACGGCTATCTCATCGGCCGCATTCAACGTGCAGGTGGCGGAACCGCCCGCTTCCTGGCACCGATAAGCCAGCTTCAACAGCGGAAATTTGCCGTAATCGGGCGGTAGAAACTCCCATTGACGGGCCTGGGACCAGTCGATCTTCGGCACCGGAGCTTGGTCCCGCTCCGGATAGCTGAGCGCGTATTGGATCGGCATGCGCATATCGGTGGCCGAGATCTGCGCCAGCACGCTGCCATCGTGGTATTCGATCATGGCGTGGACGCTCGATTGAGGATGCACCACCACTGCGATCTGCGAGGGCGTGAAATCGAACAGCCAGCATGCCTCGATCACCTCGAAGCCTTTATTCATAAGCGTAGCGCAATCGATGGTGATCCGGTTTCCCATGCGCCAGGTCGGGTGTTGGAGCGCTTGAGCCGGTGTCACCGCCGCCAGCGCCTCTCGCGGTGTGTTGCGGAACGGTCCGCCGGACGCCGTCAAGATCAGCCGGGAAACGCTTTGCCGGTTGCCGGCACGCAAACACTGGTGGGCGCCGTTATGTTCGCTATCCACCGGCACCAATTCGGCGCCGTGGTCGCGCACCGCCTGCATCACCAGCTTTCCGGCCGAAACTAACACTTCCTTATTCGCCAGCCCAACCCGCTTTCCCTTGCGAATGGCCTCATAGGTGGCGTTTAGGCCGGTAACGCCCACAATCGCCGAGATCACCGTGTCCACTTCGCCGGCGGTTGCAGCCGCAACGCGGTCGCCGTCGCCCCAGCCCAGTTGCGGCCATTCCGCCCGCGGCAAACCGGTTGCCTCCAGTCTGGCTCTAAGACGATCCAGATCCTCGGAGGTTGCGACCACCGCAAGCTTGGGCCGGAACTCGGCAATCTGAGATGTGAGTTCGATCACATTCCGCCCAGCCACCAGGGCATGGATTGCATACTTCTGAGGATTTCGACGGACGACGTCCAGAGTGTTGGTTCCGATTGAGCCGGTTGAGCCGAGGACGGTAATCGTCTTCATTGCTGGGGTCCGAAATGGAGTTGCGGGCGCTTTCGCCATCATATCACGCAGCTTTCCCGGAACCGCGCGAAATGGCTTCGGATATCCCTGAGTGGTGCCAGCAGGCAAACCTGAGTCCCCAAGAGTTGTGGCCAACGAAATTTTCTGTTTTTGGAAGACCTCTAACCCTTTCGGGCGCCGGGGAGGATTGCTTCAGGGGTCTTTTTTTAGAGGTTAGTCTCGCTTTGGTGGGAGTTGCCTCCCCGGCTTACTTCTAATAATAGTAGATTCCGATTTTGGAAGCAACAGAAATCTGAATTTTTATTTTGCTCGCAGTTCGATTCCGCACGCTTCCTCTAAAACATTGATAATAGAGCAGAAATCGTCGTCCCCATGGCCTTTTGCGAGGGCCCACTGAAAAAGTTGCTGCGCTAAAGACGTGATCGGCATGGGAACACCGAGTTCTTTGCCGGAATCGAGCATGAGTCCGACGTCCTTGTGCATCCACTTGGTGGCGAAATTGGCGCTGAAGTCACGGTGCAGGATGCGCGGGCCCTTGTAGCCGGCGAGACCGGTTTTGGCGCCGGTGTTCTGCAGAATCTCCAGCATGAGCTCGGGATCCACACCGCCCTTGGTGGCCAACACCATGCCTTCACTAAATGCCACCATCAGGTTGGCGAGGATCAGATTCTGACTCAGCTTGGCCTGGAGGCCAAGTCCCGCGCCGCCACAGTAATAAAGCTGCTTTCCCATCGGCTCAAAATAGGGTCGGACCCTCTCGAAAACGTCCCGGTCGCCGCCAATCATGAATACCAGCGTTCCGCCTTCAGCTCCGGGCAGGGAGCCGGTCATAGGGGCGTCGAGAAATTCGACACTTTTAGCTTTGAGGGACGCGCTGATCCTTCGACTCTCGCTGGGGCTGATCGTGGAAGCGTCCGCCACCACCGTGCCAGGCCGAGCACCTTCCATAATGCCGTCAGTCCCCAAAATCACCTGGCGCGACATCTCGCCCTGGCCGACACACAGGAAGATGCAATCCGCGGAGGCCGCCACTTCCCGCGGCGTTGCGCAAAAACGACCGTTTTGCTCCCCGGCCAGTTTCCGTGCCTTTTCCGCGGTATTCGACCATAAAGCCACCTCGTACCCGGCTCGGAGCAAGTTCCGAGCCATCGGGTAGCCCATCGTTCCTAATCCTAAAAAACCAAGTTTTGCCATATGGGTTATATGATTCATACGATTCCACAGTGGGCGCAACCGGTAGAGGCGGCGAAGAAAATATAGCCACGGATGAACACGGATGGACACAGATGGAGAAATTAAAGGATTTATCTGTGTTCATCCGTAGCTAGGATTTGAGTTTTCCGGCTTCTTAGGCGAAAAAGCCCATCCAGGTCGCGATCACTAACGCGTGCGTAACCATGCCGGCGCGAATGTTCCCCGCCTGGTTGCGCGCCCTCCCGCAGAACCAGCCCATGGCGCCGGCGATCAGCGCCCAACGCCAATTCGGGAAACCTCGAAACCAGAGGTGCACTACGCCGAAGGCCAGCGACGTCAGCGTCAGGGCGGCGGCGCGGTTCCAGGTCCACTCCTCCAGCCACTGCTGCAGCACGCCCCGGAACAGGAATTCCTCGGAAAGCGCCACGGTCCACAACATCCCGAAAAAAATGCCAGGCGCCAGCCACACCGGGGTGGCACTACCCGGCCTCACGGCATGCAACCCCAGCGCCAGCACGGCGCCGATGGGGAGGAAATACAAATAGTGCAACGCGCCCGTGCGCCAATCGCGGAGGTTAGGCCAGAAACCATAACCGGTCTCGTGAATCCGCCGCTCCAGGATCAGCACCAACGCACACAGGTGGATCAGCATCAGATGCCCGAGAAACGACAGCCTAATTTTGAACACCACGGGATAAATGGCATCGAAATACTTGAACAGGTAGACCGCCGCCACCAGCGCAAGAAACGCAACGTCCGTGACTGCGGAAACGTGCAGGATGCGGTACCAGAGTCCCAAGGCCAGCGCCAGCGCCGCCAACTGCGCCAGAGCGGTCCAGTGGAATTCGATGGCCGGCGCGGCGGCCAGGTAGGGCAGTGTGGCCGACGCCACCAGGAACGCCGGCAACAGCGGCCCGCTCAGCCGCTCACGCGCGGAAGCGAAACCGGCAACCAGATAGAATGGATATTCGACGAGGAAGGCGGCTAGGATCGGCAGCGCCGCCCAATTCGGAATGCCCTTGAACCGCGCGTATTCCAATCCCGCCACGCCCAGCGCAATCCAACCGATCCATAGCGCCGCCCGGAAGCCGCCGAGCGTTCTGGCCATCGCGCTCATTGTAACATTCGCTCTTTGGGGGAGCCGCTCGCCCGCCCAGGACACCGAGCCGCCGCCCAACCTGGTGAAGCTGGTGGCGCATCGCGAGAGCGAAACCGAAGCCGAACGCAACAATTATCTCTACACCCAGAGCGTCGATCTCGACGAATTGGACGATCGCGGCGGCGCCCGCGGCCACTACCGCGAAGTGCGCGACATCATTTTTTCTCCCGAGCACGAACGCACCGAGCAACTCGTCGGCAAGCCCGAGAATACCCTGGCGCGCCTGGTGCTCACGCCGGAGGATTTTGAGGATATCCGCGACATTCAGCCCGTGGTTTTGACCGAAGACCGGCTCTGGAATTACGACACCACCTTCCGCGGCGACGAAACCGTCGACGGCATGGATTGCTGGGTGCTGCAGGTCAGGCCCCGCGGCATCCTGGCCGGACAGCGCCTCTTCGACGGCATGATCTGGGTGGAGAAGAAAGACCTCAACATCGTCCGGCTGCAGGGCCAGGCGGTGCCGCAGATCCGCACCATGAAGTCGGAGAACCTCTTCCCCCGCTTCACCACCGTCCGTCACCCGGTGGACGGCAAACACTGGTTTCCGTCCTACACCGTGGCCGACGATACCCTGCAGTTCCGCACCGGCCCGCAGCGCGAGCGCCTGCGAATCGGCTACAGCAACTACAAGCGATTTACCGCGGTATCTACTTTCACGCCGAAAGAGTGAAAGACGGGTTGGCCCCAGAGCCGCAGATAAGATCCTGGTTTTCATTTATCTACGTTCATCTGTGTTTATCTGTGGCCAATTCTTCTTTGCGCCATCACTCGTTCCAGCGCTCCGCTACAGTAGATAAGGAAGCACATGACGGAATTTCCGTTTCTCAATGCGCTGGTCTACACTGTCGCGGGAGTGCTGGCTTTCCTGGCGGCGTTTGCGCTGGCGGTGCGCCTGGCGCCTCTCGATTTTTGGCGGCAGATCGTGGAGGAGCGAAACGTGGCGGCGGCGATTCTGGCGGCCGGAGTGGCGCTGGCGTTGGGTTGGATCGTCGCCGCGACACTGCATTAGCGCGGCTGTGCTACCCTCGATTTTATGCTGTTTGAAGCCGACAAGGTGATGTTTGAGATCTACCGGGAGACCGAGTATACGGGGCTCTACCGGGTGGTCTACTTCACCGAGCTCGAAGACCACAACAAGGAATCGGAAATCAACCACGCCCTGGCCGGCGAACACGTCTACGATGGGTTTATTCGCAATTACCGCAAGGAAGAAGCCAAGGAAATCATCGGCGGAATCGTGGACCGTTTGAATCGCGGGGAGCATGTCGACCCGCAGGAAATCGAACGCGCGCTGGGCGATCACATCGCCTGAGCGCCGGGCGCGGCGGCGCTATGGCGCACCGGGGCGAATATTCGGCGGGACACCACCGCCGGCGAAACCGCCCGGCGTCGTTTGCCCGTTAGAACCGTTCGGCGCCGTGCCGTTTGGCGACATGCCGCCGGGCGACATACCGCCCGGCATGCCACCATTTGCCGTCGTGCTATTAAAAGCGCCGCCGTTCGAAAATCCCCCGGTGGTCCCTGGCCCGCTGGACGCCCCGGACCCGAAAGTTCCCCCCAAACCCGATCCATTCGAAGGCGTCGTCCCACCAGGCGACGATCCCAAGGACGACATTCCACTGTTCCCGAATCCCGAGCTGCTGCTGCTGGCCGAGGCCGCCTGCGACATGGGCGTCCCGACCGTAGGCGTGTTCGGATTGGGCGGATTCGGCGGCGCTTTGATGGGATCCCAATTGAACTCCCACTCCGAGTAATCGGTGCGGTCGTCGTACACCATGATGCTGTCGCCCTTCGCCTTGCTGGCTACCCCGGCGATGCCTCCGCCAATAACCTGCCCCTGCGACGCGCCGCCGAGGCCCGCCATGCCGCCCGGCCGCGGTTGGGTGAGCAAGCCGCCAATCAAGGCGGCCGCTTGCGATTGCCCGGCCGTGCCCATCCCCGGTTGGCCATAGCCGGGTGCACTACCGTTCGCCCCAGCCGCCGTGGAGTACGGAGAGACGCCGCCAACCTGCGAATTCACCGGCGCTCCCGGACCGCCCGCGCCGGTGTTGCCGGGATACGAAGAACTGGAGCCCAGGCCAGGCATGGAGCTCATGTAGCCCGAACTGCCGCTCGAACCGGATAAATTGCCCGGCGATGTCCCGGGACTTTGCCCGGGAAGACCCGGAGCACCCGGCATACCGGGAACACCTGGAGGCGGTGCGCCGCTGGCCGTGGGATTCGACCCCGGGGGCGCGTTCGGGTCGGCGGGCGCACCGGGAGCTCCGGGAAAGCCGGGCTGCGCGCCGGCGCCTGGAATCGGTTGCCCATCGGGCCCGAGCTGCACGCCTCCCTCGCTGGCGCGGCGGCGGTTGGCGGCGCTGACGTTTTGCGGCTGCCCGTTATTCTGATTGCTCTGGTCGATGCCGGCCTGTTGGGTGAGGTACTGCGACTGATCGGTGGCGTTGGCCTGATCGCCCGTCTGCTTGGGTTTGTTCAACACCGAATCGGTGAGCACGCCGCCGGCAATGTGCACCAGGCGCCATGCGTCCTTGCCCGTCATCGGGTCTTTATAGCGGTGCCGCAGGTAGTGCTTGTTATTTAAGTTTTCGAGTTCATCGAGGGTGGTGGGAAAGCGATTATTGGCGCGGGTGAAGACCTGGATGGCGCGCTTGTACTGCTCGCCGCGCTCGATCAGTATCTGTTCCCTCTGCCGCTGGGTGTCGAACGCCACCCTCGGCAACTCTTTGTAGAGCGAAATGGCGATCAGCGACGCGAGCAGCAGCACCAGCAGCAACGCGTAGCCGCCTTCTTCCCCCTTGCGGCGACTGACTTCCGGCTTCCGCCTTCCGGCTTCCGGCTCCGTGCTCCGCATCAGACTTTCTCCGCCTCCTCGGCCAGCACGACCGTCTGCCGGCGCTTGGACTTGACATCTTCCACCACGGCGGTGGTCCGGTCGATGCGGACCAGCTTGTAGGTGCCTGCCACCATGTCGCCTTCGGCTTTGATCAGGATGATGTCGTTTTGGAGGAAGAAGGCCGCCTTCCGGCCGTCTTTGAGCACCGTGGAGAAACCGTAATACTTGAAATTGATGGGCGGCAGCGGGGGCTCGGGCGGCGGACCGGCTGCTACCGATCCCGGAATCGGAGGAGGACCGATGACGTGCTGTTGCGGCACAACCTTGACCTGGGGTTCATTTCCGGGGAGCTTGGGAGCGTCCACGCCGATCGCAAACAGGTTGCGCCCCTCGCCCGCGGGCGGAACGGCTTCGAGTTCCGCCATCAGGTCGAGGTGCAAGGACGGGTCCACATTGGCAGTATCCACGCGGTCTTCGGGCCGCTTGGCGTGCACGATGGGATGGAACTCGCCGGATCGATTGCGATTGCCGCGCGCGGGGGCGGCGGCATCTTCATCCGCCGCGGGCGACGCCACGGCCGGCGGCGCGGCGAGCGGCGCAGCAACCGGCGGGGGTGCGCCGCGGCTTGCCGAGGCGGTGGACGGGCCGGACGCGATCACGTTGTCGTAGAAGGCATAGCCGAGACCTAGCATCAGCGCCGCCAGGGCGTATACTTTCTTCTTATTCTCGGCGCCCAGTTTCACAGCGCCTCCTCCGAAGCTCCGCGGATGAACGCGTCGATCTTCAACTGGATGGTCAGTTTCTGGCCGTTCTGTTGGGGCACGGCCGTTTGCATGCTCTCGATAATGAAAAGCCGGCGCGACTTGTCGAGCAGGTTGATGAGCTTGGTCAAGCTTTGGTAGTTGCCCTCGTAGCCCGCCGTCACGGTCAGCATCTGGAGCGAACTGGAGCCCTCCAGCGATTGCAGGTCGTAGCTGGCATTCAGAATCTGCACCCCGGCGTCGGTGGCCGCCTGATAGACGGCTTCGGTAATATCGGATGCCGAGGTGCGGGCCTCGACGAAGTATTTTTCGATAAACCGGTCGCCTTCGAGGCGCGCGGACTGGGTTTTCTCGGTCAGCTTGCGATCGGCCGCGATGCGGGCATCGAGATCGGTCTCGCGCCCGACGAGCGCGGCGCGCTGCCGCTCCAGATCCTCCACCGACCCGCCGAAAGGCCGGAAAGCTTCTACCGCGGCCCAAAGATTGGCGGCCAGCAGGATGCCGATGAGGACGCGCATGGCGAAGCGCGGGTCGTTCCAGGCCATCCCCAGGCCCTTGACTGGCAAACTAAAGCTTCTGCGCATAATTCACCGTGATGCGGCAGCGGTTGAGCGGCTCGGCCTGGGTGGGCGGCAGGGTGGAGTGGTTGTAGACTTTGCCGAACCGCGGGGACTCTTCAAGCGCCTTGAGCAGCTCGATCAAGGCCAGCGGCGACTTCGCCCCCACGGTCATGTCCAGCGTGACTTGGGCTTCGCTATCGACCGTGGGGTGGAGCGAGAGGATCTGTACGCTGCCTGGAACCGTCTGTTCGAGGTCGCTGAACAAGCGGCTCCAACTGATGGACTTGTGATAAATGAGGTCGTTCAGAAACACGCTGCGCTCGATCATCTGCGCGTTGGCGGGCTGGCGGAGAACGCCTTCAAGCCGGGACTCGACCGCCGCGGCGGCATTCACCCGCGCCTCTAAACGATCGACCTCGCGGCTCAATTCCGCGCGTTCGGCGCGATCGGCGCGCGCCAGATCGAGCAACCCGACGAGAGTAGCCACCAGCAGCAGCGACACTCCGACCGAGGCCAGAAACATGGCCCGATCGCGGCGAAACGGCTGGCTGGCGAGATTGATGGGAATCTTCATGAGTAAGCCGGGAGAAGAAATATAGCCACAGATGGACACAGATAAACACAGATAAAGAAAAGAAAGGATCTATCTGTGTTTATCTGTGTCCATCTGTGGCTAAACTTCTTCATTCAATTATTCCTCGCAATCGACCGCAGGTAACCTAGCAGGCCGGCATTGGTTTCGGAGGGCGTGCCCAGCGGCGAGCACAGCACTTCGGCCTCCACGCCGGCCATGTCGCCGAGGATTGCGGCGGCCTCATCGGATTCCGGGCCGAATCCGCACAGCAACAACTTTTCGGCGCGGCCGCCCAAGTTGTCTTCGGTATAGACGAAAGTGGGCAGGAGCACGGCGGCGATGTCGTCCAGGCTCTGGGAGGGCACTTCGAGGCAGCGCACCAGCTTGAGGGTGGCGCGGTCGCGGACCAGCACGGTCAAGGTGCTTCCGCTCAGCTTGGCGGTCACGCTCAGGCCGGCTTCGGGCGCGAGCTCCAGCGCGGCAATGGCCGAGGGGGTTACCAGGCCGGGCGCCAGGCCGGCGGCGCGAAACGGCGCCTCGAAAGGGGCTATGATTTCGAGCGGCGCCACCACCACCACCACGTCCAACTTCTTGCCATTCTTGCCGGCGCCGTTATGATGCGGAACCTGCGCCCAGTAACTGATGGCGGCCGATTCCACGTCGAACGGCACGCTGCGCTTCAGGCGAAAGCGAATCAGGGCAATCTGCTCTTCGGCCTTGGCGGGGAAGGAATCGAAATCCAGAACCGCGATGCGGGTGCTGAAGTCGGGCAGGATCAGGGCTGCATCGCGCCGCTTGCGGCCGGATTGGCGGCCGGCAAGCGAGCTCACCGCGGCGGCGAAGCGGTCGGGCTCGATCACGTTGTCGGCGAGCGGCGATAGGGCGAGAGCGCCCGGCGGAAGGGGGGCAAAATCGAGCTCGGCGCGCGCGCCAATACGCGCGGCGGCAATCCCGGCCTCCGAAATTTCAAAGGCCATGGCCGGGGGCGGATCTACGATCCACGATTTGAGCCTGTCGAGCATTGTCCCTGGTCCTTACCCCTCGATGAACGTCACCTTGTTGATCTCGCGCAGGGTGGTGATGCCGGTCCGCATTTTGGCCACCGCCGATTCCCTGAGAAACGTCATGCCGTCTTCCCGCGCCGCGCGCTTGATTTCCGACGTCGGCCGGCGGTCGAGGATCATCTCGCGAATACGATCGCTCAAATCCAGCAATTCGTGGATGGCGGAACGGCCGCGAAAGCCGGTGCCGCCGCACTCGAAACAGCCGGCGCCCTCCACGAAGCGGAAATCGCGCCATTCCTCCGGATGCAAGCCGCTCTCCACCAGCATGGCGTCGGGATAGCGCACCGGGCGCTTGCAGCTTTCGCAGACCACCCGCACCAGCCGCTGCGCCAGAATGCAATTCAAGGCGGAGACGAAATTGTAAGCCTCGACGCCCATGTTCAGGAACCGGCCCAGCACGTCGAGCACGTTGTTGGCATGCACGGTGGTGAAAACCAGGTGGCCGGTGAGAGCGGAATTGATGGCAATCTGGGCGGTCTCCTGGTCGCGAATTTCGCCCACCATGATCTTGTCTGGATCGTGGCGCAGGATGGAGCGCAGGCCGCGCGCGAAGGTGAGCCCCTTCTTTTCGTTCACCGGAATCTGGGTGATGCCCTTGATCTGGTACTCGACGGGATCCTCGATGGTGATGATCTTGTCTTCGTCGTTTTTGATCTCGCTCAAGGCGGCGTATAGGGTGGTGGTCTTGCCGGAGCCGGTCGGGCCGGTGACCAGCACCATGCCGTACGGCTCGGTGATGTAGCGGCGAAACTTGACCAGATCGCTCTCGGCGAATCCCACCACGTCGAGCGAGAGTTTGGAGAACTTCTCGCTCATGGATTCCTTGTCGAGCACGCGCAGCACCGCGTCTTCGCCGTGGATGGTGGGCATGATGGACACGCGGAAATCGATCAGGCGGTTCTTGTAGCGCACGCGAAAGCGGCCGTCCTGAGGAACGCGCTTTTCGGCGATATCGAGCTCGCTCATCACCTTGATGCGCGAAATGATGGTGGATTGCCAATCCTTGGCGATGGGCGGCATGGCGTAATGCAGCACGCCGTCGATGCGGTACTTGATGGCCACTTCCTGGTCGCGCGATTCGATGTGAATGTCGCTGGCGCGGCGTTCGAGCGCGTTGAAAATGGTGGTGTCGACCAGCTTGATGACCGGCGCGATATCGCTGTCGGTGGCGGTGAGCTTGTCGATCGAAAGGGTTTCATCCTGCTCGCCTTCTTCGGCTACGACATCGAGCGTGAACCCCTCGGTGACTTCTTCGAGCACGCGCTGGGACTGCTCGGTTTTCTTGAGCAGCTCGGCAATCTGCGACAGGGTGGCGACCTTCACCCGCAGCTTGCGGCCCAGCAGCAGCGTCAGCTCGTCGATCTGCGCCAGGCTCTGCGGGTTCGAAAGGGCGACATCGAGGGTTCCGTCGCGCAGCGCGATGGGCACGAAGTTGTAGCGGAACATCAGGTCGACCGGGATGGTGCGGAACAGGTCGTGGTCGATCGCGGTTTCCTTGAGGTCGATGAATTCGCAACGATAGCGGGCCGCCGCGGTGCGCGCCTGCTCGGTTTCCGCGGTGGGATCCGCCAGTCGAATTTTATCCAGGGCCGCCATAACGCTTCAGCGTATGCTGTCCGCCAAGGAAAAGATCGGCAGATACAGCGCAATCAATACGAACGCCACAAAAGATCCCATTACCAGCATGATGGCCGGCTCGATCAGGGAAAGGGTCGCGGTCATGCGGGTGTTCACGTCTTCCTCGAAGAACTCCGCCACGCTCGAGAGCATGGCCGGCAGAGCGCCGGTGGATTCGCCCACCTCGATCATATCGATGGCCAGCGGCGGAAAGAACTTGGAAGCCTGGAGCGACGCCGAGAGCGGCTGGCCTTCGCGCACGCTCTTGCCGGCGACTTCCACCGCCCGCTGGAGCAGCGGCGTAGACATGGAATCGGCCGCGGTCTCCATGCCCTGCACCAAGGGAATGCCGCCGGAGAGCAGGGTGCTGAGGATGCGCGAGAGCTGGGCCACCTGATACTTCAGCCAGATATCGCCGAACACCGGCATCTTCATTTTGACGCGGTCCACGCGCTCCCGCGCCCCCGGGCGCCGCGACCACCAGCGAAAGCCCACAATGCCCAGTACCAGAGCGCCGGCGAATGCCAGGATATACTTGCGCGCGGTGGTGCCGATGGCGATCAGGATCACGGTCATCTCGGGCAACGTCGCCTGCATGGTGCTGTAGAGGGTGGCAAAGGTGGGCACGACGTAGGTCACCAGAAACACCATCAGCGCGATCACCAATGCCAACAGGACGCAGGGATACATCAAAGAAACGATGACCTTTTTGCGAACCGCCAGAGCCAGCTTCTGGTAAGCGATGTAACGATCCAGCACTTCGGTCAGGCTGCCGCTTTTTTCGCCGGCCATCACCGAAGAAACATAGATTTTGGGGAAAATTCCCTGCGCGCGGAAGGCTTCGGAGAGGAGCGTGCCGCTCTTGACTTCGTCCTTAACGGCGCGGATGTGGGGTCCCAGCTTGGCGTCCGTCAGGCGGTCCGCCAACAGATCCAGCCCCTTCAGAATCGGCAAGCCGGCCCGAACCAGGGTGACGAACTGCTGATTGAAGATCAGGAAGCGCTCCATGTTGAGCTTCTTCCTGCTGCCGAAACTGCCGGCGGCGGCCGCGGCGCCAGATCGCGATTGGACGGAATAGACCAGAAAACCTTGCTGGGTATAGCGGTCGCGAAGCTCTTTTTCGGAACCGCCGGCCACCACCTGCTGGTGGATTTGACCGCGGACATCGGCGTACTTGAGGACAAAGTCGGCCATGGTTTACTGCCCCCCTTCGGTCAACTGCGCGCCCGGCGGAAGCTGGAACTGGAATAGCCGGTCGCTAAGGGGCGGATCCATCTTTTCATCGGCAAACGTGTAGTCCTGGACCGAGCGATCGAACGAGGTAACCTTCACCTCTTCAATCCGGCCTTCCGGGGTCACCACAAATTCCACCGCGGAATAAGGGAGATTGTCGTTTTGGGGTTCGGCCGTGATCCGTGTACCGGCGCCGTCCGGGCGCCCCTGAATGTTCTTGAACTCCTTTTGAAAGTGCAGCTTACCGAGCAGAAACGCAAGCGGCGCGCGGAGATCTTCGGTATCCTGCATTTTCCACCTTCGGGCTTGGTTCTGTTCGGGATCGTAAAGGTAGAGGAACTTCCCGTCGGAAACGGCGAGCTTGCCGGCGGGTTTCCGGTAATCCCACCGCATACGCCCGGGCTTGCGTAGGTCGAGCGTCCCGCTCTCGATCTTCTGGCCCACCCCGGGCCGTAGATATCGCTGACTGAAAAGGACTTGAAGGGTCTTAGCGCGGTTGTAGCGATTCTCGACGCGGTTGAGGAGGGCGTCCAGGCTGGCGTCGGCCGAGAGCGCCGACACCGCTACTACTCCGACCAACAGCCGCAATAAGCTCACAAAAAATCAGACGCACTGGAGGGTGAAAACGTGCAGGCAAACACGGCGGCGACGGTACGAACCCGTCCGTGTAGGGCTAATGAAAAATCAAACCTGAAAAATCAAATCTTGAGCCACGGATGAGCACAGATAAACTCTTTAATTTCTTTTATCTGCGTTCATCTGTGTGCATCCGTGGCTAATTCTTCTTACTGCACCGAAACGGTGATGCCGCTTTGGCTGGAGGTTCCGCCAATCGAGACCATCAGCGCGTCGGTCCCGGACGCAGCGGCCGTCGGGACGTACACGTTGAGTTGCATCACCCCCGCCACGTCGCCGGGGGCTTCGCCGTAAAACTGGATTGTGGCGGGCTGCCCGCCGATGGTAACGGCGGGAATGAACAGCGGCTGCGGCGTGAACGGGTTGCCATTCGGCAGAGTAGTCACCTGAGTGACCGAGCCGGTCACACCGCGCGCACCGTTGACCCCGCTTGTTTGGCCTTCGCCCGTCATATAAATGACGATAATGCTGCTCTTGGCAGCCGGGCTATTCGGCCCGTTGACCGTACCGGAGGCGTTGAGAATCGCGCCCGGTCCGGAACCTGAACCGTTCTGGGAGAAAATACCGGGAGCGGTGGCCGCAGCGCTCAGCGAATACACGTTCGAGGTCTGCCCGGCGTAGGTCACCTGCACGGACGGGCTGAGCAGCCCCGCCACTTCGTAAGGCACCACGCAATTGATCTGCGTGGCGCTTACATACGTGAGCGGAGCAGAGTAGCCCGCAAACGTCACCGATACGTTGCCCAAAGTGGTTGACACTTTGCCGTTAGAACCGAGCGTCAGGCCCAGCCCGTTGGCCGGCCCGAGCGACGTCCCGAAGATGGTGACAATTTCGCCCGGCGCGATTTTGCCGTTGGCGAAGCTGGCCGCGTTGTCCACTCCAGTGACGGTGGGCAAGGGCGCCGTGACCGTCAACGTGACGGCGACGCTGGTGCTGCCGTTAGCGGAGCCGGAGCCGGCTACCACGACGGTACCGCTGTACGTGCCCGCGGAGAGGCTCGAGGGCGCAACCGTCACCGACAGGCTGGCGGGGGTATTGCCGGAGGTGGGAGTTACCGTCAGCCAGTTGCCGCCGGTGGTCGTGCTGGCGGTGGCGGTAAACGGTAGAGCCGCATTCCCCGCGCCCGTGACCGAAATGGACTGTGCGGCCGGCGTGCTGGCGCCAACCGCATAACTGAAGTTCAGCGTGGCCGGCGTGGCCGAGACGGTTGAGCCGCCGGTCACCGTCAAGGTCACTGGAATGCTAACCGCGGTGCCGTTGAGCGGCGTCAGGGTGATGGTCCCGCTATAGGTAGCGGCCGCCAAGCCGGTGGGGTTGGCGTATACCAGGAAATTGAAGCCGGTGACTTCGGAGGTACCGCTCGCGATGGCGTTGCCGCCGCTGGTGGTGATCACCAGCCAGTTCGCGCCGGTCGCGGTGGTATAGGCGAGAGTGAAGGTAACGGCGCTGGAGCCCTGCGAAGTAACCGAGACCTGTTGGGAACTGGGCGTTGTGCCGCCGGTGACGTAGCCGAAGGTGCAGCAGCTCGTTGGTGAAACGGACAACGCGTTGGTACCCGTGGCGGTAACGTTCAGAGTCACCGGGATGGTTTGCGTGCCGCTCGAGGTCACGAGCGAGATGTACCCGGCGTAGGTTCCGACCGCGAGACCGGACTGGTTTACCGAGACCGCGATCGCCTGGTTGGTTGTCATACTGCCGGATGGTGAGATGCTCAGCCAGGTGATGTTGCTGCTGGTGGAAGAGACCGTCGAGCTCGCGGTGAAGCCAGTGGCGCTCGAAGCGCTCACGGTGAGCGTCTGCGAGCCGGGCGGGGTACTGTTGACGACCGCGTTAAATGTCAGCGCCGACGCGCTCAGGGTCAGCACGCCGGTACTGGTAGTAGACGATCCCGAGACATAGACCACCACCGGAACGGTGGCCGTGCCCAAGGTCCCGGTAATGCTGATGCTGCCGCTGTTGAGCCCATTCGGAAGCGACGTTGCGTTCAACGAGACCGACGTGCTGGCCGGGGTGGTGCCGGTGTTCGGACTGACCGTGATCCAACTGGCGGACGGCGTAGCGGTAAACGTCTGGGCCGAGCTGTCGCTGGCGGACAAATACATGGATTGCGCGGCAGGGTTCGACGCGCCGGCGCCGCCCGCAAAGGTGAGATTGATCGAACCGCCATTGTTGGCTTGTACAACCAGCACGGGGACCGAACTCGCGGTCACCAGCACGTTCACGGTTACGGTTGCGGCGCTGGTGTAACCGCCAATCGTGGTGGTGACGGTGAAAGACGCGGAACTGGCGCCTACCGGCAAGGAACTAGGGTTCGGCACGTAGAGTTGGACGATTGCCGGCGCCGGTCCCTGGGAAGAACCGATCGTCAGCCAGGTCTGGGTTGGGCTGGAGATCGAATAGGTATCCGTGCCCCCTGCGGTGCCGTTGATGCTCAAGAACTGCGATTGCAACCTGTTGGTTCCCATCTCGTAGTTGAACTGGAAGGTGGATGGCGCCACGGTGGCGCCGCCGGTGCCGGTGCTTCCGCTGCCCGTGATCGTGAACGTTGCCGGGATGGAGAGCGAGCTTGAGTTTCCACCCGACGTTGGGGCTACCGTCACGTCAAACGAGCCGGTATAAGTGCTGGCGGAGAGCGAGTCTGGCGTGCCGTACACCGTCAGGTACGCCGGCGAACCGGCCGTGATTCCTAACGTGCTGTTGGAGAGCGACAAGCCCGGCGTGCTGATCGACATGAGCAGAGTGCCCGACACCGTGCTGGTGATGGCAACCGTGGTCTGCACCGTAGTGCCGAGGTAACTCGCCGTGGGCAGCGTGATCGGGTCCGGCGAAACGCTCAAGACCCCGCTCGAACCCGAATTTACCGTCAGCACCACCGACAGTTGCGCGCTGTGTCCGGTGCTATCGGTAATCGTAACGGTGTTGTAATAAGTTCCGGTGCTGAGAGACGGGATGACCGAGGTGTTCGGCGCCACGGTGACGGGTGTGCCGTTGGTGAATTGGGTACTCGCGGTGTTGCTGTTGAAGCTGTTGGCGTACAGAAATATCGGGCTGCTGTTCGATTCGCTAAAGCTCAAGCCATAGGAAGCGGCCAAGGAGTTGTAGATATATACAGGCTGCGAATTGGGCAGGGTGCCCGAGGTGAGGTAGGTCCAGCTCAACGTGCTTTGCGACAGGGTGAGTGACCCGCTGCCGCCGCCGCCCACGATAAACGTCACCCCGATCGGCACCGACGTACTGTTGCCGTTGTAATAGACGTAAATTGTGGTGGTGAGGGTGGTGGCGGAGCTAATGCCCACGGCGCTGGCGTAGAGGTTAAGGCTCACGGACGAGGAAGAGGAAACCGTGCCGCTGGGAGGGGAAACGGACAGCCACGACGCCGGCTGGGACGCCGTAGTAAAGGCGATGCCGCTGACGCTTGAAGTGGACAGGGTAACGCTTGTGGAGGTGGCGCTGCCCACCGCGGCACTCAAACTGACGTTGCTGTTGGAGACGCTAATCGAGCCCGAGCCTCCGCTTCCGGAACCCACGGTGTAAGTCACCGTAATGGTGGCCGCGGTCACGCCGGCTGGCGCGCTGGCGGTCAGGGTCACCGTGGCGGTGTGAATCCCGTACGAGAGCTGCCCGTCGCGGCAGGCGCCGCTCATCGTGACCGTGGCCGGGGTGGTGTAGGTTGTCGCGTTGGCGCCTGTGCACGAGCCGTCGCTACCAACTTCGAGCCACGCCGGGTCGCTGCCGTAGTTAATTGACGACGCCTTGAAAGTAATGTTGGTGGCGCTGACAGGGACCGTATCCCCCGTGCCGGTAATGGTCACCGACGACCCGCCTGGCACGGACAACTGAATCGGGCCATAAGCCGACTGCGAGAACTGCTGTGCCTGGGCGCTCCAGGGCACGGCAATCGCCAGCGCAACTGTTAAGAAGATGAATGCAATCCGATTTAGGTGGATTTTTGCGTCGTCCATAGTGTCCTCAGCTTGATTGATGATATAACACAGCGCGGCGGAACGCCGGCTGCAGCCTCTCATTTTTCTCCAAATGAGGGGGAGACGCGGGGTGTTTTCAGTATACAGCTATTTTAAGATCTGGAAAAGATTGCTGTAATCGTCGGTCCAGAGGCGCACTTTTCGAGGCGTCTGAATTTCCGTGGAACTTTTTAGAATATCGTCGGCGAAGCCGGTTGCCGGGGATGTAACCAGCACCCAGGTGGCGCCGAAGACGTCCTCGGTATCGTCATCCTCGGTATCGACGACCCGCGCGATGTGGCCGGTGGCCTGGCTTTCCCCGAGCAGGACCGGTTGCAAATCCAGATAGCGGTTGGAGATATGGACGGCGAGGATTCCATTGGGTCGAAGATGACGGAAGTAAAGGTCCATGGCTTGACGGGTCAGGAGGTGAATGGGGATGGCGTCTCCGGAAAAGGCGTCCACGGCCAGCACATCGAAATTCTCGGGGGATTCCCGTTCGAGCGAGAGGCGGGCGTCGCCCATGGCCACTTCGAGCTTGCCCTTGCAATCGGCCAGGAAGGTGAATTGGGTATGGGCAATGCTTAGTACGAGGGGGTTGATTTCGTAGTAGCGGTAGTAGTCGCCGGGGTGGGCATAAGAGGCGATGGTTCCCGTGCCCAAGCCGATCACACCCACGCGGATCGAATGGGATCTTCCCTTGGAGCGGATGGCGACTCCGATGCCGGTGTTCTTGCCGTAGTAAGTGGTGGGCAGGTCGCGTTTGGCGGGGTTCAGGAACTGCTCGCCATGATTGATGGTACCGTGGGTGAGGCTGCGGGTGGCGTCGAGATCGGTGGGCGGGCCGCTATCCTTAACTGTCAGTTCGCCGTAGAAGTTGCGCTCGCGGAGGCGGACGCCCACCATGGAATTGCGGATTTGTAACCCCACAAAAACCGCCAGCCCAAAGGTGAGCACCACGGCTACCAGCGGCGCCGGCTGCCACCATCGGCGGAACCAGGTGAGGCTCGCATCGAGCTTCATCACGATCACGATGAGCACGGCGCAGAAAACCAGGCCGAGCGGCAATTCGTAGTAGCCTTTTAACACTCTGGGAGCGATCAGAGCGACCGCGATTCCTCCCAGAGCGCCGCCGGCCGAGATCATGAGGTAGTAGTGGGTCAAGTAACGGGGATGCGGTTTCAGCTCCGCCAGCTCGCCGTGGCACACCATGCAGCAGGTGAACAGGCCGAGGGAGAACAGTACGATCATCGCCGCGACTGCCGGAATCGTGATTTGCCCGACCCAGGGCACTCGAAAGGGGAGGCTCCGGTCGAGCGCTTGGTCCATGGCATACGCCATGCTGCCGAGCGCCACGGCCAGAAGCTGCAGGTAGGGATTGCGCCGGTACCATCCGCTGCCTTCGAAACACAGAATGAACGAGAGCAGGTAAAGGCTGAGAGGCAGGATCCAGAGAAAGGGGATGGCGGCCACGTTCTGGGAAAGATGGTTGGTGATGGCGAGCAGCAGCACGGAGGCGCAGGCAGGCAGGGCCAGCCATTGCGCGTAGAGGGGCAGGCCGGGGCGGGCCGCCACGTCCTTGGCGGAGGAAAGCGGCTGGCCGGTTCCGCGCCACGAGCGCAGGCCGGCGGCGATAGCGACAGCCAGGAATCCGGCGTAAGCCCAGGACCACATGGACACCTGCTGGCGGCTGGTCAGCAACGGTTCCACCAGCACCGGGTAGCTGAGCAGGGCGAGCATCGATCCGGCGTTGGACAAAGAGTAGAGCCGATAGGGCACGGCGCCCTGAAAACGCCGCGCGTACCAGGCTTGCACCAACGGGGCGGTGGTGGAGAGCAGAAAGAACGTCAACCCGACGGTAACCGCGAGCAGGCGCAGAATGCCCAGGGTGGGATCTTCGCCGGAGCCGGGCTTCCACGCCTCGCGGGGATAGATGGGCAAGGTCAAAAGACTCAGGGCGAGCAGGCCCAGGTGGAGCAGCACCTGGTTGCGCGGCTTCAGATAGCGCACACTGGCGTGGGCATAGAGATAGCCGGCCAGCAAGACCACCTGAAAGAACAGCAGGCTGACGGTCCAGACCGCCGCCGACCCGCCGAACCAGGGAAGGATGATTTTGGCGATGATCGGCTCGACCTGAAACAGCAGGAAGGCGCTCGCCAGGATTGTGAGTGCGTAAAGAAGCATGGGTTACCTGTGTGGGGCAGACCCTCGTTTTTCGTGGTCTGCCAGGCAGGGTATATGGCAGACCGCAAGAAACGACGGTCTGCCCCACAGCGATCTGCCTAATGTCTCCAATTCCCTCACCGGTATGCCGCCACCCCTGTCACCTTCTCGCCGATGACCAGCGCGTGAATGTGGTCGGTGCCTTCATAGGTCTTGACGGTTTCCAGGTTGCAAAGATGCCGCATCACCGGGTATTCGTCGGTGATGCCGTTGGCGCCGAGCAGATCGCGGCTCAGGCGGGCGCATTCGAGAGCCATAGCGACGTTGTTGCGCTTGAGCATGGAGATCTGCGCCGGCTCCAGGCGGCCTTGATCTTTCAAGCGTCCGGCCTGCACGGCCAGAAGCTGGGCTTTGGTGATTTCGGTGATCATCCAGGCCAGCTTTTCCTGCACCAACTGATGCGAGGCAATCGGGCGGTCGTCGAACTGTTTGCGCAAAATGGCGTACTGGCGGGCGGTTTCATAGCAATCCATGGCGGCGCCGACCACCCCCCATCCGATGCCGTAACGGGCTTGCGACAGGCAGGAAAGCGGGGCTTTTAAGCCGGTGGCGCCGGGCAGACGGGCGCTATCGGGCACGCGGCAATCTGCCATCGCGAGGCTGGAAGTGACCGAAGCGCGCATGGACCACTTGCCGTGGATGTCGGAAGTGGAATAGCCTTTGGCGCCGCGTTCGATCAGGAAGCCGACGATAGTTTTATCACCCTCTTCGGCCCGCGCCCAGACTACGGCGACATCGGCCATGGCGCCGTTGGTGATCCAGGTCTTTTCGCCGTTGAGAATCCACTCGCCCCCTTCGCGGCGCGCGGTGGTGCGCATGCCGGCCGGGTTCGATCCGAAATCCGGCTCGGTGAGCCCAAAACAGCCGATCGCGCGGCCGCTTTGTAACAGCGGCAGCCAGTGATCCTTCTGCGCGTCCGAGCCGTATCGCCAAATGGGATACATCGCCAGCGCGCCCTGCACGCTGACGAAGCTGCGGAGCCCGCTATCGGCGCGCTCGATCTCCTGCATGATGAGCCCGTATTCCACGTTGCTCATGCCGGCGCAGCCATAGCCTTCGAGGTTGGCGCCGAGGAAACCCATTTCGGCAATTTCGGGAATCAGCTCGGAGGGGAAGCGCGCATCGCGGAAACAATCGCGAATGAGCGGCACGATTCGCTCTTCGGCAAACCGCCTGGCCGTTTGGCGCACCAGCAGCTCCTGGCCAGTGAAAAGCGAATCCACCCCAAAATAATCCACACCCCGAAACGGCATAGAGATCTCCTATTTGAACACGGATGGAGAAAGGGTGTGCTGGAAGTATTAGCCACGGATAAACACAGATGAACACGGATAAAACCCAAGGCGCTTATTCGTGTTCATCCGCGGCTATTTCTGCTTTTCCAGAAACTCCATCAGGTCGAGGGTGAAACGGCCGTCGCGAGGCGGATCGCTCTTGCCGTGACCGGGCAAATCCAGCGTGATCGCGCGATATTCTTTCGAGATCGCGGGCGCCTGGTTTTGCCAGACGGTTTCATCGCAGGTCCAGCCGGGGACGAATATGACGGCGAGCCGGTGCGGGTCTCCGGCCGAGGTCCAGTGCACTTTGGCGCCGTCCACGCTTGCGGCGGCCATGGGCAAGGCCAGCGAAAGAGCTAGAAGAATTCGCGATTGCAAGCTTGTCTCCTCACAGACTAAAGTCTTTGCCGCCCGGTCGATAGCTGGTTGTAGGGCGGACCCCCTGGTCGGCTCTGCGCCGGTGTCGGAGACTTGGTGCACGGGGAAGAGCGGGACGAGGGCGTCCCGCGTGGACCAGGGGGTTCGCCCTACCGGTCGCGTCATGACCGCTCTTGCGAAAAGTATGTGGCAGATCGATGATATCGTTAGCTTGGACAGGAGGACGCATGCTTTGGAAGCTGTTTGACTTCATTTCGTTCATCTTGCTCATGCTGATACGCTTGGTTATGGTCACGGTAGGAATATGTCTGATTCTGTTCAGCGTGGCGCTCGAGATCGCTCAAGTGTATTTATATGTGCACGGCAGAATTCCGATTATGAGCGGATGGGGGATAATATGGGATGTAATAGTATTTCTAATCGCAGCCGGCGTAGTTGCTGTTCCCGCCTTAATAGGGTATGTAACTATAGAAGTCGCGTTTGGCCGCGCTATCGTGGAATATACCGGTTTACATTATCCCGGCAATGACCAACCACCACCATGCTGACCAACCAAAGACAAGTCGCAGTAGAGACGGGCCGCCCTAGCCTGTGAACTGCTCAGACTTCCAGCTTCCAGGGGCTGCGATAGCGTTCGGCCAGGTCGGGCCGCGCGGCTTCCTGACCGACGGTCCAATCCGCTTCATTCCAATCGAGCCGCGTCCGGTAGCGCATCGACAGATTCGCCAGCAGGCAAACCGTGGACGAGCGGACGCAGGTTTCGATGTCGCTGGTGGGTTTCTGGCGCGTGCGGATACACTCGATCCAATTCTTCCAATGCGGCACATTCATTTGGCTCATGGCCTGATCTTTTTCCCGGGCGACCGCGGCCAGCTTCGACTTGGCATTGGGAATCACCCAGCACCCGCTACGGTTGACGAAGATGGTTCCCTCGGTTCCATGGATGGTCGTGCCGGCGCCCTGATCGCGGCCGAACAGAGGCAGCGGATTGCAGGTTCGGCTTTCGTAGGTGACCAGGAACTTGGGGTAGTAAAAGGTAGCGTGCATGGTATCGGGGGTTTCGGTATTGTCGCGGACGTAGAATTTATCGCCCAGCGCCACCACGGCGGTGGGCATGACTTCGCCGAAGCACTGGTGCAGGGGATCGATCAAGTGTACGCCCCAATCGGTCATGGCGCCGCCGGCGTAATCCCAAAAATAGCGGAAGGTGGGGAAATGGGCGGCTTTCACGCCCCACCGATTGGCATTGAAGGGCCGCTGGGGCGCGGGTCCGAGCCACATATCCCAATCGAGGTGGCGAGGCGGGTCGCTATCGGGCGGGTTGCCGTAACCCTCGCGTTTGGCGGAACCGCTCTGGAAAGCATGGCAGAAGGTGATGTCGCCGACGGTGCCGGCAGCCACCAGCTCGGCGGCCTTGCGGAAGTAGCCGCCCGAGCGCTGCATGGTGCCGGCCTGCACCACGCGGTTATACTTGCGGGCGGCCTCCACCATCTTGCGCCCCTCGCCGACGTAGGTGCAGGATGGCTTTTCCACGTACACGTCCTTGCCGGCCTTGCAGGCTTCGACTTCCAGGTAGGCGTGCCAATGGTCGGGGGTGGAGATGCAGACGGCGTCGATGGACTTGTCGGCCAGAATCTCGCGAAAATCCTTGACCGCCTTGACCTGGAAGCCGCCTTTCTTTGCGTCCGCGACGGCGCGCTCGAGGTGCGGCCGATAGACATCGCAAACGGCCACGGGCTGGACCTCGGGCACTTTCATGGCGTAGCCCAGGTTGCCGGAACCCATGGCTCCGAGGCCGATGAAGGCTACCGAAATGCGGTCGTTGGCGCCCTTCACCTTGCCGGTGAACAAGGAAGCGGTCAGCGCCGTGGCAGCGCCGGCAAGAATGTCGCGGCGCGGGATGGAGTTCTGCGGGGAGTCCATGCTGTTAGGATACGCCAGTGGGACCGGCCTCCCGTTTCGTCCTATTTTAATCTGATTTTTTGGCAGTCCCGATCTCTCGATACCGGAAGCAGGTGACCAGGTGGTCGTTCACCATGCCGGTGGCCTGCATGAAGGCATAGCAAATCGTCGACCCGACGAAGGTGAACCCACGGCGGGCGAGGTCCTTGCTCATGGCGTCGGATTCGGCGGTTCTGGCCGGGACTTCGCTAGGAGCGCGCCTGCGGTTGGGTTTGGGGCTGCCGCCCACGAACTGCCAAATGTAGCGGTCGAAGCTGCCGAATTCCTCTTGCACGGCCAGAAATGCCCCGGCGTTGCGAACTGCCGCGCGAATTTTGAGCTGGTTGCGCACGATTCCGGCATCGGCGAGCAGAAGCTGGATGCGGGATTCGTCGTTTAGCGGGCGATCTTGCGGGCGTCGAAGCGGTCGAAGGCTGCGCAGTAAGCTTTGCGCTTGTTCAGGATGGTGGACCAGTTCAGGCCCGCCTGCGCGCCTTCGAGGATCAGGAACTCGAAGAGCTTGCGGTCGTCGTGCAACGGTACGCCCCACTCGCGGTCGTGATAAACGGTCATGAGGGCGCCAGTAGACCATCCGCAGCGGATCAGGTCGGCGGGCATTGGCGTCCTCCGAAAGATTTAGTCATCGGGATGCGCACGGTCAACCGGCTTACAAGATACCATGCGACCCTCGGATTTCGGACCAGACATGCATTGTGGCGCCGGGTCGGCGTTGAATAATCCAACAATTTTCAGGGCGCTGCAAATAACCGTAGTGGAAGACCTCAGAATAAAATATAATAAGGTCTGATTAGATGAATAGGTCATAGCGGTGACTTTTTAAAAGAATAGGAGCTTTACGATGGGGGTCAGCAGAAACCAACGACTTCCCGGAGCGCTAGCTGGTCTTGCGGCAGCGGCGCTGATGGCTGTGGCGGCCACGACCACAATGAGTGCGCAAACTTTGCAGGCGCCGCGTCTCGTGGTGCGGGCGCTTACGAACGGCGACATCGCGAATTATAAGCTACCATCCACGTCGCAGATCTCGGGCGGACTGGAGACGGTAGCGCTGGGCGAGCCGTGGTATTTAGAGGTACAGGTTGACATCAGCATCCCTGCCACGCAGATTGTCCCAGTGAGCTGGACCCTGACGACGAAGCCGTCCGGTTCGTCTGCCACGCTGGTCGCGAGCCCGCTGGGATCGAATGTTCCCATTGCCGAGCCGTCGGATCGTCTGATCTACCAGGTGGCTGGACGGCAATTGCTGCGCCCGGATGTACACGGGGTGTATGTCGTAACCGCGGTGGTCACCGCGGGCAGCAGCGGGGCGGCGACGGTGGCTCAAACCTTCATTGCCGGCACCTATGTGGGCGCAGCCGCGTGCGCCCGGTGCCATAGCGGGGGCCTGGCGGCGGTGACGTACCCGACGTGGACGCAAACGGCTCACGCCAGCCTCTTCACCAACGGCGTCAACGGAGTCGAGGGCACCGGTTACAGCGCCAGTTGCATTTCCTGTCACACGGTTGGCTACGACGCCAACTCGACCGTGAGCGATGGCGGATTCTCTTCCATCGCCGCGCAACTGGGCTGGAAATTTCCCAGCGTTCTGCAGCCGGGCAATTTCGCCGCCATGCCGGCTGCTTTGCAGAACGTGGCCAATATTCAGTGCGAGAACTGCCACGGACCCGGCAGCGAGCATGCCAACTACGGGGGAGACACGATTGCCATTTCGGTGCCTTCCAACACGGGGGCGTGTAGCCAGTGCCATGACGAACCGAGCCATCACATCAAGAGCGCGGCTTGGGCCAACTCCATGCACGCCGTGACCACGACCGACCCGGTCGGCAACGCGACCTGCGTAGGCTGCCACACGGGCACCGGTTTCAGCGCCCGGATGAATGGCCAAACGATCACCGACACGACATACCATTCCATCGATTGCTATGCCTGCCACGAACCGCACGGCTTAACCGCGCCCGCCAACGATTCGCACCTGATTCGGAACATGGCGTCGGCGACTCTAGCCGATGGCACCAAGGTCACCTCCGCTGGAGAGGGGATCCTGTGCATGCAGTGCCACCAAGCCCGGACGAAAGCCTCGACCTACGTGCCGACCACGGCGGGAAGCTCCCATTATGGCCCGCACGAAGGCCCGCAAGCCGATATGCTGATGGGCACCAACGGCTATACCTACGGACAGCAGATCCCCAGCTCCGCGCACCAATACGTGGTCACCAACACCTGTATCGACTGCCACATGCAGACCGTGGCCACCACCGATCCGGCGTTCCTGAATGCGGGGGATCATACCTTCAGCACCACCTACGCTCCGGCTGGAAACCCGGCCGAGGATCTGGTGGCCGCCTGCCAGACCTGCCATGGCACGGACATCCAGTCGTTCAACTTCCCGTTGTTCGACTACAATGGCGACGGCAAGATCGACGGCGTGCAGACCGAAGTGCAAGAACTGCTCGACCAGCTTTCCACCATGCTGCCGCCCAACAACTCGGCGAAATCGTCGCTCAGCATCGATTCCACCTGGACGAGGCCGCAGTTGGAAGCGGCTTACAACTGGCTGTTCGTGACCAACGACGGCAGCCGTGGCATTCACAATACGGCGTATGCGGTGGGGTTGATCAAGGCTTCCATCGCCAATTTGCAAGCCAATAAGTAACCGGACTGGGTGAGCGTGCCTCCAGGCGCAACTTGCGCTTGGAGGCACGCTGACAGGCCGCGAGTTCAGTTCGACACGGAAGCGCTCAGGCGGTCTCCGAGGCCGTCTCAGGAGTAGTGTTCGCCGCTTCCGCGGCGCCGCGCATGAGCGCGAGATAGACAGCGCCAGCGACTCCGAAACCGACGAACCAGGCGTAATCGTAGAGCAGGCGAAGTGCGGGCACGGCCAGACCGAGAAGGGCGGCCACTACACCGGAGACCAGGGCGGCGATGGCGCGCCAGTTGACGCCGTTATCGTATTCATATGTGCCCCGGCGGCGATACAGGTCTGCCACGCGCAGGCGTGAACGGCGCAGCAGAAAGTAATCGGCAATCATGACGCCGGCGATGGGGCCCACGAGGCCGGAATAGCCCACCAGCCAGCCGAAGATGTAGGAGCTGAAAATCCAGGTTTGAATGCCAAACCATCCGCAGGCTACCAGGGCGCGCAGAACGGCCGGAACGTTGGCGCCCTTCACGCCAAACGAAGCGCGCACGAACACCGGAAACGGGATTCCGTACTTCGCGCCGGCATGAGCGTTGAGCAGCATGGGAACGAGCACGATGAGGTTGCCCAGCAGGATGGTTGCGATGGCCTGCCACCAACTCATGCCGCCGGCGATGAGGCCGGAAGCGAGCATATACGTCGGGATGCAGACCGACATGGCTACCCACAGGGACGCATAATTGTAGGTTCCCCAGGTGCGCCGCGAGAGGGGAATCGGCGCCAGGTCGTCGTTGTAGAGGGAGGGGTCGGTTGCGCGCATTAGTCAGAAGCCTCATTTTGGCATTCGGCTGGATTGTGCAATTTTATGCAATTTTCGGCATGTTTGGAGGGCCACCGAGGCTCGGCTTGGATGGTCGCATCGGCGTAGCGCCGATTGACAATCGGCGCGCAGGTTGCCAACCTGCCCCACCAGAGCAGCGTGCATTTTTGGGTAAAATCCACGATTCTGCCACGGCGCCGCTTTTGTGGAGTAACGCCTATTGGGAACGGTAAGCCCATGAAATCAAAACCGTTGCTGTTTGTCACAACCGCGGCGACAGGGGATCCCAGCTATGGGGATGCACAGCGCATGCCCGAGAGCGGGTATGCCCATTTATTTGCGCCAGGCACCAAAAAACCGGGCTGCCTTGTTGCGCCCGCAAGGATGATTTCCGGCCTCAGCATCCCCATCCCCTCGATAAAAAAATGCGCAAACCAAACCGGCGTTGCCAGACGAAGTCAATCTGGATAACCCTCTGAAATGCGAACCTGACCGGTTAGGACCGGCCCCTCACATAACCCTAACATGCGCCTTTTCGTTCTTGGCCAGGCGAGCCCGCAGTGCGGTGCGATTATGGTGTTCTAACCCCTTTATTGCGAGTGCCTTGAAGGTATTTTGCGGGGCGGGGCCGACTTTTGTGATCGAAAAGGTGTTGCGACCGGGGACGGCACCTGTTGCCCTGGAATTGCGCTGGGCTAGCCCGCATTTCTCACAGGCTATCGAAGGCGACCGCGTGGCGCATGCACTCTTGCGTGCCGCGTCGGCACTCCTGCCGACGCCTTGTTTCGACGCTGTGTCACTACTCCAAACACGTGTCGGGAAGAGTCTCGACACGGCACGCAAGAGTGCGTGCGCCACACCCACGAGCCGCCTGTGAGAAATGTGGGCTAGATGCGGCCCGCCCTGCTCTGGACGCCTGGGCGCAGCGGTTACTGTCCCGGTTTCTTCCGCGGGAGGCGGCCCGAAGCGCTGGGCCGGGATCACGACAGGGCCTGCTCCAGGCGGCTTACCCATTCGGATTGCTGAGCGGACAGCTTGCCTTCCTGCCTCAGCCGGCGGAGGATCGCGAGCGCTTTTTCGAGCGACTCGCGCGTACCGGAGCGAACCAACGATACGACCAGGTCCGTTTGGTAGTCGGCCCGCTCCGGCTCCTGGCGCACCAGCCGCTCGGCAATCTCCAGATCCTTCCGGTAGAACTGGCGGGCCTGCTCATCCTCGCCCAGGCGGCCCATCAGATCGCCCATCTTGTTGTAGGAAACCGACAGGTCGCGCAGGTAGTCGGCCCGCTCCGGCTCCTGGCGCACCAGCCGCTCGGCAATCTCCAGCGCCTTTTGGTAGAACTGGCGGGCCTGCTCGCCCTCGCCCAGGCTGCCCATCAGATCGCCCATCCTGTTGTAGGAGACCCCCAGGTCGCGCAGGTAGTCGGCCCGATCCGGCTCCTGGCGCACCAGCCGCTCGGCAATCTCCAGCGCCTTCCGGTAGAACTGGCGGGCCTGCTCGCCCTCGCCCAGGCGGCCCATCAGATCGCCCGTCTTGTTGTAGGAGACCGACAGGTCGCGCAGGTAGTCGGCCCGATCCGGCTCCTGGCGCACCAGCCGCTCGGCAATCTCCAGCGCCTTCCGGTAGAACTGGCGGGCCTGCTCGCCCTCGCCCAGGCTGCCCATCAGATCGCCCATTCGCTCGTAGGAAACCGACAAGTCGCGCAGGTAGTCGGCCCGCTCCGGCTCCTGGCGCACCAGCCGCTCGCGAAGCTCCAGCGCCTTTTGGAAGAACTGGCGGGCCTGCTCGCCCTCGCCCAGGGTGCCCATCAGATAGCCCATCTTGTTGTAGGAGACCGACAGGTCGCGCAGGTAGTCGGCCCGCTCCGGCTCCTGGCGCACCAGCCGCTCGGCAATCTCCAGCGCCTTTTGGTAGAACTGGCGGGCCTGCTCGCCCTCGCCCAGGCGGCCCATCAGATCGCCCATCTTGCTATAGGAGACCGACAGGTCGCTCAGGTAGTCGGCCCGCTCCGGCTCCAGGCGAACCAGCCGCTCGGCAATCTCCAGATCCTTCCGGTAGAACTGGCGGGCCTGCTCGCCCTCGCCCAGGCGGCCCATCAGATCGCCCACCTTGTTGTAGGAGACCGACAGGTCCCGCAGGTAGTCGGCCCGCTCCGGGTGTTCCTGGGATCGCCTCTCCAGGGTCTGCAGAACCCCTTGCCAGCGCTGGAGGGCTTCGCGGGTCAACCCCAATGCCAACAGGGCGTCGGCTTCGACACCCAAAAAAACGAAGTGGCGTTCATGGTCCTGGGGAACACCATGCGCCAATTCCCGCGCCAGCATGGCGCGATCCGCCACGCGCCCGAATCGCCGGAGAAAGTCCAAAATTCCTTCACCGATCTCCGTGGCCCGGCCGTACTCAGCCGCGGTCAGGAAGAGCCGTACTGCCGCGAGATGGTCATCCAACGAACGCGATTCCGCACCCCGTGCCTCGAGGTACGCCCCTCCCCTCCGGCAGCACTGGCGGAGCCTCTCCTCGCCCATGCGGCTTCGCAGGCTCTCGGCAGTCCAGCGGTGCACCCAAACTTGCTCGTCATGGAGCCGAGTCACCAACGAGGACTGCCCCAGGCGTTCGAAGACCGGCGCCGCTTCGCCGTGGTCCATTTTCAGGCAGGATGCCGCTGCCGCCTCGGGCACCGGCATGGGAAACACCGAGACTTGGAACAAAACCTCACGGTCCTCCCCGACAAGCTCCAATAGCTCGTCGAGCAGGATGTCCCTGGCGGCAACCTCCAGCGTGACCCGGACGGCACGTTCCAGCGTCAGCCCCGAATCCTGGAGGTCCAGATTGAGCTCTTTGGCCTTCTCGCGGAGCCGCCTGGCGACATCGGGCATTCGTGCCTGGCCGGGATTCAGGATGGCGTTCAGGTACTCCAAGGCCCGCGGATGGCCGCCGACGGCCCGATAAACCGTCTGCAGATCCTCGGGCGCCTGCCGCCGCAGCGCCGGCAGGCGGAGGCATAGTTTCCGCGTCTCCGCCGCCGAGAGGGGGCCGAGTTGCTCGGTCGCCAGCCAATCCTCGCTGCGCGGGGCCGGGTAGCGGGACGTGATCAACAGCTTGCCCCGCCCGGCCGCCTGGCAAAGGCGTTCCATCACCTGTTCGGTGGCGGCATCGAGGTAAGCCGCGCCACCCACCTGCAGGTTATCTTCGAAATTGTCCAGCACCAGCAGGAGCGGCGCCTGGGCAAGCAGGCGGCCCAGGAGATCGATCTGCGCCCGTTCGTCCGTGGCCGGATCGATGAGAGCGCGACCCGCGTCCGCCAGTTGCGGGTGCCCCATCAGCGCCACTCCTACCGCCGTGGCCACTTGGGACAGGGTCCATTGGCCGCTCACCTCGGCCGCAAGCCACCCGGCATCCTCCATGCGCGCGATGGCCCGGCCCGCCAGCGCGCTTTTGCCCGCGCCGCCGATGCCGGTAAGCTGATACCCCGCCTTGCGCCCGATGGCGGCCAGGACGCGCGGGTCGTCCTTGAGCACACGCAACAGCCGCCGCAGCTCGCGCCGGCGCCCGATGAGCTCGTCGGCGGTGAGCCTGGGCACCACGCCTCCGCCCGGCATTCGCGTGGGCGCCTTCAGCGGCTCCAGTGGGAGGGCGCGGTCGAACAAGGGTTCCTCGTTCGCCGCCAGGAATAGCGATGGGGTGGCATACTCCGCCAGCGCCAGGCCCGGCTCGCGCTCACCCCGCTCCAGGGTCTTGCGCCGCTCCCGCTCCAGCTCGCGCCGGGCGTGCGCCAGCGCCACGCTCGCGAGCGGGCGCTCGCCCTTGCTCAGGCCGTCGTAAAGGGCCTTGGCCAGTTGGGTAGCGTAGCTATCCGACACGGCGGATTGCATCGCGATCACGGCCGGGACGCCCTTACGGAGC
>JBEKYD010000023.1:0-41593 GCA_049511335.1 Bryobacteraceae bacterium | reverse complement strand
CGGCTTCGCTCAGGGCTCCACGCCAATCCCCTGGTGGGACGGACGCCCCCTGGCCTTGCGGTTCCGGTAGACAGTGCCCCAAAACGTTAGCTCACTAATTACGGCGAAAATTCAGGCTAGGCAACTGGGACAGCCTGAACTGCGTGACTTTTTCAGTCCCCGGAGAAGTAGACAAAATTGCGCAGTTCAGGCTGTCCCGCTTCTCTGATGGCGATGCGGCATACGTTGACTGTTGGATCGAGGACAGCCACGGAATTTACCTGTTTCGTTTTTTTCTGGAGAAGGAGTAACGATCAGCCTCTGGACCAGTCCTTCGGTAGCGCGGTCGACTCGTAGCCGTGGGTAGTACCGACGGCCTGCGTGCCCTCGGTCCTCAACCCAAGATGGCCCGGATCGACCGTCAGGCTGGTGATCACTAACGGTCGAGCAGTACCTCTGCTCCGTGCCGGGATCACGCGGCGGAAAAGACGGCATCCCGTGGAGCTGGCGTCGGTCTTAGGGCCCCCCTGATACGGCGTTCTGGTGCATCGCTCCTGATAGGTTCCGTCCACGTCAGTTTGACGAGTCGTCCTATGCCCAGAAGTATCGCAGGCTGGCCGAAGAGGCCGCTCACACCGTAAGAGATCGGCCGGGCTCGCCAGTCCGCTCTGCGGATTTCCACCTGGCTGTAGATTTCCTGGGTCTGCGACAGGTTAGCGAAATCCAGGCCAGGCAAGCGCGCTGAAGCGGCACCGGCAGCCACGGCCTAGCGCAACGCATCTACTGGGCCCGGATTTCACGTTATTACGGGAAACCCAGGAAAGTAACCGCTGCACTGGATTTTGGCGGTTTCAGGCGCAACGATTCCCGGCCATGCCGGGTCCGTCGCGCACTTACTGCGAATCGGCGCGCTTCAATTTGACGCCGCCGTTGCCGGTGGTGATGTGGATCAGAGGACCGCCGGAGCCTAGGTCGAATTCCAGCCGGCGCGGCCGCAGATTGCCGTCTACGGTGACGGGAAAATCCGACTGAATGCCGCCGCTTCCGGTTTCGGCCTGGACGTGCGCCGAGTAATTGGACGGCATGGCGACCGTCACGCCGCCGTTGCGCGTGCTGACTTCCAGTTGCCGGCCATCCCACATCGTGCCGGTCAGTTCCGCTTGAATTCCGCCGTTCACCGTGGCGCCGCTGACGTCCCCGGCCACGCGCTTCAGGTGCACGCCTCCGTTGGTCACATCGAAGCGGATTTGGCCGCGCACGTCGGAGATCGTCATTCCCCCATTGTGGGTCTTTAGAGTCAGATCGGTGTTCTGGGGAACGAAGATTTCATAGCTGACGCTCCACCAGGAATTGTGAGCGGATTCCGGCCCGATGGCACGCACCTCTCCGCCGGCGCCGTCGATCGAGACCTGGCTCGCCATGAGAGCCGCGGCGGCTTGGTTGTCGCCCGAAGCCTCGACGCGTGCGCGAACCAGCACATCGTTGCGCAGCCAGCCTTTGACGGTGGCGCCGCCGTTTTGGCCCGCATCCAGGCTGAGCCGGCCTATGCCAGGTAAAGTTTGCTCGCGGATATCGCAATGGCGTGCGCGCTCGCCATCGTTGCCGCCGTTCTCGCAAGTCAATTGTTTTTCGCTGTTGTCCTGCAACTGAGCGAGTAAGGGAACGCCGCCGCCGGTAACGGCCAGCCCGATCCAGGCCGCGCCCGTAAGTGCCAATCTCATCGAATCCTCCTTGCCGGACGGGGAGCCCATGGCCGGGCCGGTCGCCCATCGAGCCGCGAGGTTCGCCGTCGGGTATTAATACCGGCTAATGCGGGAAAGGTTACACAAAAAAAATGCGGGGCGGCCCGCCGAGTTGCCGCTGGAACCGCGGATACGCGCGTTCCGGCGAACCGAACCGTCTGGCAGTCGTGGCCTGGAAAAAAGAGGCGGAGCCGCTCGTCGGGGCACTCGTCGAGCAGAAGCCTCACGAGGCCCGCGCGAGCAACAGATGTTTGGCTTCCTCTAGCACGGCGACCGCCAGATCGCGCGAGACTGTCGGAAATCCTTCGAGAAACTCTTCCAGCGTGTCGCCACCTTCCAGATATTCGAAGAGTGTCTGGACCGGCACGCGTGTACCACGGAACACGGGGACTCCATGCATGGTTTCCGGATCTCGTGTGATCGCCTGCGCCATGTTCCTATTGTCCCTCAATTGGACCGAGCGCCCGGGCCGAGCGGCGGAGCGTTTCGCCAGTTTGACCAAAACGCCCTATGCGTGGAAGCGATCGCAGGTGGTTCGAAAGGCCCGCTCTTCCTGCAAGAGATCGGCCGGGCTCGTCAATCCGCTCTTCGGATTTCCACCTGGCTGTAGATTTCCTGGGTTTGCGACAGGTTGGCGAAATTCATGCCGGGCAACTGCGCCGAAGCGGTACCGGCAGCCACGCCCCAGCGTAAGGCATCCACCGGGTCCGGCTTGCGCGTCATGGCCCAGGCATAAACCGCCGTCAGGGCATCGCCCGCGCCGATGGGAGAGACCGCGTCCACGCGCGGCGGAATGGCCTCCACGGTGCCGGTGGCAAACGCTCCCACGGCGCCGCGGCTGCCCACCGAAAGCACCACCATTTCCGGCCCCATGCTGCGAATTCCGGCGGCCGCTTCCAGGTAATGGGTGCGCGTGAGGAGCGTGCCGCCCACCAGGCGCGCGGCTTCCTGCTGGTTGGGGGTCACCACCGTGGGCCGCTCCTCGATGCCTTCCCGGAGGGCGTTGCCATCGGCGTGCAACATGGTCTTCACGTGCCTGGCGCGAGCCAGGGCGATCAGCCGCGCGTATAACGAAGTGGGTACGCCGGGCGGCAGACTGCCGCACAGCAGCAGCCAGTCGGCCCCGTCGAGCGACTCCCGCACCACCTTTTCGAGCCGCGATACTTCGGCTTTGGTCAGCACCGGACCGGCTTCGTTCAGATTCACCGTCAAGCCCTGCTTATCGGTGACGGTCAGATTGGTGCGAATGCGGTTCTGCACCGGTACCGCGCGGAACGGAAACCCATAGCCCTTCAAGTGCTCTTCCAAGCGCTTGCCGGTGGCGCCGCCGGAGATGAGAATGGCCAGGGTCTTGCCGCCGAAGGAATGAATCACGTGGGAGGCGTTGATGCCCCGGCCGCCAGCCGATTCGCGGCTGGAATTTATGTAGGCGCGGTCCTCGAAAGCCAGGCGGTCCACGCTGAGGATCCGGTCGATGGCCGGATTTACGGTGAGTGTGACGATCAAGCCACCATTATGCCAGTGTAAGGCCGGCGTCGGCGCGAATATCGAAGCCCGCAAATTCCCCGCGCGCGAATTTCGGAAACGCCGCCGCGGCGATCATGGCGGCATTGTCGGTGGAAAGCCCCGGAGTGGGGAAGAACACCGGATAGGGCAGTTGTGCCCGGGCCGCGGCGTCGCGAAGGCCGCGATTCGAGGCTACGCCTCCGGACACGATCAGCGCTCGGGCGCCGATGGTTTCGGCCGAAGCCGCCGCGCGCGTCAGCAACTCGACGATTACGGCATGCTGAAACGACGCCAGCAGGTCGAGGGTGGCCTGGGGAGTCGCGGCCAGCCAAACCTCGAGGGAAGGCTCGGAAACCGTTCGGGCGATGGCCCGCCGCACCGCAATCTCGTCCCCCATCGCGCGAGCCTCCACCCATCGCAGCACCGCGGTTTTCAAGCCGCTAAAGCTGAAATCGGCCGCGTTGCCCTTCATCTTGGCGAAGGTGAAACGGACCGCGCGCGGATCGCCGTACGGCGCCAGGCGGTCGATGATCGGCCCTCCGGGATAAGGAAAGCCGAGCAGCTTGGCCACTTTGTCGAAGGCTTCGCCGGCCGCGTCGTCGCGCGTCCTGCCCAGCAGACGATAGCCAAAGGCGGCGTCGATCTCGAACAGATGGGTGTGCCCTCCGCTCACCACCAGGGCCAGCGCCGGCAGGGGCACCTCCGTGCCGGCGCGCCGCGCTTCCAGGATGACGGCATGAATGTGGCCTTCAATGTGGTTGACGGCGATCAGCGGCAAGCCGCGGGCGTAGCACAGCGATTTGGCGTAGGTCAGGCCCACCAGCAGCGAACCCACCAGCCCCGGCCCGGAAGTGGCGGCCACCGCGGCCAGACCGTCCAGACGGGTGCCTGCGATTTCCAGCGCGTCCCGCACTACCGGCACGATGGCGCGCAGGTGTTCGCGGGAAGCCAGCTCCGGCACCACCCCGCCGTATTTGCCGTGCGTGTCCATCTGCGAAGCGACCACGGACGAAAGCACCGCCGCACCGTCCTCCACCACCGCGGCGGCGGTCTCGTCGCACGAAGATTCAATGCCCAATATGCGCAAATCTCAGCGTACCAACAGCAACCGCTCCACCGGCGTGGCCGAAGGGCGGACGCCCCTGCGCTCACTGGCGTCTAGCAACGCCGCAGTCTTCCACGCGCACCGCTGGACTGCGGCGCGCACGGCCAGCAATAGATCGCGATCCGGATCTTCCACCGGTGTCGTCGCCAGCCAGGCTCCGATCGAGCCCAGTATGATGGTGAGCTCGTCGTTGATATCGTGCGCGGCCGCGGCCGTCACGGCCCAAGCCATTCTCATGTTTCCCGCTACGGGTACCGATTTCTCCACGCCCCTAGAGTAATCGACGAGTTCACGGCAACCTGCGGGCGCGATTTGCTTTCTCCAATAGAATCAATGAAATAAAAATCTTTGAAAGCTGTGACTGAAAAGCGGCCGAGCGACATTTCGGGCGGCGGGCAAAGGAGCGGGCGAGATACAAACCCAAAAGGAGCGTAATCGACGGACGCCGGCAACCACTCCTTGACAGTCGCGGCTCTGACTGGCGGCGGTCGCGGAAGTTCGAGGATGACGGAACTGCGATCGAAGGCCGATAAACCAGCAGAGATGTCATAATGGCTTACACAATGAACGCAACACGGAGGGATTGGCTGCGCACTTGCTTTGCGATGGCGGCATCGCCCGGCGTTTTAGCGGCTCAACAGCACGCTCACGCCGCCGCGGCATCGCCGAACCCGCATTTTGAGACATTGGACGCGGAGACCGCGGCGGAGATCGAAGCCATCGCGGCCCAGATTATTCCATCCACCGGAGGAGCCGGTGCGCGCGAAGCAGGCGTGATCTACTTTATAGACCGCGCCCTTTCCACATTCGCTCTTGACGACCGCGAGGCCTATCGCACGGGGATGGCTCAACTCCGGCAGAAACGCAAGGAGCTATTCCCGGAGTCGACCGCGATCGCATCGCTGAACGGCCAACAGCAGATGGACCTCATCCGGGCTATCGAGACATCCAGTTTCTTCGAATTGCTCCGAACGCACACCGTGCTGGGCTTTCTGGGGGACCCGAGCTATGGCGGCAACCGGGGAAAGGCCGGATGGCATCAGATCGGCTTTGAGGATCGGATGGGCTGGGAGCCACCCTTCGGCTACTATGACGCGGAGGTCAATCGAGAACCGATGGGCGGAGAGAAGAAATGAGCGGAGTGACATTTCCAACCACCGATGCCGCGGACTTTCTGGTGATTGGCGCCGGCGCCGCGGGTGGCGTCGTAGCCAAAGAACTGGCCGCTGCCGGATTTCGGGTAGTGGTGCTGGAGCAAGGCCCGTACCTGCGCGAGAGGGATTATTCGCACGATGAGATCAAGTACACAATCGCGCCGGGGCTTACCAACGATCCGAAGGTTCAGCCGGTGACCTACCGCAAGTCGGAAGCGGACCCCGCCCGGCCAATGAAGGCGATCGAATACGGACGGCAGGTGGGCGGCGGCAGTGTGCATTTCACCGCCAACTACTGGCGCTTCCATGAGAGCGACTTCCACGAGCGCAGCCTGTATGGCGAGGTGAGCGGCGCCGAGCTGGCGGATTGGCCGATCTCTTATGCGGATCTGGAACCTTACTATACGAAAGCGGAGTACGATCTCGGGATCTCCGGGCTGGCGGGAGCGAATCCCTTCGAGGCGCCGCGCTCGAAGCCGTACCCGCTGCCGCCCATGCCGGCGAAGTCGTCCGGCGTGCTGTTCGAGCGCGCCGCGAAGAAGCTGGGACTGCACCCGTTTCCCGCGCCGGTGGCGATCCTTTCTCAGCCCTATCGGGGCCGGGCGGCCTGCGTGAACTGCGGTTTCTGCGAATCGTTCGGCTGCGAGATGCGCGCGAAATCGAGCACCTTGGTCAGCGTCATTCCGGTGGCGGAAAAGACGGGCCGGTGCGAAATCCGGCCTGACTGTTACGTGCGCAAGATTGAAACGGACGCAGCCGGCCGGGCAACGGGCGCCATCTACTTCGATCGGAATCGGCGCGAGATCTTCCAGCGCGCCAAAGCGGTTTTCGTTTGCGCCAACGGCGTAGAGACTCCGAAACTGTTGTTGCTATCGAAGTCGAAACGGTTCCCGGAGGGGCTGGCGAACTCGAGCGGGGTGGTGGGGAAGTATCTGATGTGGGACAACGGCGGGGAAGCACAGGGGGTGTTCGAGCATCCGTTGAATGAGTATAAGGGCATTCAGGCAACGCGGTTGATCCACGATTACTACGCGGCGGATGCCAAGCGGGGCTTTTATGGCGGGGGCGGCATCGACGCGCGGTTCGATTTTTATCCCGCCAGTTTCGCCCTGCATGGATTGCCGCCAGACGCACCCCGGTGGGGCAGCGAGTACAAGCAGATGTTTGAGACGTACTTCAACCGCACCATGTCGCTGTTGGCCCACACGACGTCGCTGGCGCAAGCGAAGAGCACCATCACGCTCGATCCCGACGTGAAGGACGCTTGGGGACTGCCCGCCGTGCGGGTTACTTACGATTACCACCCCGACGACTTGGCCACGATGAAATGGATAATGGAGAGACAGATCGAAATCCTGGAGGCCGCCGGCGCCAAGAAGACCTGGAGCCAGCCATACGACGTTGCCGACAACATGCCGAGCCGTCACCTGATGGGCACTTGCCGAATGGGCAACGATCCGGCCACATCCGTGGTGAATGCCCATAGCCGAACGCACGACGTCCCTAACCTGTTTCTGGTGGATGGCAGCAACTTCGTCACCGCCGCCAGGCAGCAACCGACGGCGACGATCCAAGCCCTGGCTTACCGCGCAGCGGAGTATGCGATCGGCGCGGCGAAGCGGGGTGAGCTGGGGTAGGGCGATCGAGCAGATGTCGGCTGAGGCTAAAACCTCAGTTTGAGAGCTAACTGGATGCTGCGTGGGCCGCCGCTGTTGAACAAAGGCAGCAGCAATCCGCCGCTCGATGTGTTCGCCATCTCCTGGGAGAGGCCAAAGGAAGGTCCCGCGGTCAGCAGATTATTCGCCGACGCCGCCGGGCTTGCGAAATTGGCGTGATTGTAGACGTTGAAGAACTCGGCCCGAAACTGCACGGACATCCGTTCAACCTCCCAAGAGTCTCACTGCCGGATTGCGAAAGTGCGCCGATTTGCCCGGCAGGTTGTAAGACAATGCGGACACGAGATTGTGGCGGGCGTCGAAATCGCTCGAAGCGTACTCCGCTCGAAAATCGTAAGGATTGGAGCCGGTGAAGGACGAGTTAATGGAAGTGCCGGTCGGGTTCGAGCTTTCGTCGAGCGAGTGCGCCCAAGTATACGACGCAGTCACTTCGAGCCCGTGACTCAGCCGGCGAGTGACGTTTGTCTGAAAGGCATTGTAATTGGACACGGCGTTGGAATCCTTTTACAAGGTGTTTACAAATTCCGAACGACCTCCGGCCGGGTGTCCCGTTAACATCTGTATCGAGGACTGGAGCAACATGGAACCGATTTGGATTGAAATCAAGAGCCGGGAACTCTACCGCGACGCGCGTCTGACGATTGATTTTTCGAATCATGCCGTGACGCTGGACTCCCAACCCGTATCGCTGACTGCGAAGGAATACCTGCTGTTGAGTTTCCTGGCCGTCCACAACTGCGAGACCTTCAGCCGGCCGGAGCTGCTATTAGCCATCTGGGGCTACAACAGCCAGGTTCGCAGCCGGACGCTGGACGTGCACCTGGCGCGTCTGCGCAAGAAACTCGGCGTTTTCGGCCGTCATCATCTGGAGACCATCATCGGGAACGGGTGCCGCTATCGGCCGCCGCGGGAATCGGTCCCTCAAGCCGCTTTTCATGCGTCCGCGGTGGGGGCGAATCCGTTAGAATTAAGGGCCTGAGGCATGCAGACCGTTCTGGTCATCGACGACGACGCCGGCATACGCGAAGTCATTGGCGTGATGCTGGAAAAGGAGGGGTTTCGCGCCATTTTTGCGGCCGATGGCAAGATCGGCTTGCAGGAAGCCATGACGGCGCGCCCCGACCTGATCGTAGTCGACCTGCGAATGCCCGGCCTGAGCGGCGTGGACGTTTGCAAAGCGCTGCGCAGCGCGGGCGTGCGGACGCCCCTGATCGTGCTCAGCGCGGTGGGCGACGAGATCGACAAGGTGTTGATGCTCGAGATTGGCGCCGACGACTACGTTGTCAAGCCTTTCGGCACCCGCGAGCTGCTGGCGCGGATCCGTGCGGTCCTACGGCGCACTACGCCCGAAGCCAGTCACGCCATCACTTTTTCCGATGTCGAAGTCGACCTGGACCGTTCCGTGGTGCGCAAACACGGGGAAGAGGTCAAGCTCACCAGGGCGGAATACAAGCTGTTGGTTTTCTTCGTTCAGAATCCCGACCGCCCTTTGAGCCGCGACGTCCTGCTGAATTCGGTATGGGGCTACGACGCCTTTCCAAACACACGAACGGTGGACGCCCACGTGGTACGCCTGCGCCAGAAGCTGGAAACGGAATCGGACACGCCCCGCCATTTTGTGACTATGCACGGCGTCGGCTATCGTTTCATACCGTAGGACGTGGAGAAATGGTCCTGCGCCACACCGTACTTCTGGTCGAAGACGAATCGCACTTTACCTCGACCATGGAAATCGCCTTCGACGGGGATGGCGAGCCGCGCCTCGCCCATACATCGACCGCCGAAGAGGCGCTGCGCATCCTGGACTCCACGGATATCGCAGCGGTCATCACCGATATTCACCTGCCGTCCATGGACGGCTTCGAATTGATCGCACGCTTGAGAAACCAGCCGCGCTTCGCCCACTTGCCCATTCTGGTCATCAGTGGAGATCCGGACCCGGCTTCTTCGGAGCGAGCCCTGAGCCTCGGCGCGAATGCGTTTTTCCCCAAGCCTTACTCGCCAAGCGCCATCCGGCGCAAGGTCAAGGAATTGATTCATGCACCTTAAGCTACGCCTCTTCTTCCTAGCGATGGTCCCCGGCATCGTAGCCGCGCAGACGCGTGAGCCGGCGAACTTGGAACAGATCCTCCAGCGCCTTGACGTTCTGGAACAACAGAACCGGGAATTGATGACGGAGATTCGCCTGCTTCGCGAGCAGATTGCTTCCGCGGCTCCGGCTGCCGCGCTTCCGACCGCGGCTCCGGTTGCCGCTCCTCAAGCAGCCTCATCTTCGCCAGCGCCTCCGCCTCTGGCGGAGCGAGTCGATGTAGCGGAACAGCGGATCGACGATCTGGCGCAGGCGAGCGTGGAATCCGAGCACCATTCCGCGGTCGAGCTCACCGGCATGGTCCTCTTCAATTCGTATCTGAACGGCAAATACGGCAGCGGGCAGGAGGACCCCACCATCGCCGCTCCCCAAGCTGGCGCTCGTTTCGGCGGCGCCACCCTGCGCCAAACTGTGGTGGGTTTGAAGTTTCAAGCGCCGGAGCACGTAGCCGGCGCCCAGGTCTCCGGCGCGGCGTATTTCGACCTGTTTGGCGGTACCGGTGACGCGCTGAACCAACTCGTCCGTCTTCGCATCGCCAACATCGATTTCAATTGGGCTAACACGACCTTCACCGTGGCCCAAGACAAGCCCATCCTGGCGCCGCGCGAACCGGATTCGCTGGCTCAGGTCGGAGTTTCGCCGCTTACCGGCGCTGGCAACCTCTGGCTCTGGCGGCCGCAGGCTCGCGTCGAGCAACGGTTTCACTTCGGCGCTTCCGCGGGGCTCCGCGCCCAAGCCGGAATTCTAGAGACCAGTGAGTCCCGCAATGTTTCGGCGGAATACTCTACCAACGTTTCCACGGGCCGGCCGGCATTCGAAGGTCGATTTGTATTCTGGAAACAGTCTGGCGACAACGGCGATTTTGAAATTGCGCCGGGACTCCACATCAGCAATTCGCAACTGCTCGGGTATTCCGTCCCATCGCGCATCGCGTCGCTCGACTGGCGCGTCCCCCTGGCGCGGCCCTTCAGGCTGACGGGCGCCGCCTTTCTCGGCGAAAATATGGGTGTGATTGGCGGCCTTCTCCAAGGCGTTGTAGTACCCTATCGCGGTAGCCCGAGAGCCGTGCACGGCGCCGGAGGTTGGGCGCAACTCGAATATCGTGCTACGCGCCGCATGGCTTTTCACGTGTTTGCAGGACAGGAAGACGATCGCGACCGCGACCTCGAGACCGGACTGATCTCCAAGAACCAGGCCTATGGCGCGAACGCCATGTACCGGATACTCTCGAATGTGGTCGCCAGCTTTGAGTCGGCCATCGTCCAGACGTCGTTTATCGGTTCGCCCACGCGCCTTAACCCTCACTATGACCTTGCTTTCGCGTATTTGTTTTAGCGCCGTGCTGGCGGGGCCAGGCTTCGCCGCCACCTTGTCGGGCCGCGTGGAGCTGCTCAATTCGCGGGAGCCGGCGGTGCGCCAGCACCACGATTACTCCGGCGTGGCGGTCTGGCTGGAACCGGCCGGTCCGCCGCGGCCGCCAACGCCGCTGCACGTTCGCATGCTGCAGAAGGACAAGACCTTTCAGCCGCACCTGCTGATCGTCACAGTAGGGTCGACGGTGGACTTTCCCAATCTGGATCCGGTCTTTCACAATGCCTTTTCCAATTACAACGGCCAACTCTTCGACGTGGGGCTGTATCCGCCGGGCGCCAACCGCAGCGTCCGTTTCAGCCGGCCGGGCATCGTGCGTGTGTTCTGCAATATTCATTCGAATATGAGCGCGGTCATTGTGGTGCTGGACACGCAGCTCTTCGCCATCACTGGCGCCGACGGCCGTTTCGAGATCGCCGGAGTTCCCGAGGGAGAGCACGATCTCACCTTCTTTCACGAACGCGCCACCCAAGCCGCATTGAAGAGCGCGGGCCGGCGGATCGCCGTCTCCGGCGACCGCGTTTCGATTCCGCCCCTCTCGATTTCCGAGATCGGCTACCTGTCGATTCCGCACAAGAACAAGTACGAACAAGATTATCCGCCTTCGCCGGAAGACGCGGGCTTCTATCCGGGCACTCACAAATAGCCGTGCGCCAATTGCAATCCATGTCGCTGCTGTGGAAGATCATGCTCTCCACGTCGGTGGCCATCACCGGTCTGGTCGCGGTGGCCGGCTGGATCGTGCAGAACCAGGTGGTGCGGATCGCCACGGTCATGCTGGACGAAGAAGTAGCCGCCAGTTCCCGCGCCTACGAATCGTTGTGGCAGGCGCGCGCGGAACGGCTGGCGTCGGTCAGCCTGGTTCTGAGCCGCATGTCCGACGTGCGCGCGGCATTCGGGACGCGCGACGCGGCCACCATCCGCGACACTGCCAGCGACTTATGGAACAGCATTGCCCCGAGCCGCACATTGTTCTACGTGCTCGAGCCTGGAGGAGCGGTGATCGCCTCGCTCGGCACCCCAGTGGAAACCGCGCCCAATTTTCCGCTGGCTGCCGCCGCGGGCCGTTTCCCCGGCCAGGCGATCGGCTTCGTCATCGAGAACGGGCGGCTCTACCAGACGGTCGTGACCCCGGTGTATGTGGCGGCCGAACGCGGATCGGCGCTGCTCAACGTGCTGGTAGCCTGCTTTGAAGTAGATGCCGCGTTGGCCCGGGAACTGAAGCAAGCCACCGGCAGCGATTTCGTTTTTTTCTCGCGCGGCCGCCCGATTGCATCCACACTGCCCGTCGCCGTATCGGATTCTCTCACCCGCGAGGAGCAGGTCCGCATCGCCGATTCGAATTACGCGCAGTTTGTGATGCCGCTCGGCGACATCGCGGGGCGGCAGGTTGGCGAACTGCGCATTTTGCGCTCGTTTCAGGCTGCCGAGCGGCGCCTGGCCACGCTGCGCATACAGATGGTTTTGATCTGGCTGCTGGCGATCTGGCTGGGGCTTGCCGGCACGTACCTGCTGGCGAGACGCATTGTGCGGCCCGTTCGCGCGCTGGAGCAGGCCGCGTCGCGAATCGCGACCGGCGATTACGATATACAGGTCCCCGTGTCCAGCTCCGACGAGCTGGGTCGTTTGGCCGGAAGCTTCAACGAGATGTGTGCCTCACTCCGCATCGCGCGGCAAGAACTGATTCGCCAGGAACGCATTGCCACTGTCGGCCGTCTCTGCACTTCCATCATTCACGACCTACGCAATCCGCTGGCGGCGATCTATGGCGGCGCGGAAATGCTGGTGGATGCCGAACTCTCGGTCGAACAGATCAAGAAGCTCGCCTCCAGCATCTACGGTTCCTCGCGCAGAATATTAGCCATGCTGCAGGAGCTCGCCGATGCCAGCCGCGGCAGCCGGCGTCGCGAAGCTTGCCGCTTGCGCGATGTGGTCCTGGCTGCTTGCGATTCGCTTGCCGATGCCGCGGCCGTTCCCGGCGTGGCGCTCGCTTGCGACGTTTCTCCGGAGATCGAGCTGGTTGTGGACCGGCCGTCGGTGGAGCGCGTTTTTCAAAATCTGATCGCTAACGCCATCGATGCGCTGCCACACGGAGGCCACGTGCGCGTATCGGCCGAGCCGGAAGAACACTCGGTGATTGTGAGCGTGGAGGACGATGGCGCCGGCATCAGCAGCGATGTGCGGCCACATTTGTTCGAGCCTTTCGCCACCGCCGGCAAGCGCCATGGGATGGGCCTCGGGCTCGCCCTGTCGAAGCGCACCATCCTCGACCACGGCGGCGAGATTTGGGCCGACGCAACCACCGGTCGCGGCGCCCGCTTCCTGATCCGTCTGCCTGCCTGAACTTCGACTCCGCCGCGATTTTACCTTTTGTTTACAGATTTCCAACAAGCGCCGGAACGATCGGGCGCTAACATCGCAGCAGGTGTAATCATGGGTTCGGTTGGAATTGCTCGCGAGGGGCAACCTGCCGTCGATCCGGTCTGGCAGGTGGTGGGGTTGGGCGAGCGGCGGCGGCCGCGATCGTTTCGAGTCAAACCGGGATTGGCGGGGCTGTGGCAGGTCTCGGGACGCAGCGCGTTGACCTACGCCCAGCGCCGCGATCTGGATCTGACGCTGGCACGAAACCGGTCCTTAAGAACATATCTCGAAGTTCTCTTACGCACCATCCCGGTAGTACTGCAAGGAGCTAACTCCTGGTGAGTTAGTGCGTCTGTGGGGCAGGATGGTATCCTGCCGCTGGAGTCCGCGAAACGCCCAGAGCCGTGCTGGCTACGGCAGCGCGGCTGGGACGCATTGATTGAGCTCTGCCCGAGTGTCGATTCTTCGTTTACGGCGCTTCGCTGTTTTCAGACTGGCCCGCGCAGCGCTACGAGACCCGAGTGCGCGCGGAAGCCGCAAACCTGCGGTCGCAAAATCGCGGAACCATTCGAGCGTGGCGCCGGGCAGAGCGGCCACCTCCCGCTCCAGGGCCGGCGCCATGCGGCATCCAAACCACTCGGTCCGCTCTCGCACCCAACCCGGCATCGCATCGCGCGTGACACGCCGCAGCCAGAGTGTCAGGTGAAATCGGTCGCAATATTGCAGGGCTTGCTTCCACTCGCGGTCGCTAAGCCGGCGGATGCCGCTCCTCTCCGGCTCGGTAAGATGCAAGGCCGCGAGTGCCGCCGCGGGACCGCTAGGCAGCGCGCGGCATTCCCGCCATGGGTTCCGCAACCCGCCGGTCGCGGAAGTCCCGGTTGGGTAAGAGTCGGGGAGCGTCGAAAAACCTGCATCCATCCGTAGTCTCGGCCGGAAGCGGTCAGGCTGCGCCGATACCGGCCGCAAATTCGGCAAACAATCTCAGTCCATCGTCCAGAGACTCGTATTGCAAACGGCACGCCGGCAGGTCGAGCAACCTTTTGGTCGCGTTTTCGTGCATCGCGTCCACCTGGCTCCCATAACTGGCGGAGTTCAGCAGTTCCCGCACGACCTCCGCCGGTGCGACGGGCTTTATTGCGGGTGGTCTGCCGCGGCGGCGGTCCAGCCAGGCCAGACCGCCAATCTTCGATCGCAGCGCCGTCCGGATCTCCGGGAAAGCGCGCATCGGCACCTCGATCGTGATCTTACCGTTGGGCCGTTCGTGCGCGTTGTATCGGGCCAAGCGCGGGAACAAGCTTGGCGCGTCGTCCCGAAACCGCGCGTGGTGCGGCCTCCCTATTGCGATCGCGTCGGAGCCGCTAATCAGCAACCAGGTGCAATCGTCCGAAACAAATGTCCAGCCCTGGCTCGCGGCGGCAAACGAAAGCGTACTCTTGCCGGCTCCGGATGCTCCGCAGAGCAGTACGCCTGTGCCGTTGCGCGCCACCGTAGCGGCGTGCAGCGGCGCGACATAACGCTGCGCCAGTAGCGTGCCGGCGGTAGACTCCAGGAAGCACCATCGCATCAAGCTGCGATCCGCCGCAGTCTCTTTCGATACATAGATACACGCGAGCAGCGAGTGGAAATCGACGACGGCGAAGTTATGGGCATCGGACACGGCCGACATGAGGTGCCCCTGTAACCGGAAAGTGGGCTGGCACGCCGGACCTCCATTCGCTTCGACCACTACCCGCATTTGCAGCGGCTCAAATGCAAATTCGGGCGGATATTCGCCCCAGCACGCGTCGGCGGCATTCACAACCTCGCGCGAGTTCGTGGCCAAATGGAGTCGAAACCCAACCGGATAGTATGTCCGCCGCAGGGGCAGTTCTAAGTGGCAGAGCAAGGGATCGGGCCGCGCTATTTCGAGCCCACCGTAAGTGGTCACAATTCCTTGATATCATGGGCAAACCCGTTACAGCAGTAAATTCAAATGGACACTACGGCCATGGCAACGGCGAGGTAGTAATCTGAAACTGATGCGCACGGCAATCGTACATTATTGGCTGTTGGATCGGCGCGGCGGAGAGAAAGTGCTCGACGCGCTTTGCCGGTTGCTGCCCGACGCGGATCTCTTCACCTTGTTTTCGGCGCCGCAGACGGTTAGTGAGGAAGTCCGGCTGCACCGCCTCACAACCTCGTTTCTGAACCCGATGCGCCGCTGGCACCGAATGCTGCTTCCGCTGATGCCGATGGCTCTCGAGAGCTTCGACCTGCGCGGTTACGACCTTGTGGTTTCGAGTGAATCCGGTCCGGCCAAAGGCGTGATCGTCTCTTCTTCCACCCGGCATATCTGCTATTGCCACACGCCGCCACGCTACTTATGGGATCTCTACGCAGCTTATCGCAACGAGTGGACCAGCTCACGCTGGGAGCGTGCCGCTATGACGCCGCTGGCCAACTACCTGCGCATTTGGGATTACGCCTCCGCGGCGCGCGTCGATCGCTTTCTGGCTAACAGCCGAAACGTGCAGAGACGCATTCGCAAGACTTATCGCCGCGACTCGGAGATCGTGTATCCCCCCGTCGACGTGGATTCCTTCTATTGGAAGCCGCCCGAGGACTATTTCCTTATCGTCTCCGGGTTAGTGGCTTATAAGAATGTCGATGTTGCGGTGCGCGCATTCACCCGCAGCGGGAGGCGCTTGCTAGTGGCCGGCGCCGGTCCCGAGTACCGCCGCCTGAAAGCGGCGGCGGGCCCGAACGTCACGTTGCTGGGATATGTGCCGGACGCGGACCTTCGCGAGTTGTACGCTCGTTCGCGCGCTCTGATTCTGCCGGGCGAGGAGGACTTCTGTTTGACCGCCGTGGAGGCGCTGGCAAGCGGTAAGCCCGTCATCGCTCTGGGCCGCGGCGGCGCGCTCGAAAGCGTTCCGGTCTTCGGCGGCGTATTCTACGAAGATGCATCGGATCGGCGCCTGCAAGCTGCGGTCGAGCGTTTTGAAAACCTGGAGGAGAACTTTCGACCGCTTAGACTGCAAGCCTATGCGAGGCGCTTCTCGCCGTCGGAGTTCGCTTCTCAAATGGCGCCTATTCTGCTTAATCCAAACTCGGAGTCGCCCAGCGATTCGACAGCGTTCGACGAAACCATGCCACGCTTAGTATTTGGGGGCGTTCCTAAACATGAATGACCAAGAGCCTGTCTCGCCGCAAGCGCCGGAGCCGTTGCGCCGCAACCTGTTGGTGGCCGCGACGTTCGGAATCGGCGCCGCGATCATGACCGCGCTCGGTTTGCCGGCGCTGCTGTATCTGTTCTCTCCACCGAAGTCCCGCAAGCCCTCCGACTGGACCGAAGCCGGCGACATCTCGACCCTTCCGCCCAACGCCCCGGTGGAGATTGCGTTTCACCAAAAGCGCGTGGACGGATGGAAGGTCGTGAGCGAAAAAACCACGGCCTGGGTGGTCAAGCATCCCGATCGCACCGTCACCGCTTTCGGACCGCAATGCACCCATCTCGGCTGCGCCTACCATTGGACCGAAATGCAGAACGCGTTTCTGTGCCCCTGCCACACTTCCCTGTTTTCCATCGACGGCAAGGTCCTCTCCGGCCCCGCGCCACGGCCGCTAGACCGCTACGAGACTCAGATCCGCGGCGGCAAACTGTTCATCGGCCGCCTGCGCCCGTCGGCGGAGACACAGGCATGAGAGCCGCCGCCGAAAGCATCGTCGCACGGGCCGCCGCGTGGATCGACGAGCGCACTGGGCTGTACTCCGCGGCGCGCGGTTTCTTCGAGGAGCAGATTCCCGCCTCCAGCGGATGGCGTCAGGTCTTCGGCAGCGTCGCCCTGTTTCTCTTTCTCACCCAGGCGTTCACCGGCATCCTGCTGGCATTCAATTACGCGCCCACGCCCGGCGAAGCCTACAACAGCCTGCGCTACATTTTGACCGAAGTCACTTGCGGACGGTTGATTCGCGGGCTGCACCATTGGGGCGCCAGCTTTCTGATCGTGGTGGTGGTGCTGCACATGGTGCAAGTTTTCCTGTGGGGCGCCTACAAGAAGCCGCGCGAGAGCACCTGGATGGTGGGCGTGGTGTTGCTGCTGGTCACGCTGGCGTACGGGCTCACCGGCTATCTTCTGCCCTGGGACAATCGCGCGTACTGGGGAACCGTGGTGGCCACCAACATCGCCGCCTCGCTGCCGCTGGTGGGGCCGCTGATGACCCGGCTGCTGGGCGGCGAAGGCGCGGTCGGGGTGGTCACCTTCGCGCGCTTCTACGGGGTCCACGTGCTGCTGCTGCCGCCCGCCACCATGCTGCTCATCGGGCTACACGTATTCCTGGTGCGCAAACACGGCGTGGCGCCCGTGCCCGGCGATGAAGCGCTGCCGAAGAAGCCGTTCTTTCCGGTGCAGGTGTTCAAAGATACCCTCGCCATCTTCGCGGTGTTTGCGATCTTGTTTCTCTTCGCGGTAGCCGTGCGCGTGCCGCTGGAGCAACTCGCCGACCCCACCGACACGTCCTACGTGCCCCGCCCGGAATGGTATTTTCTGTTCCTGTTTCAAACCCTGAAGCTGTTCAACGGGCCGCTCGAAGTGTTCGGCAGCGCGGTGCTGCCGGGCCTGGCGGTGCTGGCGCTGATTCTGGTTCCGTTCCTCGATCGCGGCAAAATGGTGAAAGTGACTCGCCGCAGCGTGGCTATTGCCGTGGTCGCGCTAGCCGCCATCGGCTGGACCGGGCTCACGGCCGCCGCCGTCGCGACTACCCCCAAAGCCGCAGGCATCGCGCAGGTGGATTATTCGGCGCCCACCGCCTGGATCCAACTCTCGCCCGAGGAACTGGCCGGCGTCGCCTATTTTCGCCAGGAAAACTGCGTGAGCTGTCACGCCTTCGGCAAGACTTCGGACGGTCCGGATCTGAGCCGCGGCTCGATTCATCGCGACGCCGCCTGGATGATCCGGCACTTCAAGGACCCGGCCGGCGTGCGCCCGGGCAGTTCCATGCCCGCCGCCGCGCTCAGCGACGCTCAACTGAATTCGCTAGCCGCGTTTCTGCTCAAGTTGAATCCGGACAACGCCACCGCCCTCGCCGACGCGCCGGAATTCGCCACCCAAGGCGCGCTGGTCTACCAGTCCCACCAATGCGGCGCGTGCCACCGGGTGAATGGCGTGGGCATGCAGGTCGGCCCGCCGCTGAATGGCCTGGCCACGCGTCAGACCCGCAGTTGGGTCGTCGACCATTTCGCCAACCCGCAAAAGCTGTCGCCCGGATCCCCCATGCCGCCCTACCAGTTCTCGCCCAAGGATTTGGACAACCTCATGGCGTATCTGTTCTCGTTGCCGGCATCGTGAGCGGCCGATTCGCACGCGGGCAGCGGGGGCGGATCTCTCGCTTGCTTCAGCGAGCGGCAACCTTTTCGAGCTGCTAGGAAGGCCGATTTCTCCGGGCCGCGACAAGCCGGCGCTCGTGCTGAGCGACTCGACATGGCGGAGGGTATTTGGGGCGGATGCTCACGTGCGCGGACGTGTAATCGACATAGCGGGGCGCCGATGCATCATCGTGGTGGTGATTCCGGCCGATTTCTGGCAGTTGCCGGGGCGAGTTGACGCCTGGCTGTTGGACGACGAGGCGCTGACGGCGCTTCCGGGCCCATTCAAAGGCTTCGTGCTCGGCCGGCTGGTTCCGACTCGACGTGATATTGGAGCCCGCGGTTTTCGGCGCCGAGTAATGGAGGGGATTACGATCGCTTCGATTGCGGCCCGCTGCGCGGCTATCCGATGTACGCACTGCCGGCCTTGGTCTTAGTCGCACTGGCGGTCGCGGCCGGGACCACGTCGCCGCGATTCGCCGGCTATTCGGCCAGCCGCCATCACCGGAGATGGTTGTTTCTCGCCGGCAAAATCGTGCTGATGCTGATGCTGCCCATCGTACTTTTCGGCACTCTGGCGCTGCAGGCTGTTGTCGGGACCGAGCCTAATGCCGCGCGCTCGCGGCGTAATTAGTAGGGCGGACCCCCCTGGTCCGCGCGGGACGCCCTCGTCCCGCTCTTTTCCCCAAGCACCAAGTCTCCGACACCGGCGAAGAGCCGGCCGGGGAGCCGGCTGCGGACCAGGGGGTCCGCCCTACAACTCGTACCGGCGTCTCGCGCGAGCTCCCGGTTTCCTTGACATCTTAATCGTCTCGGTTATATATATATATTTAACATTATAGAGTTTCGAAACGCTTTCTTCCGTTGAAGGCTTGACGCGCGGGAACAAAGCACGGTTTACAGGTCTCTAATCAAGACGGAGTTCTCGAATGCTCGAAGCGCGGTCTCTCACGAAGTACTACAACCACACGGCTGCCGTCCGCCAGGTCAGCTTTACCGTGAGTCCGGGTGAAATCCTCGGATATCTGGGTCCCAACGGGGCGGGGAAAAGCACCACGGTCAAGATGTTGGTCGGCCTGATCGAGCCTTCGGAAGGTCAGATTTTTTATCAGGGCCGAAGCGTATACGAGGATTTCACCGCCTTCGAGCGGCGCATCGGCTACGTACCGGAGGAGGCGCACCTCTATCCGCATCTTTCCGGCCGCGAGTATTTGCAACTGGCTGGCCGCCTGCGGGGAATGCCGCGCCGAATCCTCGAACCCAAGATGGACGAATTCCTGCGCGTCTTTGGGCTTGCGAGCGACGCGCACGCGCCCCTGTCGTCGTATTCGAAGGGCATGCGACAGAAGATTCTGCTGTCCGCGGCTTTGCTCCACGACCCGGACGTTCTCATCCTGGACGAGCCATTTTCGGGTCTGGACGTAACCTCCGCCTTGATGCTGCGCAGGCTTCTGCATGCGCTGGCTGACCGCGGCAAGATCACTCTGTACAGTTCTCATGTCCTTGAAGTGGTGGAGAAAATCTGTTCCACGGTGGTGATCCTGCGGAAGGGCGAGGTGGTGGCGTACGACTCGATCGAGCGGCTGCGGGAGCTGATGAGCCAGCCATCGCTCGAAGGCGTGTTCGCCCAGTTAGCGGAAGTGGATGACGGCGAGGACGTGGCCAACCGGATCGTGGAGGTGATGGCGCACCGCGGGGGGGCCGTTCCCGGCGCGGGAGATCGTGCCGAAGCGAGCGCTCCGCCGGAGCGGCCGGTGGCTATCGGCCTGCGGGCTTATCATGCCATCGCCAGCGCGTTCCCGGACGAGTTTCAAAACGTCTACGGCGAAGAATTGTCGAGAACCGCGGAAGACGCGATCGAGCCCGTTTGGCGGCAACATGGCGCCTTCGGCCTGGCGCGCCTGCTGATCGACGTGGCGGTGCAGGTCGCGATCGAGCAGGTGGCTGAGGCAGGCAAGAATATCCGCTACGGGATCCGGGCGCTTCTCGGCTCGCCGGGATTTACATTGGTGGCGCTGCTGTCGCTGTGCCTGGGCATTTGCATCGCGACCTGCGCCTATAGCGAGATGAACGGGATGCTGGCCGATTCGCCCGGAGTCGCGAACCCGGACGAGTTGGTGGCAATCCATGACCCGCGCTCGTACCCGGCGTATCAGCGCTACCGCGACCTGCACGACTTGTTTTCCGCCACCATGGCCTATATTGCGCCGGTTCCGTTCGATGTATTCGCCGGCGGCCGCGCGGAGAGAAGCTGGGGCCATCTGGTGACTTCGTCCTACTTCGCTGCTCTTGGAGCCAAACCGGCCTTGGGGCGTTTCTTCGATGCTGCCGATGACCAGCGGGGGCGAACCCCGGACGCCGTCATCAGCTATCGCCTCTGGGAGGGCCGGCTGGGGTCGGACCCGTCCATCATCGGAAAGACGCTGCGGATCAACGGGCATACCTGCATCGTGATTGGCGTTACCCAGAAGGACTTTCGCGGCGCCTCGCCCGCGGTGTTTCCGGCCGAAGTATGGCTGCCGGTCTCGGTGGACGGGCGCCTCGCGCCGGAACTGGCGGGCGATGCGCTCGAGCGCCGCGACCTTGCCATATTTCAGGTGGTGGGCCGGCTGCGGCCGGGGATTAGCTTAGGCCGGGCCAGGCTGGAGCTGGACGCCACCGACCGGCAACTGGCGGAATCGTACGGAGAATTGGACCAGGAGAATCGGGCGAAACGCGTGGAATTGGTCCAGGGTGGTAAGATCATGCCCTTCCGCAAGCAGGACCTGCCGTTTTTCCGCGAGTTCTTCCTGATTATGGGCGGTCTCATCCTGCTGATTGCGTGCGCCAATGTCGCCAACATGATGCTGGCTCGGGCCGCCGAGCGCCGCAGAGACATCGCGGTGCGTTTGGCCATGGGCGCGAGCCGGTCGCGGCTGATTCGCCAGTTGCTGACCGAGAGCCTGCTGGTGGCCGCGGCCGCCGCGCCGCCGGCATTTCTGCTTTGCATGTGGCTCATGCGCCTGGCGTCGCACCTGAGGATGCCTTTGCCGATTCCCACAGAACTCGATCTAACGCCGGACTGGCGCGCCTGGGTATTTACGCTGGTGCTGATCGGCTTTACGGGTTTGGCGTTCGGCCTCATGCCGGCGCTCGAGGCCACGCGCACCGATCTGGTGACGGCGCTCAAAGAGGGCGGCAACATCCGCCTGCGCAAATACCGGGCCTTGAGCATGCGCAAGGTTCTGGTGCTTTGCCAAATGGCGGCATCGCTCACGCTGCTGCTGCTGACTGGATACATGGGCCTGGGTATTCAAAGCACGCTGGGCGTGCAGGAGGGTTTCGACCCCCAGAACCTCTATCTGATCTCTCTCGATCCGGTCCGCGATGGCTATTCGGCTGCGCGCGCGGCGGACTTTTTCGAGAAACTGCGGGAGCGGGTCAAGGCGCTGCCGGGTGTGGTCTCCGTTTGCCTGACCGATACGTTGCCAGTGGCGACGGACGGCAGCCCGGGCGTGCGGTTCACCATGCCGGAGCGGCAGGCCAGCGGGGCGCCGGCGCGTTATTGGGCGCGGAAGCACGTTGTGGGCCGCGAGTATTTCGAGACTGCCGGGATCAAGATCCTGGCGGGCCGCAGCTTCGAAAGGCAGGATGAGGAAGGCCGCACGGCGGCGGTGATCGTCAGCCAAGAGGCGGTCCGGCAAAACTGGAATAGCCAGGACCCGGTGGGAAGCCGCATCGAAATTGCCAATGGCAAACCGTCCGGCGGTTTCGCAATTTGGCCGGGAACTTTCGATAATCGCGCCAACACGATTGGGCAGGGAGTGAGGACGTTCGAGGTGGTTGGGGTTGCGCGCAACGTGTCGGAAGACATCGTGGCGAGCAAGAAGCATCTGGCAATTTACTTTCCGCTGCACACGGCGGACTACGCGCAGCCTTCCTTGCGCGGTGTCACGCTGATGGTGCGCGGCGCGCCGGGCGTGGACGTGATTCGCGCTGTGGAACGCGAGGTCTCGGCGATGGATCCGGCCATCAACGCCTTCAACGCCCGCAGCATGGCGGAGCACATCGACCAGTACATGTCCGCGCTGAAGGGCGCTTCCTGGACATACGGGATGATGGGCCTGTTCGGGCTAGTGCTGGCCGTGGTGGGAGTGGCCGGCGTGACGGCGTACGCGGTGGCCCAGCGCGGACACGAAATCGGCATTCGCCTGGCGTTGGGCGCGCAGAAACGCGACGTTTTGGGACTGGTGATGAAGGAAGGCGCGATTCTGGTGCTGGGAGGAACCGCGGCTGGCCTGGCGCTGGCGTGGGTTGGAAAACAGGCCTTGGGGGCCAGTTTCTTCTCCGTGGCGAGCTTGAGCGTCAAAGGCACCGACCTCGGCCTGCTGGTCGGGGCCCCGGTGCTGCTCGCGAGTCTGGCCCTGCTGGCTTGTTATCTGCCGGCGCGCCGTTCGATGCGGATCGATCCGATGGTGACTCTGCGGCAGGAGTAGAGGCGAATCATGAAGGAATGGCTGCGCGAGACGCACGGGGCGGTGTTCGAACTGTTTCGTCATTTCCTGCTGCGGTTCTTCGATAGCGACGTGATCACAGCTACGGAACACACCCCCACGGCTTTGGTCGGCGCCGTTGCCGTCCTCATGCAGTGGATGTTTATCTATATTCAGCCGCTCAAGCTCAAGTACGAGCATTTTTCGAAGCTCCCGGTTGCGGGGCCGTACCGCGCCGCGGTGCGGGCCGACGAGTTGTGGCTGATCACGCTGGTGATGGCGGCGATCGGCCTGCTGACCGCCATCAAGTGGCAGTCGTTATTTCCCGGGCTGCGCGATTACCGCGCGCTGGCTTCGCTGCCGATCCGGCCCTGGCAGATGTTCGCGTCGAAACTGCTTGCCCTGCTGGCGGTCTCGGCGGCGGCGGCGATCATCGTGAATGCCCTCCCCAGTCTCACGTTTCCGGCCTTATGCGCCGGCCGCTGGGCCATTCAACCGGCGCTGGGCGGCAGGGTATTCGCGCATTTTGCGGCATCGGCGGCCGCGAGTCTCTTCTTCCTCTTCGGGCTGGTCGCGCTCGAAGGCGTGCTTCTCAATTTGCTGCGCCCGCGGCTGTTCGGACGCGTGACCGGCTCCCTTCAAGGGGTTCTGGTGGCGGCCATGCTGATGTTGTTGGTGCTGAGTTTTTCGATCCAGCCGCGTATCGCCGATGCGGCGATCCAGCCGCGCCTGGCGCGCTGGCTGCCCCCGGTTTGGTTCCTCGGCCTGTACCAGAGGCTTTCGGGCGATCCGGACCCCGCGATGGGGATACTCGCCCACAGGGCGCTGATGGCTCTGGCAGCCGCCATCGCGCTAACCTTGGCGGCGTATGCGATGAGCTACGGCCGCCATCGCGCGTTGCTGGTGGAAGGAATCGCGCCCGGCGGTAAGAACCGCCGCTGGGCCGCCGCCGCGCTCGATTGGCTGGTACCGGAACCGCGCCAGCAAGCGGTCGTTTCGTTCATCGTCAAAACGCTCGCCAACAGCGGACAGCACCGCACCATCCTGATGGCCTATGGCGGATTCGGGCTGGCGATCCTCGTTACCGCTATGCTAACGGTGCCGAAATTATACCAGCCGGCCAGAGTTCCCGCGGCGTGTTTCGTATATGCGCACGTCATCCTTTTGGTCTTTCTGCTGATCGGGCTACGCCACTTGTTTTCCCTTCCGACTGAGCTTGCGGCCAACTGGACGTTCCGGATCACGGAACGCGATGGGCGCCGCCACTGGATGCGAGCGGTGGACCGCCTGGTTCTGTTCGCGGGAGCCACGGCAATGCTGGCGATTCCGTTTCCGGCCGAGGTCAGGCTGCTCGGCTGGCGTGCGCTGCCGGAGGCGGTTCTGTTCGCCCTCTTCGGGCTGCTCTGCTATGAATGGGCGTTTTCTTCCTGGGAGAAACTTCCGTTCACCTGTTCGTATCTGCCCGGCAGGACGCCGGCCTGGATTCTGGCGCTGAAGTTCCTCGGGCTTCTCGCCGTACTACCCGCGGTGAGCGGCATTCTGATCGCCTGTTTATACAATTGGCTCGCGTTCCTGGCGGTGCTGGCGGTTTTGCTGGTGGCCTGGAATCGCGCCCGCGATGTGCGGAAAGAGACCTGGGGAGAAATCCGATTGAAATACGAGGAATCGCCCGAGCCGACGATTCAGGGGCTGGGCCTGATCCAATAAGCAGCCTTGCAGCCGCTGCCCCGCGGGATTTTTTGAAATTCCGCAACCGGAATTTCCACGAATTCCACTCTTTTCAATTTTTTGTTGACACCACCAACAAGTGAGCGCTATGTTGGAGTTGGATGGGTGGGTTTGCAATTTTGAGCCCAGTCACCCGATTGGCAAGGATCCTCGGTAGGCGAGGCGTCCGCGCGGCAAACAGGCCACTACCCTTAAGCATCGAAAGATGCTGCGTGGAAGGGTGACCAGGGATTCCCGGGTTAAGGGTTTTCCTAATGTGGCTGAGGTCTTCGGATCTCTACGGCGTGCGGTGCTGAAGCTTCAACCAGTGGGGGAATCCGTCAGCAATCGCTCGCGATAGTTGGCCATTTCTTCCGCTCCGGGGGAAATGGTTTTTTTATTTCCCTCTTGAGCTTCGACTCGCCTCCAGAAAGGTATATGGAACCGAACGACGATAAGCCTCCTAGTTGGGAGCATTCGGCGTGGAAGTTCCGGTGGTAAGTCGATAGCCAGCCGCTGTCGCCTCGGCCGCCGCTTCTTCCACAAGCAGTAACGGTGGTGAACGCGGAGGGTCAGAGGCAAACGTTCCGGAGTCCCGGAGCGCCAAGCTTTTCCCTTCGAAACCTGTTATTCGGCGTCAGCCTGCGTGAGCGGGTTTGAACCATACTGGCCTCGACGGTGGAATCCATCGCAGGCCGGAAGGTCTTTGTGTATCCATAAAGACGGAAGGGAGCTGCTGCCATGAACAACAAGATACTGACCATGCCCGCGGCCGGCGCGGAGACGGAATTTATGCCGGTCCGTGGGCGAGTGGTGAAATCGCAGTGGACCTTTAACCTGCTCACGTTCTTGATGGTCTTGGGGCCCGGCCTGATCGTCATGGTAGCCGACAACGATGCCGGCGCGGTTTCTACTTATATCCAGGCAGGCGCTCAGTATGGCACTCATTTGTTGTGGGTAATTCTGCTCTTATTGCCGGTCACATATTTTATACAGGAGATGGTAGTGCGGCTGGGAATCGCCACGGGCAAGGGTCACGCGGCGATGATCTACCAGCGGTTCGGAAAGTGGTGGGGGCTGTTCTCACTCGCCGACCTCGAATTGGTGAACTTCCTGACCCTGGTAACCGAGTTCGCCGCGATCGACCTGGCGTGCGCGAACCTGGGGATCGATCCGTGGATCGGCGTGCCCGTGGCGGCTACGGTCTTGGTCACGATTGCCGTGACGGGAAGCTATCGGCGCTGGGAGCGCATGACGGTAGCGCTTTGCCTGCTCGACCTGGTTTGGCTGTATCTGGCGTGGAGGCTGCATCCGCCCCTGGCGGATCTGGCGCACGGTCTGGTGCCCGGTATTCCGCAAGGCGGACTGACGGGAGATCTGACGTTCCTGGTGATCGCCATCGTCGGAACCACCGTGGCGCCCTGGCAGCTTTTCTTCCAGCAGAGCTGCATCGCGGACAAGAAGCTGCGCTTTGCCGATGTGAAATGGGCCCGGCTCGATACCTTTCTGGGCGCGTGCATCACCATCGCGGTGGCCGGTTGCATGCTGATTGCGGGGAACTACTCGCGCATCCATGGCTTTAAGTTCGACGATCCGGCCAGGATGGCGAACAACCTGCTGCCCGTCGCCGGCTGGTTCGTCCGCAACGCGCTTCTGCTGTTGATGATCAACGCGGCGCTGTTGGGCGCGACGGCAATTTCGCTATCGAGCGCGTGGGCATATGGTGAAGTCAGAGGCTGGCCGCACAGCCTCGAACTGCCATTTCAGAAGGCCAAGGGTTTTTACGGCGTCTATGGGCTCTCGGTGGCGCTGGCGGCGGGGATCGTGTTGATTCCGAAGGCGCCGCTGCAACTGATCATTCTTAGCGTCCAGGTGCTGGCCGGCGTGATGCTGCCTTCGGCGATCATCTTCCTGCAACTGCTGCTGAACGACAGGGAGTTGCTGGGAGCACACGCCAACAAGCCCTGGAACAACCTGGTGAACTGGACGATCATCGTCGTCCTGTTCGGTTTGTCGATGATTTTGGCCGCGCAGGTTGCGGCCCCGAACCTCTTCCCGGCCTCCTGAGGGCGGGCGCACGAAAGGAGAAACGAACATGGCTACCGCAATGAATTCGCTCCAAATGGAAGAACTGGAGAACCGGTTCGTGGTGATTCACCCGCTGGACGATGTGCCGGAAGAGAAGGTCGATACGGAGAGCCTGGGCCCCATGGCGATGACGTGGAGTGTGCGGATCTCGCTGGTGAGCCTGCGGGCCTACCTGGTGTCGATGATGTTGCTGGTCTTGTACCACGCCTTGCACCTGGCGGGCCTGCTGGGACGGCACTAAAGCGCCGCCGTCGCGAGCCGAGCCGGCATGGACATCGAGTTTGAATTTCACGCCGCGCTCTGGCCGGGTAGGTCGACGAAACGCCCGCGACTCATTTCAGCGCCGTACGCGAGAGCCGCCAGAATGTCGTCACGCGTCAGTTGAGGATATTCTTCCAGTATCCGCTCTTGAGTCTCTCCAGCGGCCATGAAGTCGAGAATCAAAGAAACCCAGATGCGTGTACCACGTATGCAGGGTTTGCCGAAACAAACATTAGGGTCGATGGATATGCGTTCGAGGAGGGCATTCATGGCAACGGTCCTCACCTGCGAGGATAACAGAATCGAGGGCTGTGGATAACGATGTAGCCGCGAAAGCCCCAGTCCCTCCCCAGCACCACCAGCAGCAGAAGGAGAAAAGAACGTGCAGAAAGAAACCAAAACACTGGGCAACAGCGATCTGAAGATCACGGCAATCGGTATTGGGGCATGGGCCATAGGCGGAGGCGGATGGCAGTGGGCGTGGGGATCGCAAGACGACGCGCATTCGGTGGCCGCCATTCACAAAGCCCTGGATGCGGGGATCAACTGGATCGACACGGCCGCGGCGTACGGGCTGGGGCACTCCGAAGAGGTGGTGGCGCGAGCGCTGAAGGACCGGCACGAGAAGCCTTACGTTTTCACCAAGTGCGCACTGGTAGGGGACGAGAACGGCCAGGTGAGCGGGAACTTGAAACGCGAGTCGATCCGGCGCGAGTGCGAAAACAGCTTGCGCAGGCTGAAGGTAGACGTAATCGACCTGTACCAGATTCATTGGCCCATCCCGGACGCCGATATTGAGGAGGGATGGACTGCGATGGCGGAGTTGAAGGCGGAAGGGAAGGTGCGATCGTGGGAATGCGCGACCCGAAGCAGGTGGATGGCGTGATCCATGCTTTGTCTTTCCGCTTGAGCAGCGCGGAAATTGGAGAGATCGAGACTGCCGCGGCTAACCCGAAGGAACGGCAAGCCAGCATCGCCTGAGGTGGATGAGGCCCCGGCGAAATGCCGGGGCCTTTCACAATTCCGAGCCGCGACCGTCAGGGAGCGGTTGGCGCGCAAAAACATTGAGTCATCGCGGGAGTTTCCATGCGCGGTTTCGCGAACAGCCCGCGTGCCGCATGATGCGCAGCCTGCAACTCGTCATCCGCCGGGAGATTACGCCGCCGCCCTCGCCGGTAGTTCCTTGAGGATCCCGCTCACAAACGCCTTGGCGTCGCCGAACAGCATCAGGGTCTTGTCCATGTAGTACAGCTCGTTCTCGATGCCCGCGAAGCCCGGGTTCATGGAGCGCTTGATCACCATCACGGTGTGCGCCTTGTCCACGTCCAGAATGGGCATGCCGTAAATCGGGCTGGACTTGTCGGTGCGCGCCGCCGGGTTGGTGACGTCGTTGGCGCCGATCACCAGCGCCACGTCGCATTGCGGGAATTCGGAGTTGATGTCCTCCATCCCGTACAGCCGGTCGTAGGGAATGTCGGCCTCCGCCAGCAGCACGTTCATGTGGCCCGGCATACGGCCCGCCACCGGATGGATGCCGAATTTCACGTCCACGCCGCGGCGCATCAGCGCGTCGAAAAGCTCGCGAATCTTGTGCTGCGCTTGCGCCACCGCCAGGCCGTATCCGGGCACGATGATCACGCTCGAGGCGGCATCCAGAATCGAAGCGGCCTCTTCCGGGGTGGCACTGCGCACCGGGCGCTTTTCGGCGTGCCCCGTGGTCACCTGGAGCTTCCCGAACGCCCCGAACAGAACGTTGGTGAACGAGCGATTCATGGCCTTGCACATGATGATCGAAAGGATCAAACCCGAGGAGCCGTCCAGCGCGCCCGCAATCACCAGCATCTTGTTGCCCAGCACAAAACCCATGGCGCAGGCCGAGAGGCCCGCGTACGAGTTCAGGAGCGCAATGACCGTGGGCATGTCAGCGCCGCCGATCGGGATGATCAGCAGCACGCCGAACACCAGGGACAGCCCGGCGAAGATCGGGAAGATCCACGTCTGGGTGGGGTTGATGATGAGCCACACCCCGAGTCCCGCGGCAACCCCAAACAACGCGAAGTTGGTGAGGTTCTGGTTGCGGTACGTGATGGGGCGCTGGGGCAGCACCTCCTGCAGCTTGCCCATGGCCATCAGGCTCCCGGTGAAAGTCAGAAACCCCAGCAGAGTTTCGATCATGAGGGGGACCATCACGAACGTAGGCAGAGTCTCGTGGAACTGGTTGGCTCTGTAGAACTCGGCCGTTCCCACCAGCGCGGCGGCCAGCGCCCCGCAGGCGTGGGACATCGCGGTCCGCTGCGGCACCGCGGTCATGGGCATGATATAGGCGATGGGAATGCCGGCAGCGGTCCCGATAAAAAACGCCGCCAGGATCCACTCCCAGTTGAACACTTTGAAGGAGAGCAGGGTCCCGGTGATGGCCATCAGCATGCCGATTTCACCCGCGAGGACGCTGCGCCGCGCGGTTTCCGGCGAGTTCATCCACTTCAGCGAGAGGATGAACAGCGCGCTTGAGAGGATGTAGATATAACTGACTACGTGCGCCATTATTTCTTCCCTCGCGGCTTCTTGAACATCTTGAGCATGCGGTCGGTGATAAGGTACCCGCTGACGATGTTGGTCACCGCGGCGGTGATGGCGATGAACCCGAGCACCTTGCTCAGCGTGGTGGCCCCCTGCGCGCCGGTAATCAAAATCGCGCCTACCACCGAGATTGCCGAAATGGCGTTGGTCAGCGACATCAGGGGCGTGTGCAGCAGCGGCGAAACCTTGCGGATCACCTCCAGCCCGACGAAAGTCGCCAGCATGAAGACATACAATGTAATCTCGAGATCAGTGGACATGAAAGCTCCTGTCAGACGGTCTGCAACGCGGTGAGACCCATGGCTTCCCGCACGCGTGGATGGACTACTTCTCCCGCGTGCGTCACCAGCGTTTCGCGCACGATTTCATCGTCCCGGTTCAGGTTGAGCTGCCCGTCTTTAATGAGGTACTTCAAGAACGTCGCGATGTTTTTCGCGTACATCTGGCTGGCGTGGTAGGGGACGGTGGAAGGCAGATTCAGCGGGCCGAGGATGCGGACACCGCCCGCTTCCACTACTTCGCCGGGCCGCGTTAATTCGCAGTTGCCGCCGCGCTCGGCCGCGATGTCCACGATCACCGATCCCGGCGCCATGCGGTCCACCATCTGGCGCGTGATCAGGATGGGCGCCTTCTTTCCCGGCACCGCTGCGGTGGTGATTACCACGTTCTGCGCGGCCAGCACGCCGGCCATGAGTTCGCGCTGGCGGTGGTAAAACTCCTCGCCCATGGCTTTGGCGTACCCGCCCTTGTCTTCGGCCCCGCCAGCCTCGATTTCGAGCACCACGAACCGCGCGCCCAAGCTTTCCACCTGCTCCTTTACGGCCGCGCGAATGTCGTAGCCGCTGACCACGGCGCCCAGCCTCTTGGCGGTGGCGATGGCCTGAAGCCCGGCGACGCCCGCGCCAATCACCAGCACGCGCGCCGGGGCAACGGTTCCCGCGGCGGTCATGAGCATGGGAAACATGCGGGGCAGGGCCTCGGCTGCTATCAGGGCCGCCTTGTAACCCGCTATGGTGGCCATGGAAGAGAGCGCGTCCATGCTTTGGGCGCGCGTAATCCGCGGCATCAGCTCCATGGCGAGGAAGCTTGCCCCGCGCTCAGCCAGCGAACGCGCCGCATCCAGTGCGGTAAGCGGCTCGCCGAACCCGATGAGCGTCTGCCCCGGCCGGAGCAGCGCCACGTCAGCGGCGCCGGTCTCCGGGTTGGCGCCCGGCGAGCGCACCTGCACCACCACCTCAGCCGACTGGAACACCTCTTCGCGGTTGTTGGCGATGCGCACGCCCTTGTCGGCATATTCGGAATCCGGGAATCCGGCGCGCAGGCCCGCCCCGGCTTCCATCAGGAACTCCGTCCCAGTCTTATTGAAAACGGCGATCGCGCCCGGGACCATCGCCACCCGGCGCTCGCCCGGCGCTGCTTCGGAAACTATGCCGACAGTCATGCCAAGTATGTTTCTCCTTGAAAGGAAACATAGTAGCAGAATCGCAGGCAAAAAGGACCGCGGAAACGCTGTAGCGCCGACGGTCTTGCCGTCGGCTTGCTCCGGTTCGAACCAATCTCGGCAAGATGGGCGTGGAATTCGAGACCAACGTGGCTGTCGGAAAGACCGTAACCATCGATGAACTGATGGAAGAGGAAGGCTACGACGCCGTTTTTCTGGCCACCGGAGCGGGGCTTCCGCAGTTCCTGGGCGTACCGGGCGAGCATCTGAACGGGGTTTACTCCGCCAACGAGTTCCTGACGCGGGTCAATCTGATGCGCGCCTACCGCTTTCCCGAATACGATGAGCCGGTCTACGATTGCCGCGACAAGGAAATGATCGTGGTGGGGGGCCCCACCTGCTCTTTGCATTCCCGGTTTTTTTGTAGTAGCATCACATACATCTATAGTAAATCTCGCGCATGCCTAGACTCCGATTCACTCCTCTCGAACTTCAGATCATGCGAGCGCTTTGGGACCGCGGAGCGATTTCCATTCGCGAAATTCAAGAAGCCTTCCCGGAGCGCGAAAGGCCGGCTTACACGACCGTGCAAACGACGGTTTACCGCCTGGAAACGAAAAACGCGGTTCGGCGTGTCCGGAAGATCTCGAACGCCCACATCTTCGAGGCTGTGGTCTCGCGCAACGCGGCGCAAGGCCGCCTCATCGACGAGCTCTTGAGCGTGTTCGGAGGCCGCGCCCAGCCGGTGATGGCACACATGATTGAAACCGGCAAACTCACTCTCGAGGACGTGCGGCAGGCGGAGAAGACCCTCCGAAGACTGGTGAGAAAGGACCAAGCACCATGACTCCAGCGCATACACTTTTGTCGTGGGCGGCACTCGAGCCGCTGGCCAACCATCTCTGGCAGTCCACGGTTTTCGCCGCGGCGGCCGGGCTATTGACGCGGCTTTTGAGGACCAATCGCGGCCGCACACGGCACTGGCTCTGGGTGACGGCGTCGTTCAAGTTTCTGGTTCCGTTCTCGTTGCTGGCCGGAATCGGCAGCCGTCTGGGATGGTTGCTCGTTTCCACGGGCCATGTGCCCCATTTGCCATCCACCGTCGAATCGATCGGCGCACCGTTTGTTTCGCTCGACTTCGGAATGGCAGTGCCCTCGATTGCAACTGCCACCGCCCCGCACGCGGTGACCCTTCTGCCAGCCATCTTCCTCGCGCTGTGGCTCTGCGGTTGCGCAGCCATCCTCACTTTTCGCTGTGTCCAATGGCGACGCCTCGGCCATACTGTGCGGCAGGCGACGCCCCTCCATGGCGGCCGTGAATTCGCCGCGTTGCGGCGGCTGGAACGCGTCATGGGAATTCGCCAGCCGATCCGGCTGCTGGCGCCGCTCTCATCGGCTGAGCCGGGGGTGTTTGGCATTCGCCGGCCGGTGCTGTTGCTGCCGGCCGACATCGGCCAACGTCTCGGGGACGGCCAGTTAGACGCCGTGCTGGCCCACGAGTTGTGTCACGTGCGGCGGCGTGACAATCTGACCAACGCCGGTCACATGCTGGTGGAGGCGATCTTTTGGTTTCATCCCCTGGTGTGGTGGATCGGGGCGCGCCTGGTGGAAGAGCGGGAACGAGCCTGCGACGAAGGGGTTCTGGATCTCGGCGGCAAGCCCGAAGTCTACGCCGAAAGCATTCTCGAAACCTGCCTCCACTATTTGGAGTCGCCGGCGCCGTTTGTGTCGGGCGTGACCGGTTCGGATCTCAAGCGGCGGATCGAGCGAATCATGACCAACTGCGTCGCGAACAGGCTGAGCCCGGTCAAGAAGCTGCTGCTCGCCGCCGCGGGTTTCATGGCGGTCGCTTTGCCATTGACCCTAGGGCTTGTCAATGCACCCCGCGGCCTTGCCCAATCGGCGCCGCTGGCGTTCGAAGTGGCCTCGGTCAAGCCCGATCCGCCCGACGCGCGAGGCGACGGCATTCATCCCATGCCTAACGGGCAGGGGTACACCGCGAGGGCCGTTCCCCTGCGGCTCATCGTCAAGCTGATGTACAAGACCACCGACGGCCAGATCGTCGGCGGCCCGAAGTGGATGGACACCGATCTCTGGGATATCGAAGCCAAGGCGGAGCACCCGTCCACGCTCGACCAACTGCATGAGATGTTTCAGACCCTGCTGGCGGACCGGTTCAAGCTGCAGTTCCACCGCGATACGAGAGAGATCTCCGCCTATGTTCTGACGGTGGATAAGTCGGGTTCGAAGCTTAAGGTCAACGACAGTCCGGACCCGTTCGATTTTCCCATCAAGCCCGCCCCGGGACGTCCACCTGTCGGCCCCGCGGGCGTATTGCTGAAGATTGTTGGCAACAGGGTTCCCATGTCGTATCTGACCTGGACCTTGTCGGGATACCTCAACAATGTCCCGGTGGTGGACAAGACCGGGCTTGACCGATTCTACGATTTCGAACTGCAGTGGCTGCAGGAGCTGCCGCCGCAGGCCGTAGCCAGGGCGACGGAATCGGCGTCGTTCGCTGAGAGCGGCCCCGACGGACCGGCGCTCTCCGATGCATTGCGGGAGCAACTCGGGCTGAAGCTCGAAAGGCGCAAAGCTCCGGCTGAGGTCTTCGTCATCGACCGAGTGGACAAGCCGGAGGCGAACTGAGGGTGCGATTCCTCGACAACTTGAGAAAGACAAGTTGGAGAGTTGGCCATGGGTGGCACAGACTTCAGTCTGTGAAGAGCCAGACCAAAGGCCTGCTCTCGATTGCTGCAGCTCTCGTCCAAATTGCCTTTGCCGCCCAGCCGGCGGAGATCCGCATCCGCACTGGAATCTACGCGCCTCCGCCGCCCGTGATCTCGGTACAAACGAACTTGGTGCAGCTCGCCGTGACGGTGCGCGACCGGGCGGGCCGGGCGGTGGGCGGATTCGGAGCTTCCGATTTCGCGGTCTTCGATAACGGCAAGCCTCGGCCCATTGAATTCTTTTCGGAGCGGCGGGAGCCGGCGGCGCAGGGCTCCCGAACGGCTGCGAATTTCGCGATTGCGGCCGGCAAACCGCCCGAAGCGCCGGCCCCCAAGTCGATTGCGCTGTTTATCGACGACACACATATCGACGGGTTCGGCCTTTTGAAGGCGAAGCTGGCGGGCGACAAATTCATCGACGCTTCTCTTGCTCCGGGAGACCGCATGGGGCTCTTCACAGACTCCGGCACCGTGACCGTGGATTTTACCAGTGACAAGAAGCCTCTCCATGCGGCGATCGCGCAACTCAGGCGTCACGAACAGAGGGCAGGCGGTGAGCGCAGCTTGACGAGTTGCCCCACACTCACTTCCTACCAGGCGTATGTCCTCGATCGCCATCTGGATGAGCAGCTCAGGCAGGCCAAGATTGCAGAGGCGATAGGTTGCAACTGCCCATCGCCGGACCCAGGATGCATCGCCGAGCAGCCCGCATTCGTGCAGGATCTTGCGGCGAACGTCTGGAACCAGACCAGCTATCAATCCACCACGGTGCTGGATGTTCTGGCCATCGTGGTCCGCCAGCTTGCCCGCATGCCGGGAACGCGAATCCTGACGATGATTTCGCCGGGATTTCCCGCCGGCGGCATGGAAAGGCAGAGGAGCGCATTCGTGGACGCGGCGCTGCGCGCGGACATTACCATCAATGCGCTCGATTCTGAAGGTGTGGGTTTCGGAGGCATCACACACCGGCAAGTCCTCGAGGAGTTTCTGGCCGATTCCGCCGCCGCAACGGGCGGGCGCTTCATCAAAAATACCAACGACCTCGCCGGCGGATTTCAGACGGTGACCGCGCCGCCTGAGGTGTCCTACGAGCTGGCATTCACGCCCGCGGGCGAGCCGGACGGCCAGTACCACCGCCTGTCCGTCAAACTCAAGAATAGTAGCGGGCACCGTCTGGAATCGCGCGCCGGCTACTTTTCCGCGCCGCTTTCGGAGCGGAAGGAGAGCGCGCAGCAACGGATCGACCGCGAAGCGCTATCGAACGGCCGGCTGGAGGAACTCCCAGCTACGGTTCAGGTTGCGGCCGGCGCGGCCAGAAACGGCCGGGCCAACATTGCCGTGCTCATCCGCGTCGACGCCAATGCACTGAAGTTCTCGCGCCAGGGTGATCGCGTGGTCGAAGAGTTGACTTTCGCGACGGTGCTAGAAGACGCCAGCGGCAACTACATTACGGGGAAGCTGTCGGTGATGGACCTGTTTCTGAGACCGGCCACGCTGGCGAATCTGAAAGCTAAAGGCATCAAGGCCCAGCTTTCCTTTGCCGCCCCCAGAGGCTCCTACCGCATCCGGGCGGTGACGCGCGAGGCCGTGGAGAATCGTCTCGCCACGTCGAGCACGCCGGTCGATGTCCCGTAGAAGAGGCGTCACGGCTTGGCGGAAGATCGCCTGCACGAAATGAGGCGGAAGTGCGTCACAATAACAGAAGCCATGCGTTTGGCCGCTCTAGTACTAGTGTTTTCAAGCTGTTCCCTCTGGGGCGGCGAGTTTGCCGTGTTCGCGAGCGGCGCGCGGATGCACGTCGACCGGCATGAAACCGCGGGGGGGAAGGTGCGGCTTTACGTGGGCGAAGGCTTCAGCGAACTGGATGCCAGCATGGTGACGGGGTTCGAGCCCGACGGTCTGCCGCCAGTGCCGGTGGCGAATGCCAGTGCGGCCGCGGACGCCGGACAGACGGCAAACGCGAAGCCGGCGGTATCGCCGAAGGAGCTGGCCGACGCCGCAGCCGACAAATACGGCCTGCCGCGCCAATTGGTGCGCAGCGTGATGGCGGCGGAGAGCGGATTTCAGACGCAGGCCGTCTCGCCCAAGGGCGCCATCGGGCTGATGCAGTTGATGCCCGAAACAGCGCAGGTTCTGGGCGTGGACCCATACGATCCGGCGCAGAACGTGGATGCGGGAACGCGGTATCTGCGGGACCTGCTCAACCAGTATAATTTCGGCCTCTGGCACGCGCTGGCAGCCTACAATGCCGGTCCCGCGGCGGTAGACAAATACCAGGGTATTCCACCTTACGCGGAAACCATTCGCTACGTGGAGCGCATCGACCGCGAGTATCGGCAAGGGCAGTAGGGGCGGCTGAGTATCCGGTTTCGCAATTACCGTGACGTATTCGGCAACCGCTCCTTGACAGTCGCGGCTCTGACCGAACATTCGATCCTGCTGCCAACATGTTCGAGTTTGCGAAAGAGCCGCGGGTCAGAGCCGCGACCGTCAGGGAGCGGTTGCCCGCGAATACGTCACTGAACTTCCGAATTAGTGTACTAAGCCGGAACCGGAGTGACGGTTTCGGCGGCCATGACACCGGACAAGGCGGAGACGACCGACGCCAGGCGCACGGCGGCGATGATGCTCTCCTCCGTGAGGCCACGCTCGCGCAGCGCCTTTTCGTGAGAATCGACGCAGGCAGCGCAACCGTTGACGGCGGACGCCACCAGGCACCACAGTTCAAAGTCGGTTGGGTCCACGCCGTGCGTGCGCATGATCTGCATGCGCAGCCGGGCGGGAGTTTCGGCGTACTTGGGATTGGAGCTGAAGTGGCGGAAGCGGTTGAAGATATTATTCATCCCCATCACCGCCGCCGCCGCTTTGGCCGCGAATAGAGCCTGCTCACTCAGGTGGGCGCCGGCATCCTCCAGTACGGCCGCGATCACTGCGGGGTTGCGGCCGGCCATGGCCGCGGCCACGGCCGAACCCCAGATTTGCTGCTCGGTGAGGTCCGGCTGGCGGAGGAGCGTGCCAAGGTTCAGTTTCAGATCCTTGGCGTAATCCGGACACGATTCCAGTAACGCTTCGATGGACATGGATTCGGTTTCCTCAGACAGCGACTTCGAGCACTTCCTCGCCCTTGTGCCAGTTGCAGGGGCAAAGCTCGTCGGTCTGCAAGGCATCGAGAACGCGCAGGACTTCCTGGGGATTGCGGCCCACGGAAAGATCGTTGACGGAAACGAACCGAATCACATTATCGGGATCGACGATGAAAGTGGCGCGCTGGGCCACGCCTTCGGCGGGATCGAAGCTGCTCCTCAATTAGTATTGGTGCTTCCGATAATAGATAGCGATCAACAGGATATTTGGCGAAGCGGCCAAAGACAGTGGCTGGAGTGACATTCCAGCCAAGCATGCAGACTCACTCGGTCTGCCCGGGCGGAACAGCGTCCGCTCGGGAGATCTGTTGAACCGGTACGACGAATTCGAACTTCACACGGGGCGCGGTGACTTACGGCGCGCCGGTGGCCGCGAGCAAGTGATCGAGCTTGGCCGCCAAGATAAAATCGCTCTCCGTCAAACCATCGATTTTGTGGGTCCAGATGCGGACATCCACGTGGCCCCAACCGAGACCCAATTCGGGGTGGTGCCCCTGCTCCTCGGCCACCTCGCCGGCGCGATTGACAAAAGCCAGCGCCGTGCGAAAATCGGGAAACTCATAACTCTTTTCCAAGTGATGGCTATTGGACACCGTCCAACCACTGAGCTGCGTGGCGAGGTTCTCCAACTCTTTGCCGGCCAACGGAGGCACGCCGCCGCGGCAGGGAACACACTGCTTTTCGGCCAAACTCATTGCGAATCTCCTGAAACTTTCCGGCTGCGCTGGCAAGAGCCGCACAGGCCGCGGAAGACAACGTCGAAATCACGCACGCGGCGAGTTCCTAAAACGCCGCCAGCGGCGGCGGGTAGATCGAACCATTCGATGTCCTCGATCGCGCCGCACCGGTCACACACGAAGTGATGGTGGCGGTGGAAGTTGACATCGAAACGCGCCGCCTTGCCCTTCGAAACGACTTCGCGAACCAACCCCGCGCCCTGCATGGCTTTCAAATTGTTATAGACCGTGGCACGGGAAGCTCGCGGATCGGTACGGTTGACGGCGACGAAAATCTCATCGGCAGTGGCATGCACCGGCCGATCCGACAGGAACCGAAGCACGGCGCGCCGTTGCGCGGTCGAGCGAAGACCGGCGGCGCGAAATGCCAGTGGAATGTCGACGGTTTCTAGCACGTCCATATTTAGACTAATTCTAATCTGTGGATTTGTCAACTATGGGAAGCCCTGAGAAAACTGATTTCGCGCCACGGATGAACACGGATAGACACGGATAGACACGGATAGAAAACCGAAAGCCATGGTCTTAATTGTCTTATCCGTGTCCATCCGCGTTTATCCGTGGCTATATTTCTTCGCACTTTTTGACGGTTGCAGCCAGGCGGTCGGCGACTTTCTCGCCGAGGACACCGCGGCAGATGGTCCGGTAATCCTCGGCGGCGAACTCGCCGATCTCCCAGGTGTAGGCGCGCCGCCTCAACGGCCAAGGGAGGTCGACCGCGCTATCGAGAGCAAAGACCAGTTTCTTGTGCTGGGCGGCGGCGTCGCAAAGCGCGGCGGTCAAGGCGGCATCGAGCAGGAATCCGCGCGGGTAATCGCAACTGGTGACAATTTGCGTGACCAGGTGGAGATCGTCGACGAAGACCAGATTGTGCTGGGCCACCGCGCCTTCGAGCATGTTGAGGAATGCCTCCTCGATGGCATAGGGCGGACCCGCCGCCAGGGAACGCATGAATTGGCGAACCCCGAGCAGAATGCCGCCGGCGAGTGCGTGAACGTGCTCCAGGACGGCGGTTTTGCCGCTCCCTGCCTGCCCGCGCAAAACCAGAACTCCAGCGGCAGGAATACCGCTCAGCAAACCTTCGGCCGCCCGTTTCTGGGCAGGGGTAAGTTCTAAGTTCATAAAAAGATCGCTCGCAATAGTTAGGGGTAGTTAGTGAGACATAGCAAGCGTTCCGATGAGTCGGCACGCGGCAGGCACGAGTGCCTGCGCCACATATCTCAGTCAGTTATTGGAGCGGGAATGCGGCGGAAAGCAGGCACGCCCGCATGAACACTGCAGCCAATGGTTCCGAAGATGCGATCCATCCGTTTTTCGATAGACGATTCAAGAGGTGTCCTCCTTTCGCTGAGAGTGAAGTTACTCCGCTAAGTTACCACAGGAAAGTGGTGTACGCAAGAGCGAAAAGATTAAGTTTGGATGAACGGATTGGCAGATAGCTAGCTGGCGCCGAGCTTGATCAACTGAGCGGCGTGTTTGAGGGCTTCCTGGGTGAGTGTTTGGCCGGAGAGCATGCGGCCGATTTCGCGGGTGCGGGCATCCTTGTCGAGCTCTTCAATCGTCGCGATAGTGCGTCCGCGCGATTCCAGTTTTTCGACACGATAGTGGTGGTCGGCGAAGCCGGCGATCTGGGGCAGGTGGGTGACGCAGAGCACCTGGTTGGTTTGGGAGAGCTTTTTCAAGCGGCGTCCCACGCCTTCGGCGGCGCTGCCGCCAACCCCGGAGTCAACCTCGTCGAATACCAGGGTGCGCTGGTAGGCGGACTTGGGCGGGGCAAGACAGGTTTTGAGCGCCAGCGCAATGCGGGAGATTTCGCCGCCGGAGGCGACCTTATCGAGCGCGCGGGGTTCTTCCCCTCGGTTGGGCGAGACCAGAAACTCGACCGTTTCGGAGCCATCGGGCGACCAGGCAGACGGTTCCATGGAGACGCGAAACACGGTGCGGTCCATGGCAAGCTGCGCCAGTTCGGCTTCCACGCGTTTCTCCAGACGGCGGGCGGCGGCGGAGCGGGAGGCGGTCAGCTCGGCGGACAGTTTCTCATATTCGGCGCCCAGGCGCTTACGGGTTTGGCGCAACTCCTCCATGCGCACGCCGGCGTTTTCCACCTGGGCAATCTGGCCGCGGGTTTGGTCGAGGAAGGCGAAGATTTCGAGGATGGAGGTTCCGTACTTGCGCTTGAGGCGATCAATGGAATCGAGGCGGGTTTCGATCTCTTCCAGGCGGGCGGGGTCGGCATCCAGGCGGGAAAGATAATCGCGCAGGCCATAGGCGGCTTCTTGGAGGCTGAGCTCGGCGGACTGGAGATGCTCGCGCAGAGGGGCGAGCGAGGAGTCGATGCGGCAGAGCTCGTCGAGCTTGCGGGTGGCGATGCGGCCCAGCGCCAGGGCGGATTCGGGGCTGTCGTAAACGGCGGCGTAGGCGATCTGCGCGGCCTCCTCGAGACGCTGCACGTTTTGCAGCACGCGGCGCTGGTTTTCGAGTTTCGCATCCTCATCCGGCGCCAGCGCGGCTGCTTCGATTTCCTTGCGCTGAAAGGTCCACAGATCGAGAAGGCGCAGTTTTTCGGTTTCGGACCGCTCCAGCTCGTCGAACTCCGCCGCGGCGCCGCGCCACTGGCCGTAGGTGTCTTCGACTTTGGCCAACAGGTCGGCATGGCCGGCGAACGCGTCGAGCATGGCGCGCTGCGCATCGGGTGAAAACAGGAGCTGCTGGTCATGCTGGCCGTGGATATCGGCCAAGTGCGGGGCAAGCTCTTTCAGCAGGGAAGCAGCCACGGGACGGCTGCCCACAAAGGCGCGAGACTTGCCGCCGGCGAGGATTTCACGCTCGACCAGCAGTTCCCCTTCCTCGGCCTCAAGGCCCGCGGGCTCCAAGACGCGGCGGATGGGCGTATGGTTCCGCACATCGAAAATGCCGGCTACGCGCGCCCGCGCTTCGCCGGTGCGAATCGTCTCGGAAGAGGCGCGGGCGCCGAGCAGGAGGCCCAAAGCATCCACCACGATTGACTTGCCGCTGCCCGTCTCGCCTGTCAACAGATTTAAGCCGCCATGGAAATGAACGCGCAGGCGCTCGACTACCGCGTAGTTTTCCACGACCAGCTCCAAGAGCATGACTGAGCCGATTATAACCATGTTTTAATCTTGCTTTTGCGGGTGGTTGAGCGTCTGTGTGTTAGATTAAAAAAAGGAGACGAATTGAGTTTCGCTACTCCCATCGCCTTCTTACTCCAACTAGATATTTTGGAACTGGTCCAACGCAACGGGCCTGCCGAGGACGTTGTGCTGGGGATTTTAGCCTGTTTTTCGGTTTTTTCCTGGACCGTGATTCTTTCCAAGTGGAGTTCCCTGCGGGGAGCGTCGCATTCGAATTCGCGTTTCCTGCGCGCATTTCGCAAGTCCAACGGTCTGGACGCGGTGATGGTGGCGAGCGAGCAATACCGCCCCGCGCCGCTGGTTTCGGTGTTCGATTTCGGCTATGAAGAAGTCGAGCGCCAGGTGAAGAAGAAGGGCAGCGTGACGAACCGGACGGCGGTGGAGCGTTCCCTGCAAATGGGTGTGAACGAGGAAATGAGCCGGCTGGACCGCAACATGCAATGGCTGGCCATTACCGCGTCGGTGACGCCGTTCATCGGCCTGCTGGGCACGGTGCTGGGGATCATCAATTCGTTCGAAGCTCTGGGTCAGGAAGGCAGCACCAGCTTGCGCATGATCGGACCGGGAATTTCCCTGGCGCTGATTGCCACGGCGGTAGGGTTGGTGGCGGCCATCCCGGCGGCGATTTTTTACAACCTGTTCGGCACGCGAATTCGCGAGATCGGCGCGCGGATGGAAGATTTTGCCCTCGAATTCCTGAACCTGACGGAACGCAGCTTCGGAGAGTAACGGATGGCTTTTTCCGGCAATGGCGGCGGACTGGGGTGGCGCAAGCGCTACGGCGGGTCGCTGGCGGAAATCAACGTCACCCCTTTCGTGGACGTAGTGCTGGTTCTGCTCATCATCTTCATGCTCACCGCGCACGTGATGGAATTCGGCATTGAAGTGGACGTGCCGAAGACCAAGTACGTGAAGGACACGGCGCAAGAAATGCCGGTGGTGACGATCACAAGGAC
>JBEKYD010000022.1:0-42106 GCA_049511335.1 Bryobacteraceae bacterium | reverse complement strand
AGATCCGCGAGCACTACACCATCTCACGCGGCACGGAGCCGGAGTCGGTTACCGAGATCGGGGACCAGAACTACATCATGACGTCCGGCCATATCGCCCACAATTGCCGCATCGGCAGCCGCACCGTGATTGCCAGTTGCGCGCTGGTGGCCGGCTATGTCGAGGTGGAAGACGAGGCGTTTATTTCGGGCGGCGTGGTGGTGCACCAGTTTTCCAAGATCGGCCGCCTGGCGATGATCGGCGGCAATACCCGCGTCAATTCGGATGCGCCGCCGTTCTTCCTCTACGCCGGCCACGACATTGTGGCCAGGGGCCTGAATCTGGTGGGCCTGAAGCGCGCGGGATATAAAGCGTCTCAGGTGGCCCCGATCAAGCAAGCTTACCGGCTGCTCTACCGCTCCGGCCTCAAGCTGGAAGACGCTCTGGCCCGCATCGAATCCGAGATCGCAACGCCGGAGACGCTCCACCTGGTGGCGTTCATCCGCCGCAGCAGCAGAGGCATCTGCCGGGAGTAGAAGAGCCGAACTCCGCAATGGACATGGATTAAGAGACACGGTACCCCAACGGTACTTTAAGCCATCCGCGACCTAACGATTCCCGTTGTTCCGCCCCTGGATTGATACGACAATGTGATGTCGGATTCAAAACCGTGTATAGCAGGCGGACATTTCTTCAGGTTGCGTCCGCGACCCTTTGCCTCCCCCGTTCGGTGCGCGCGGCAACCCTCGCGCGGCAACCATATCTGCAGAACGTGCAGGCGAGCCGGGCGTCGGTGCTCTGGACTACTCAGGAAGCCGGTTCCGGAAGCCTGACGGTAATCGCGCCGGACGGCAGTTCGCTCACCCGATCGGCCGGCATGCAGGCGTTTCAGCCCGCCGATACCGGGCTGCCGTTTGCGTTTTACCGGTATCAGGCGGACGTTACGGGCTTGCAGCCGGAAACGGAGTACCGCTACACCATAGCTATGAATGGCCAGACTCTGGTTACGGACGTCGGCCAGTTGCAGTTTCGCACGGCCCCGCCGAACTCGGCTGCGGATTCGGGCCGCGTCCGGAGCGGTGCGACGCAGGCGAATAAGTTCTCGTTCCTGGCCTTCGGCGACAGCGGAGCGGAGTCGGCTCAGCAACAGATTCTGGTCGAGTGGATGGCCGCCGAGCCGGACATCTCCATGGTGATCCACGTGGGCGACCTGGCATACACGGATGGCACGTTCGAGGAGTTCGAAGATGCATATTTCGGGGTCAACGCGCGGCTTATGGCGCGGTTGCCGTTCTTTTCGACCCCGGGCAATCACGATTACAACACCAACTTCGCGGCGGCGTATGTGGCGGGCGTGGCGACGCCGGAGTGCGGCGTTGCCGCGGGGGATGTGGGCCGGTATTACTCCTTCGATTGGTCCAACGCGCATTTCGTCTCGGTGGATTCGAACCTGCTGGCGACCCCCAGGGCCGCGGCTATGCTCGCCTGGTTGGAGGCCGACCTGGCGGCTACGGACCGCTACTGGCGCATCGTTTTTCTGCATCACACCTCGTATCCGACCGGCTTTCACCTGGGAGACCCCATCTGCGCGGCCGTCGAGCAGCTTGTCAACCCGATTGTAGAGAGGCACGGGGTTCAACTTCTGCTGGCCGGGCATGAGCACGGCTACGAACGCACGTTCCCTCTGGCCGGCGGCCAGATCGCGAGCTCCTCTTCCCCATCCACCACATACGTGATCACGGGCGGCGGCGGGGGCGCGCTGGAATCGGTGGGATCTTCCCCGCAAACCGCGATATCGGTGCAGGTCTTCCACTACTTGCGCGTGGACGTGGAAGGTCGCGCGCTCACTATGACCGCGATTGGGCTCGACGGCGGCCAGATCGACCGGGTAACGCTGGGCGCGCCCAGTAAACTTGCCATCGCCAGTGTCCTGAGTAAGGGCGATTACACGCCAAGGATCGCCCCCGGCTCGCTGGTGGCTATCTCCGGACAAGACCTGGCCCTGGGCAGTGAGGTGAGCCCCGGTTATCCGCTTCCGGCCGGCCTGGGGGGCGTCTCGCTGAAGGCGGCCGGTCAAGCAGCGCCACTGGTTTCCGTGTCTTCCACCCAGATCGAAGCCCAGATACCGTACCGTGTTTCCGGCTCGGTTACGCTGGAGGTTTCCACCCCCGCCGGGTCCGCCTCCGCCGAAATTACGGTCGCGCCGGTAGCGCCCTCCCTATTGGAGATGGTGACGCAGCATGGCCTTTTTTGCGGCGCGAATCCGGCCAGACCGGGAGACGCCGTTTCGCTCTACCTTACCGGTCTGGGCGAGGTTCGAGGCGGCATGGAAACGGGCCAGGCGGCGCCCTTGGCCTCCCATGCGGTGGTCGCGGCGGTGGAGGTTTGGCTCGGCCCCATTCGTCTGGAGCCGAGTTTTGCGGGCCTGGCGCCGGGGCGCGCGGGCGTCTACCGGGTGGATGTTGCGATTCCCCCGAACCTGCCGGACGGGATCTATTCGCTTCGCGTGGTGGCCGGAGGCTGCAGCAGCCGTCCCGCCAACCTGGATGTGGTCTCACACGGACCTGCGTATCGGAACAACCGCGCTCGAACCAAGGTCCGAACTTGAGCGATCTATTGAGTTGCTAGCGCAATCGGTATGGATGCGGCTGCCGAGCCGGGGGCGGCAACGGTCAAGCTTGCAAGCCCGCCCTGCGGCAGCGTCGCAGGCATAGCTACCGTCACCTGGTATAGCCCGACAAATCCGGGCGACAACCCTGAGAAGACGACGGTTGCCGGTGTGCCTCCCAGAGTTACTTGGGGTGTCACCGCCGTCGAGATCGCCGGTGTTGCCGGAGCCGCTGCTCCGAAACTCAAGTCGGTGTTCACGGCACCCAGACCAGCCATGTAAACCACTAAGGTTTCGCCGGCAACGGCAGGCTCGGAGGCGCTCACCGGCGACCCATCGGATTGGTGTGCTACCGCAAGAATCGTAGTTAGGGTGGACGCTACCGTGGCAGCGAACGTATTGCTCATCTCGCCCGCCACGGAGACTACAATGTTCGCCTTACCGGGCGGAATATCTCCCGGTATTTGGATCTCGATCTGCCCGGCCGCGGTGGCCGCCAGCGGCGCGCGCACACCTTCCACCGCTACATACGTATTGGCCAGGGAGCGCGGCAGCGGGTTGCCGGATGCCTGCGAGGCCGGTCCCAGGTTCGCACCTAGAACGTTCACCAGAGCTCCGGGAGAGGCCTGCCCCTGCGCCAGGGCGATCATCGCCGGCAAGTTGACGGGGCCACCGGGCGCCGCCAGGGCCACGGTTGAGATCTGCGGACCGCTGGCGACGGGCTGGAACCCCTCGACCTCGACTGCCGGCAGGACGAAGCTGGACCGAGCGGCCAGGAACGCATGCATCGCTTGAACACCGTTCTGGAAATCCGCGGTTCCGCACGAAACCAGCGTACCCGCTTCCATGCACTGTTTGTCCGGATCGTTGGAGGCCGCGCTGCCGATCACCCCATATTCAAAGGCAACCTCGGTATCCGCCCAACCGCCGGAGCCGCCTAACAGGTTGGCCGCATTGGATACCTGGCCGAGATAGAAGTTCAGATATTCCGGAATCCCGATGAGGCGTTGCGCCAGGACATTAATGTTGGGGGGAAGCGTGAAGCCGGCCATAATGTCCCGGCTCCAATCGGAAAATGTCAAAGCCTTATCCCAGGTGATCAACTGGTAGAAGCTGGTTCCCTGAAATTGATAGAGAAAAAAGTTGTTCATGCCGACAACGCCGCCCACCAGGCCGTCCTCCTCGGCCAAAACATTATCCGCCGCCGCGTAAGTAAGAAACGTTTTCGGGTCGATATATTGCGACAGAGCGGCGATGAAATCCGCGTCGGTGAAAATCGGACTCGAGGGCTGGTTGATGACTTGCACCAGGTTCGAAAACGTTTGTAGATCGGGAGCCGCCTGGCCTGTTTTCAGCTTGAGGAAGGGCGCGTACAAGGAGGGATCGGCGCCCAGATTCTCAAACTCGTAATTATTCCCGAACTCCCATTCGTAAAGATAGCCTCCGCTCTCTCCGAAGTTTCTCCGCAAAAAGGTGGTGTCTTCGTGCTCCACGATCATATAGAAGCCGAAATACTGGCCATTGACGTAAAGCTGCGCTGGGGCTTCGCGTGGCGCCGGAAGGCCCATCATACGGAAAAACTTCATCGACAGCCACTCGTGAAGATTGGAGGGATCTTCGTTATTCGCCTTCAAGAGAATGAACGGCAGCCCGAGAAAAGTCTGGTGCTTGGCGTAATGGGCGAAATTGATGTCCAGGTTGGGCTTTACGCTGCTCCGGCTTCCGTGGCCATGCTGCCGGATACCCACCTCCTCGACGATGCCATTCCAGCTAAAGGACGCGCTGTAGTAAGTATCGGCGTTGTAATATTCGAGGAGAGACGACCAATCGCTCGCACCCACCGTGAGATAGACCTGCTGGACCACGGTGTCGTCGAAAAACGGAATGGCTTCTACTTGGGCGAAGGCTGCCGGAGCCATAATAAAAATGCCGGCTGCGCGGAGAATTCTACAGTTGACGGCCATGATAAATGCCTAACTTGCTGGCGCGCAGTTCGGTTATCCACGAGCGTCGCGAGAGCCGCGAGTCAGAGCCGCGACCGTGAGGGAGCGGTTGCCGCTAGGTTACCGAACGTGCGCAATAGTCTCAGAACTCGAACTTGGATAGCGTGGTTTGCTGGTCGGGCGTTAGAAGCTGAAACACCGCTGCGTTGGCAATGGCGCCGTTCGAGACATATTGGCCCGTCAAGGTGCCTATGGTCGCCGAGGCTTGCGCAATAGCGCCGGGATCGTTATTCTCTACGGCGTCGCGAAGCGCTTTGCGCGCGGCTTTCAGGCTGGTGGTAACCGAGGACCGCGTAGCCGCGGCGTTGGTATAAATGGCCGCGACCTGTTGCTGCTGCGAAGAAGTGAGCGACAGCAGAGCGGTAAGAGTGCTCACATACTGCGCTTGCTTGATCGCGTTTTTCGGGACCCTGTAAGCGCCCTTCGAACCGCTATGCTTGACCAGCGCCTTCCTTGATACGCGCGTTCCCATGCCGCTCGCCGGTCGATCGATTTCCTCCGTTTGGCCGATCGCGCGGCCGGCGGCAAGGGCCGCAAGCCCAGGAAGTGCTACAAAAATCCTTCGTTCCATCGTTCCGTCTCCTTCAACCATTCATACTTATCGGCTCTCGACCAGAAATCGGCGAAGACTAATAACTATCGATAACTCAGAGCTTGCGTCCCCCGATACGATTGAGTCTCACTACTACCTACCCCGTGCCAGGAGGAAAGTTCCGGTCAATTTTCACATCAACACATAAAAGAAAACAAATAAAGTTCACTTCGGTTAGAGGTCGGTACATACACCCATGGTCACGCATTGCGCGGGATTTGCTATCCTGATCCCTGTTTCTACCATGCCAACCAAAATCACCGTTTCCCACAACGGCCCGATTCGCATCGAGGGCGAATTTGAGATTCAAGACCCCAGCGGCAAGGTCTTCGGCCTGGCCGGCCGCACCACGATTGCGTTGTGCCGCTGCGGGCAGTCTGCCAATAAACCTTTCTGCGATGGCGCGCACCGCACCTGTGGCTTTACTCACAACGTGGAAGCGCGTGAACTGCCTCCGCCGCAGCCCAAGCCGCTCTAGGGGCTGTGCGGACGCCCGGGTTCGGGCGGGACCCCCGTCCGCTTCCGTCTGCCCAAAGGGACGTACGTGGCCTCTTGACGGGCACATGTGGCGCGCGCACTCTTGCGTCGCACTCTTGCGTGCGCCACGGCGGCGGTTGCCCGGGAATACGTCGCTGAACTTATGAAGTCGTGTGCTATGCGATCACTCCCTTGCGCACCGCGTAGAGGATCAGCTCCGGCATGCCGCGCAGGTTCAGCTTTTGCATGATGCGGGCGCGATGGGTCTCCACCGTGTACACGCTCAGGTGCAGCAGATTGGCGATTTCCTTGCTCGATTTGCCTTCGGCCACAAGCTGGAAGACTTCGCGCTCGCGGGGCGAGAGCAGGTCGTAGGAATCTTCGGCGCCGGTGCGCTCCAGCTTGCGCATGTAGTCTTCTAGCAGCACTTTGCCCACCGCCGGGCTGAAAAACGACTTGCCTTCGGCCGCGGCGCGGATGGCGCGCGCCAGATCGCTCTCCGCCGAATCTTTCAGCAGGTAGGCGCGGGCGCCGGCGCGCAAGGCGCGCAGTACATAGGCTTCGTCGGAATGCATGCTGAGCATCACGACTTCGGTGGTGGAGGAGCCTTCGCGAATCTGGCGGCAGGCTTCGATGCCGTTCAGCTCCGGCATGCCAATATCGAGCACGGCCACGTCGGGTTTGCGCTCCAGAGCCAGCCGCACCGCTTCGCGCCCGTTTTCCGCCTCACCGGCCACGGCGAAATCCGGCTGCTGTTCGAGCAGCAGGCGCAAGCCGGCGCGGAACAGGGTATGGTCGTCGGCCAGGAGCACGGCGAGCTTTTTCATACCGGCAGCTCAGCGTTTTTCATACCGGCAGCTCGGCTTCCACGGTGGCGCCTTTGCCGGGTTCGGACTGGATGCGCAGCTTGCCGCCCAGCCGGCGCACGCGTTCCTCCATACCGAGAATGCCCAGGCCTCGGGTGCGCGAAGGGTCGAAGCCGCGGCCATCGTCGGTAACGCGAAGGCGGATTCGCCCACCCGATTGTTCGATGCGCACGCGCGCATTGCGTGCTTCGGAATGGCGCACAGCGTTGTGCAGCGCTTCCTGCACCAGGCGATAGAGGCAGATTCCGGTTTCGTCCGGCAGGTTTTCCGAGACGCCCTCGGCTTCCACTTCCACCTCGATCCGGCTCGAGCGCGACACCTCGCGCCCCTGCCATTCGAGCGCCGGGATCAGCCCGAGATCGTCCAGCATGGAAGGCCGCAGCAGCAGGGCCATATTGCGGACCGTTTCCACGCTTCGTTCGGCCAGCGATTTCATGTTGGCGATGCGCTCGGTAATCTCCGCCGGGGCGTCGCCCAGCGCGCCGGCCAGGCGGCCGAAATCCATCAGCAGCACGCCCAGCGTCTGGCCCACTTCGTCGTGCAGCTCGCGCGAAAGCTTGCGCCGCTCGGCTTCCTGCGCATCCACCAGGCGCGCGGAAAGCCGCTCCAACTCGCCGCGGCTGCGCGCCAGCTCCTGGTAGCGCGCCTCGGTCTGCCGCTCCAGCCTCAGAATGTAGAACATGCTGGCAGCAATCAGAATCAGTCCGCTAGCCAGGGCCAGGGTGAGCGAATGCGCCAGGCTGCTCTGAAGCTGCGCGAATTCCGCCACCAGATCCTGATCGGTGAGCTCCAGTTGGCGGCGATTGTAGGCTTGCAAGGCGTCGGCCCGCTGCCAGATGTCGACCTCGATGGGCGAGATACGCTCCACGATCCACACCGGGGCCTCGCGTCGGCGCTCTCCTTCAGGCAGCGCGAACAGCGCTTCGAATGCCGTCTTTTGGCGGCCAAACGAATCTTCCATGGCGGCCAGCGCGCCGCGCATCTCCGCCTCCGCGGGCCCAGGCATTGCGACGGGAAAGCCGTGGAAGCTGGAATCGATGGCCGCTTCGAGACGCGCCAGCTCGCCCAGCAGGTCCGGCGACGGCGCTTCGAGATACCGGTCGGCCGTCTGGTCGTAGATCTGGATCGAGAGACACAGACCGGTGAGCATTTGCGAGCGCTCGGCCACCAGCCGCCGCGCAGCTTGTTCGGAGGCGTGCATGCGGTTGAGAGTGCCGAGCGCGGCCAGCCCCGAGCCCAGCGTGATGCCCAGCAGGCCGGCGAACGCGAGAGTCAGAACCCAGCGGAGACGGGACCGCACACTTCCATTATGCGAGACCAGCGACCGGGGCGGTATATTACGAATAGCCTGCCTGTCACGATCTCAGACGAGGTGCTCACGGCGGCTCGCATCAGCGAGCTCGAGTTGAAGCGTGAGCTTGCCCTCATGCTGTTCCAGCAAGAACGGCTGACGCTCGCGCAAGCGAGCCGCTTTGCGGAGATGAGCCATCTAGCATTTCAGGCGCTACTGGCGGATCGCCGGATTCCTATCCACTACGGAACCGCGGAATTTCGCGAGGACCTTCGCAATCTTCAGCAAACGGACGGTCTTCGATCCTGTTTCTGACGCGCCGCCTGTCCTGAGCCGCGCGCCGCCCATTAATCCGTATTACACTCGTGAAAGTTCCAGGAGGTTCGCCCTTTGTCTGCATCGGTTCGTCTATCCGCGTTTTTCGGTCTCTGGCTGGCTGCGCTGGCGACCGCCCAATCGCTCGATTCCAGACTTTATTCCGAAATGCATTGGCGCTCGATCGGTCCCACTCGCGCCGGACGCGCGCGCGCGGTCGCGGGCGCGCCCAGCCAGCCCAACGTGGCTTATATCGGCTTCGATAACGGCGGCGTCTGGCGCTCCACCGACTACGGTTCCACTTGGGTTCCGCTGTTCGACCGCGAAACCACCGGGGCCATCGGCGCCATCGCCGTCGCGCCGTCCAATCCCAACATCGTCTACGTCGGCACCGGCGCCGGCATCATCCGGCCGGACCTCGCCGTGGGCGATGGCATCTACAGATCCACCGACGCCGGCAAGACCTGGGTCCACCTCGGCCTTCGCGATACCCAGATGATCGCCAACATCGATGTCGACCCGCGGGACCCGACCCGCCTCTTCGTCGCCGCCCTCGGCCACCCCTACGGTCCCAACCCCGAGCGCGGCATCTTCCGCTCCACCGACGGCGGCGCCAGCTTTGAAAAGGTGCTCTTCAAGGACGAATACACCAGCGGCGACGACGTCCGCATCGATCCCGAGAATCCACGCATTGTCTACGCCGCACTGTGGCAGCAGCAGGAGGGATTCTACGAGGACGGGGCGTTCGGCGGCGCGAGCGGCGGCATATTCAAATCCACCGACGGCGGCTCTACCTGGAAGCAGCTCACCGCCGGTCTGCCATCCGTGATACAAGCAAACCTGGCCATTGCCCCCAGCAATCCCAGTCTCATCTACGCCATGGTGGCATCTCCCGGCGGCGCGGGCCGCGGGGGACGTGGCGGACGCGGCGGCGGAGGCTCCGTCGCTCTCTATAAATCCAGCGACGGCGGCGAGCATTGGGCACTCGCCGCCAGCGTCCAGGACCCACGTCCGCTGGTGCGCATCGGCGGCGGCGACCTGCCTACCATCGAAGTCGACCCCAAGAACGAACGCGTCGTCTATAGCTGCTCCACCGTTTTCTGGCGCACCGAGGATGGAGGCGCGACATGGACGGCCGTGCGGGGAGCGCCCGGCGGCGACGACTATCAGAAGAGCTGGATCAATCCCGAAAATCCCGATATCATCCTCCTGGTCTCCGACCAAGGCGCCGTGATTTCCGCCAACCGCGGTGAGTCCTGGAGCAACTGGTATACGCAGCCGACCGGGGCCATGTACCACGTCACCGCCGACAATGCGTTCCCTTACCGCCTCTGCGGCGGCCAGCAGGATTCGGGCTCGGCCTGCGTCGATAGCCGCGGCATGGATGGCGAAATCACCTTCCACGACTGGCACCCGGTGGGAATCGGAGAGTATGGCATCGCCGCTCCCGATCCCAAAAACCCCGACTTGGTCTACGGCGCGGCACGGGCGGCGGTGAGCCTCTATAACCGCGTCACCGCGCAGAGGGCCATCGTCGGACCAGGTGGAGGCGGCGGAGGCCGTGGCGCGCCGGTTGAAGCGGTAAAGGGGGAGCCGCCCGCCCGCGCCGTACGCACCCAGCCGATCGTCTGGTCTTCGAAGGACCCCAACGTTCTTTACTTCGCCACCGCGGGCGTTTGGAAGACCACCAATGGCGGCCACAGTTGGACGCCCATCAGCGGCGACCTCACCCGCCAAACCTGGGACGTGCCGGCCAACGCCGGTAAATACGCTTCCACCGTGACCCCTTCCGCGCTGGGCACGGTCACCGCGATTGCGCCTTCCCCACTCGACGTCAACGTTCTTTGGGCCGGAACCGGCGACGGCCTGATCCAGCTCACCACCGACGGAGGGGCCAAATGGACCAACGTCACCCCGCCGCAGATCAAGGCCTGGACGCGCATCTTCAATATGGACGCCGGCCATTTCGACACCAAAACGGCTTATGCCGCCGCCAACACGTTGCGCCTCGACGATATGAACCCCCACTTCTGGCGCACCCACGATGGCGGCAAGACCTGGACCGAGATCGATAACGGCATCGCCCCTGGCGCGGTGGCCAACTCCATCCGCGAAGATCCGCGCAAGAAGGGCCTTCTTTACGCCGCTACCGATACCCAGGTTTGGGTTTCGTTCGACGACGGCGACAATTGGCATTCGCTGCGCCTCGATATGCCCGCCATTTCGGTGCGCGACATCGCCATTAAAGACGATGCTTCCTGTCTCTGCTCGGATCTGGTCGCCGGCACGCACGGCCGCGGCTTCTGGATTCTTGACGACGTAATCCCGCTGCGCCAGGCGGCCGAAGCCGCGGCGGCTTCGAATGCCTATCTGTTCAAGCCCGCCACGGCTATCCGCATTCGCTTCGGCACCAACGATCCCACCCCGTGGCCGCCCGAATGGCCGGCCGGCGAAAACCCGCCCGCGGGCGCCGTCATCGATTACTACCTGCCGTCGGACGCCAGTCAAGTCAAGCTGGATATCCTGAACGTCCAGGGCAAGGTGGTTCGCACTTACTCCAGCACGGATCCGGCGAGGAATCCCGATCCCGCCACCGATCCGGTTGCCTACAACAAAATTTGCCAGCAGACGCCGACGGCGCTCGATTGCGGGCTGTCGCTCGATTGGCCGGCCCCGCATCAGGTGCTGAAAACCAGCGCCGGCATGCATCGCTTCACCTGGGACATGCATTACGATCCGCTCCCGGGCGCTGGTGGCGGCGGGCGCGGGGGCGGCGGTGGCGAGGGCGCCGTTCCGCATCGGACTTACCCCTCCGTCGATTCGCCCTGGATCGCTCCCGGCCAGTATTCGGTGCGTTTGACCGCTAATGGCCAGAGCTTGACGCAGCCCATCGCCGTCAAGATGGATCCGCGAGTGAAGATCACGCCCGAGGTGATCGAGATCTTCACTATCACCACCCAGACAGAGGATCGCGCCAGAGCCGCCGCGGCAGCTTACAAAGACGCCCGCGCTTTGGCCGATGCGCTCAAGGCCCGTCCCCAATCCGCCGCAACCGACGACCTCATCAAGCAGGTGGACGAGATCGCGCCAGCTCGAGCCGCCGGTGAAGGTGGAGGAAGAGGCGGTCGCGGTGGACGTGGCGCGGCAGCCGAACCGCCGCCTCCGCCCAATCTCGCCAACATCGGCGCTCAGATGGTTGCCGCCGTCATGGGCACGCAGGCTTCCGAGATGCCGCCCACGGCCAGCGAACTCCAGGCCTGCAGCCGGCAGGAGGCCGCCTATACCGCCCTAATGGCAAAGTGGGCCGCTCTGAAAGCCAAGGCCAAGTAACCATTTCGGAAGTTCGGTAACGCATTCGCGTGCAACCGCTCCCTAACGGTCGCGGCTCGTTTTTGCGCCTTTCCGAGCCGCGACCGTGAGGGAGCGGTTGCCGGACACTGACTAATACTCAGCTACCGGTACAGCCCCATGCGCTCCTTTACCAGCCGCACGGTATCGTTCGCGATCGGAGCTACCCGATCGGCCCCGTCGCCGAGCACCTGTCGCAGATAGCCCGGATCGCCGGTGATCTCGCGATAGCGTTGCTGGAACGGTTCCAGGCTCGCCACCACCATGTCCGCCACCTGCTTCTTCAATTCGCCGTAGCGCATCCCGGTGAAACGCGTTTTCATCTCCTCGTCGGATGTGCCGGCGAACGCCTGGTAGATGGTCAGCAGGTTGCGCACTCCCTCACCCGCGTTTTCGAAATCCACCGCCGGGTTGGAATCGGTGGTGGCGCGCATGATGGTCTTGCGGATCTTGTCGGGCGGGTCGAGCAGCGCCACGGCATGGCCGGATGCAGTGGAGGACTTGCTCATCTTCTGGGTGGGATCGTCCAGGCCCATCACGCGCGCTCCCACCGCCGGAAGACTGGTGCCGGGCACGACAAACGTGTCGCCGTACAGCGAATTGAAGCGCTGCGCGATGTCGCGCGTGAGTTCCAGGTGCTGGGCCTGGTCTTCGCCCACCGGAACGATCCCGGCCTGGTACAACAAAATATCGGCGGCCATCAGCACCGGGTACTGCAACAGACCGGAGCCCACCGATTCCTGCTTGCTGCTTTTGGCTTTGTACTGCGTCATGCGCTCCAGCCAGCCCACCGGCGTCACGCAGGTCAGCATCCAGGCCAGCTCGGCATGCGCGGAAACCGCCGATTGCACCATGATGGCGCAGACTTTGGGATCGATCCCCGCCGCCAGGTACAGCGCGGCGATCTCCTCGATCTTGGCGCGCAGCTCGGCCGGCTCCTGGTAAAGCGTGATGGCGTGCAGATCCACGATGCAAAAGATGCACTCGTAGTCGTGCTGAATGCGCACCCAGTTTCGCAGCGCTCCCAGGTAATTGCCGATGTGTAGATTTCCGGAGGGTTGCATGCCGGAGAAGACGCGAGTTTTCATGAGCTCCTAATTGCGAATCTCTATGGTAAAGCCAACCGGGCCGGCAAAGTGGGGAGGCGAATAAGCGATGGAGGACTCCCCGCCGGCGGGTTGGCTGTGTCCGTCACCGCAAAAGGAGCGGACGCGGTGGTTCGCTCCCGGACAAAGCCACCCAGGCCGAGCGGGGATTGCAGGTACAAGAGGGTAATCCCTCTTAGCGAACGTTACACTGGATCACCCCAGGCATCAATAGACCGTTTTTTGAAAAAGTATCATTGAGTCTTCAAATTCATGAGCGCGCGTTTGTTGCGGACTCTCAGCTTCTGCGAAAATAAGGGCGCAACCGGTCGGCGACTGTAGAAGGTCTCACAAACCGGGCTGTCCGTGCGCTTGTCCACGTTCCGCCGGCCGATCGCTTGCCGGGGAACGAGACTCGCTTAAGGAACACAAATGAAAGAGCAAAACATTGCACGACGCAGGTTCATCGGGGGTATGGCCGCCGCGGAACTGCTGGCTTCAGAGGCCCGCGCCGCAGCCACGGGTGCGGCTAAGTGGAAGCTGGCGGTGGGATGCGATCACGCCGGCTTCCCGCTTAAAGGGCCGCTCATTCAGACACTCCGATCCTGGGGGCACGCCATTACGGATGTCGGGACGCACAGCACCGATCCGGTCGACTTCCCGGACATTGCCCAAAAACTCACTGGCGAGATTCTGTCCGGGCGGTGCCAGCGGGGCATTATGGTCTGCGGCACCGGGGTGGGCGCAGCGATCGCCGTCAACAAAGTCCGAGGCATGCGGGCGGCGCTATGCCACGACACATTCTGCGCGCATCAGTGCGTCGAGCACGATGATGTAAACGTGCTCTGTCTGGGCGCATGGATCATCGGGCCGAAGCTCGCCGAAGAGGTACTCAACGCATATTTGAACGCCAGGTTCGCGAGCGAGGACCCGGACTTAAAGCGCCGCGTGCGAAAGCTACAGGAAATGGAGAAGAAATAGGAAGCTGCCCACCAATGCCTTAGAAAATGCCACGGCGGCAATAGGCCGTTCTTCGAAAAAGCTGTGTTTTTTCAAGAAGTAGCCGGATCGCATCGATTGCGGCGGGGCGAATGCGGTTACGCTATAGGGGAACAGGAGCCCCATGAACCGCCGGAATTTTGTGAAAGCCGCTGCCTCAGCCACCGCCGCCGCTACCGCCGCCAATGCGTTGCCAGCGCCGGCTGGCGCGGCCACTCTCGAGACCAAGATCGTCCGTCTCAATCTGCAGCACACCTGGACTACCACCATGTCGTCCAGCCAGTATCGCGATACGCTGCACACTGCGTTCACGCGCGACGGCATTACCGGCCATGGCGAAGGCGCTCCCATCGTGCGCTACCACGAGGATGCCGTCTCGGCGCAAAAGGCCGCCGAAAGCGTGCGCGACGTCATGCTCGCGGCCGATCCCATGCAGTTCACCAAGGTCATGGCCGGGATTTTCCGCCGCGTTCCGGGCGAATGGGCCGGCAAGGCGGCGCTCGATATCGCGCTCATGGACTGGGTGGGCCAGAAACTCGGCATTCCGCTGTACTCCTATTTTGGCCTGGACCCGCGGGACGCGCCTCTCACCACCTTTTCCATCGGCATCGACACTCCCGAAATCACCCGGCAGAAAACCAAGGAAGCGGCGGATTTCCCGGTGTTGAAAGTGAAAGTCGGCCTGGCCACCGACGAGCCCACCATCGAAGCCGTCCGCAGCGTGACCGATAAGCCGCTGCGCGTGGACGCCAATGAGGGCTGGAAGGACAAGGAAGAAGCGGTTCGCAAGATCAATTGGCTGGAGAAGCATGGAGTGGAGTTCATCGAACAGCCCATGCCCGCCGGGATGCTGGAAGAGACGCGCTGGGTGCGTAGCCGCGTGCACATCCCCATCATGGCCGACGAAGCTTGCCAGCGCGCTTCCGACATCCCCAAGCTGAAGGAGTGTTTCGACGGAGTCAACGTCAAACTCGACAAGAGCGGCGGCGTGCTGGAAGCGTACCGCATGATCGCCATCGCCAAATCGCTGGGCATGCGCACCATGCTCGGCTGCATGGTTTCGAGCTCGGTCAGCGTGACCGCGGCGGCGCACCTCTCGCCGCTGGTGGACTACGCCGATCTCGACGGCAACCTGCTAATCGCCAACGATCCGTTCCGCGGCGTAACCGTGGAAAAGGGCAAGCTGATCCTGCCGAGGAAGCCTGGGTTGGGGCTGACGGCGGGGTAGGGGCGGTGGGACAGACGATCGTTTTTTTGTCGTCTGTCGAGCGGTTGTCCTGGCGAGGGCGTGACAGACTACGAGAAGCGATGGTCCGTCCCACCCTGGAGTGGGCACTTGTCAACCTATATATCGCGCATATAAACTGCGGGCTACGCCGATATCGCTGGTGCCTTTGACGATGGCGCGGCCGTCGGGGAAGATGGTCAGCTCGTAGGGCGGCGGAAAAAATCGCAGAGCGAATTGGTTGGCGCGCACTTCGCCCAATGGCTCCAGGCGGGCGCGCAGATTGGCGAGGTCGAGCGGGTGCTCGCGCTCGCGGATCTGGACCGCGTTGCGGCCGCACAATACCGCCGGGGGGCGGGCCGAAGGCTCCAGATACGGAAAGCGGCGTTGGACGCAGGCAGGGCATTCGCTATCGCGCCGAACTTCCACCTGGCGGACGATTCCGCTCCACACGTCCGCGGTGGTGATGACGGCGCGTACCTGGCCGCTGTTGCCGGACAGGATCTTGAGCGCGTCGGCCACCTGCAGCGATGCAATGAGGGAAACCACGGCGTTGAGGATGCCGCTGGTTTCGCAGGTTGGCTGCGCGCCCGAGGGCGGCTCGGGATAGATGCAGCGCAGGCATGGAGTGCGGCCCGGGAGCACCGGCATGGCGAGTCCGTAGCTGCCCACGGCGGCGCCATAAATCCAGGGAATTCGGCGGCTGACGGCGAAATCGTTGATCAGATAACGGGTATCGAAGTTATCGGTGCCGTCCAGAATCAGGTCCACGCCGGCAACCAACTCGGCGATGTTGGAGGCGGTGAGGTCGGCAATCGCGCCGCGAACCTGGATGGACGAGTTGATGCGGCCGAGGGCGCGCTGGGCGGCGGCGGCTTTGGGCAGGGATTCGGCGGCGTCGGCTTCCTCGAACAGCCACTGGCGCTGCAGGTTGCTGGGTTCGACGTAGTCGCGGTCGACGATGGTGAGCCGGCCGATTCCGGCGCGGGCCAGAGCGGCCGCATGGAAAGTGCCCAGCGCGCCGGCGCCGATAATGGCGGCATGGGAACGGAGCAGGGCTTCCTGACCGTTTTCGCCGAGGCCGGGGAAGAGAATCTGCCGCGAGTAACGCTGCCTTTCGGCGGGGGTCATGTCTCGATGGTAATCCCATCCCACGGCTCACGCCGTGGGCGATTCGCTTACGCCCTTCGGGCTGAGACGGGCGGGCGAATCGCTTGCCCCACCTGGTTTCTCGATGGTAAGAAACTTGCTTTGAACGGGTTACGCTATTATGAGTTTGGTGTGCCGCCTGCTTGGACGGATGGTTTTCGGGTTTTCCTTCGTGGTCGTCGCGGTGCCGGCCGCCGAGCCGATCGCGGCCTTCGAAGGAAAACGAATCGTCACCATCCAGTTCGAACCGGCGAAACAGCCGCTCGAAGCCGGCGACATCAACCGTATCCTGCCCCTCAAAACCGGAGAACCGCTCACCGCCGCCAATGTGCGCGCCAGCATGGAAAGGCTTTTCGCAACGGGGTGCTATGCGGATATCCAGGTGGATGCGGAAGCGAACGGGGACGGGGTGATCGTCCGCTTTCTGACCAAGAGTAGCTGGTTCATCGGGCATGTCGCCGTCACGGGCGTGATCGGCAGCCCGCCCAATGCAGCTCAGTTGACCACGGCGGCGCAACTGGAATTGGGACAGCCGTACACGGCCAAGAGTCTGGATTCCGCGCTGGCCAATCAGCGCCGCCTGCTGGAATCGAACGGTCTGTACGACTCCTCCATTCAGCCGGTCCTCGATTGGAACAGCGACGTTCAGCAGGTGGAGGTGCATTTCGAAATATCCAGCGGCCGGCGGGCGCGCTTCACCACACCTGTGCTGAATGGGAACCTCGAAATGCCGGCCGAGCGCATCGTCAAGGCCGCCAAATTCCGGCGCTGGATCGTGCATACATGGAAGCCGGTCACCGATGCGCGGCTGCGGCAGGCGCTGGACACAATTCGCTCGCTCTATCAAAAGCAGAACCGCCTGGAAGCCAAGGTATCGATGCCGTCGGTGGCGCACGATGCCGGGAACAACACGGTTCAACCCACGTTCCAAATCGATGCCGGGCCGCGTATCCAGGTTCAAACCACCGGCGTGAAGGTTTCGAGCGGGAAGTTGGCGGAGTATGTGCCGGTCTTCGAAGAGCACACCGTCGATAACGATCTGCTGACGGAAGGCGCCCACAATCTGCAGGATTATTTTCAGTCGCAGGGATACTTCGACGCCGAAGTGGGCGTGGAGCCGGAAACGGTCCTCAACGGAGTAGCGACCATCCACTACGCCATCGAGCGCGGCCCGGCGCACAAACTGGTGCTGGTCGAGATCGCCGGCAACCATTACTTCGACGCCGAAACCATCCGCGAGCGGATGTTTCTGCGCACGGCCACTTTTCTCCAGTTTCCGCACGGCCGTTACAGCCGCAGCCTGCTCAGCCGCGACGAAGAGGCGATCGCGAATCTGTACCAGTCGAACGGCTTCCGCGACGTGAAGGTGTCTCACACCGTTCGCGACGGCTACCAGGGAAAGCCGGGCAACATGGCCATCGCCATCGCGGTCGACGAGGGGCCGCAATACCTCATCGGCAACCTGGAGGTGGAGGGCATCGAGCACCTGGAAAAAGCCAAGCTGATCGCGCAGCTCAGCTCCATCGGCGGGCAGCCGTTCAGCGAGTTCAACGTGGCGGTGGATCGCGACGCCATTCTGGCGCAGTATTTCGAGAAGGGTTTTCCGAATGCCACCTTCGAGTGGAGCTCCAAGCCGGCGGCCAAGCCGCATTCGATCGATTTGCGCTACGTGATTCGCGAAGGCAGCCAGCAGTTCGTGCGCCAGGTTTTGTTCAATCCGGATGGGCTGCGCCACACGCGTCCCAGCCTGGTGTACCGCAACCTGGACCTGAATCCCGGCGATCCTCTTTCGCCCACCGCGATTACCGATACCCAACGCAAACTGTACGATTTGGGTATCTTCGCGCGGGTGGATACGGCGATCCAGGATCCGGACGGCGAGATCGACGACAAATACGTGCTGTACGATTTGGAAGAGGCCGGCCGCTACTCGTTTTCGTGGGGCGTGGGCGCGGAGTTCGCCCGTATCGGCGGGTGCGAGTATTGCCTGGATGCGCCTGCCGGGCAGGCCGGTTTTTCGCCGCGCTTTTCCTTCGGCGTCACGCGCGAAAATCTCTGGGGCATCGCCCACACCATCAGCCTGCGCACACGAATCTCCAACTTCGAGCAGCAGGGCCTGCTCACCTACAACTGGCCGCGCTTTGCCGGCAACCCCAACCTGACGGTCTCCTTCAACGGGCTTTTCGACGCGTCGCGCGACGTGCGGACTTTCAATTACAAGCGCGAAGAGGGCTCCATGCAGTTGCAGCAGCGGATGGGCAGATCGCTGACCTTTCAATATCGCTACACCAACCGGCGGGTGAGCGAGAGCGACCTGAAAATTACCCCGGAGCTGGTGCCGCTGTTATCGCAGCCGGTGCGGCTGGGGCTCGTCGAAGGCGATATGATTCAGGACCGCCGCGACGATCCGGTGGATCCGCACCGCGGCATCTACAATACGGTGAACCTGGGATTGGCCGAGCATTTCCTGGGCTCGCAGCGCGACTACGTGAAAGTGTTGGTTCGCAATTCGACCTATCATCCGCTAGGAAGGCGCGTGGTGCTGGCGCGGAGCACGGAATTTGGCGAAATCTACCCGTTCGAGAATCCCGGGAACCCATCCGACGCCATCCCGCTGCCGGAGCGCTTCTTCAGCGGCGGCGATAATTCCGACCGCGGATTTCCGGAATACCAGGCCGGCCCGCGCGACACCGAAACCGGCTTCCCGATCGGCGGCACGGCACTGTTCTTCAATCAGACGGAGCTGCGATTCCCGCTGATCGGCGAGAATGTAGGTGGCGTGCTGTTCCACGATTTCGGCAACACCTTCAGCAGCCTGAGCAATTTTTCTTTTCGGGTAAACCAGCACGGCGAGCAGGACTTCGACTACATGGTGCACGCGGTGGGTTTCGGCATTCGGTACCGCACCCCGGTGGGGCCCCTGCGGGCGGACTTCGCCTACAGCATCAACCCGCCGCGGTTCTTCGGATTCAGCGGCACCGAGCAGGACCTGGTGAACGCCGGAGTGAAGCCATGCTCGTCGCTGCCCAACTATTGCAACACCCAGAGCGTCAGCCATTTTCAATTCTTTTTCTCGATAGGACAAACGTTTTGAGGGAGCAAGCGAATAACGTTGTAGGGCGGACCCCCGTGGGGCAGACCATCGTTTCTTGTGGTCTGCCACCTGGCAAAGACGAGGACGAACGGACATGGTCGAGTATCGGGTGTAGGGCAGACCACAACAAACGATGGTCTGCCCTACGGTTGGCTTTAGGGGTCCTGATGCTGCTTCTGCCCCTGGTTTCCTCCGCCGTGATCATCGACCGCATCGCAGTCTCTGTCGGCAACCGAGTCATCACCGCCCTCGACATTGGCCGCGAAATCCGGGTGACGGCGTTTCTCGACGGGCACAAGCCGGATTTCTCAAAGGCCTCCAAGCAGGCGACGGCCGAAAGGTTGGTCGACCAGCAGTTGATCCGCGGCGAGCTGGAGTACAGCCGCTATCCGGAGCCATCGGCCGCGGAGATCGCGGCCCTGCTCGAAGATTTCAAGCGCAAGAACTTCGCATCCGAGGCGGCCTACCGCCAGGCGCTGGCCGATGCCGGCATCGCCGAGCAGGAGTTGAAAGACGAGCTGGTCTGGCAGCGCACGCTGCTTTCCTACATCGAAGTGCGCTTTCACCCCACCGTTCAAGTCAGCGAACAGGACATTCAGGATTATTTCGAGAAGACCGTGGCCCCGGCCGCGCGCGCGGCGCATCCGGGCCAGGCCCCGGCGCTCAATGAATACCGCGACCAGATGGAACGCACTCTGACCGGGCAGCGCGAAGACCAGCAACTGGACGCCTGGCTGAAGGACGCGCGCAAGCGGACCGAGATTGTCTATCATCCGGAGGCGCTCGAATGAAGCGGTCCCGTTCGGCTTTGTGGTGGCGCGGCGGCGCGGCGGCGCTGTTGCTTCTGGTGCTCGGCGGGGGCCTCTTGGTGCTGCGCAGCGCGTGGTTCCGCGGCCAGGTCCGCGCGCGAATTGTGAGCGCGGTGGAAACCGCTACCGGCGGCCGCGCCGAGATCGGCTCCTTCGATTTCGAATGGAACCGGTTTCGCGCCCAGGTCCGCGGCTTCACCTTGCACGGAACCGAACCGGCGGACAGGCCGCCGCTATTGCACGCCGCCTCGGTCACCATCGGCTTGCGGCTGGTTTCGATCTGGAAACGGGACGTGGATATCCGGTCGCTGGAGGTTGCCGGGCCGCATGTCTACCTGATGCTTCTTCCCGGCGGCCAAACCAACATTCCCGCGCCGAAAGTGAAAAACGCGGCCAGGAAAAACGCCATCGAAACCGTTCTGGCGCTGGCCATAGGGCGCTTCGATCTGACACGTGGCGAGATCCGCATCGAGAATCGCGGCGCGACGCCGTTCGAGCTGCACGGTTCGAACCTGACGTCCGAGCTCGAATTCGATGCCGGCGGCCCGCGCTATCGCGGCAAGCTGGCCATCCAGCCGCTGTTTGTCCAGGCTCCCGGTATCGCCGACACGCCGGTGGCTTTGGATGCGGCCGTGACTTTGGAGCATGATCGAATCGCGGTCGAATCCGCGCGGCTGACCAGCGGCAATTCCGAAGTGCGGATCTCCGGTTCGCTGACAAATCTAGCCGCGCCCGAAGCCAATTTCCGTTACCAGGCCCGCATCGCCAACCAGGACGCTCAGCATATTCTGCTCACGCGGCTTCTCGATAGCGGCATGGCTGAAGTCACCGGCAAGGGTTCCTGGAGCGATGCCTCTGGCTTTCGGTCCGAAGCCGACCTGAAAGCTTTCGGCCTGGCGTATCACGATTCCACCGTGCGGCTGCGCGACGTCGCGGCGACCGGCAAACTGCGCGCAGGCGCCGGCCAAGTAGAGTTGAGCGGATTGCGCTTATCCGGCGGAGTCGTTACCCCAGCCCGCCTCGAGCCGTTCCAAGCCGTGATCGCCTCGGCTGCTTTACGCGCGAGCGAGTTGAATCTGCGCGGCATCGACCTAACCCTGGCGGGCGGGAAGTTTGAGGGCGAAGTCGGCTTGCGCGCCTTCGACCGCTTCCGCCTCTCCGGAACGCTGTCCGGGTTCGGCATCCGCCGCGTCGTTGCTCTCTACAGCCACGCGCCGCTTCCTTGGGATGGCGAAGTGTCCGGCAAGTTGGAAGGCGAGGGCTCGCTGCTGCGCAAGCAAGAACTGCGCGCGGATATCCAGCTCGCCATCGCTCCAGCGGCTGTGGGCGCCCCGGTACATGGCACCGTAGCCGCGCGCTACGACGCCGCCGACGGGGTTCTCGACCTGGGGCACTCGCTGATCGTATTGCCGGCCTCGCGCGCCGAATTTGCCGGCGCCCTGGGGCGCGAGCTGCGAGTTCATGCCGAAACCCGCGATCTGTCCGATATCCTGCCCGCCCTTGGTGAGAGCCCCGCTGAGTTTCCGGCAAAGCTCGCGGGCGGCCTGGCCCGCTTCGACGGCGTCGTGCGCGGCAATCTGTCCAGCCCGCAAGTTTCCGGCCGCGCCGCCCTCGGCGGCTTTTCCTGGAAAGGCCAAAGGTTCGATTCCCTGACTGCCGACGTGGCCGCATCGCCGAACAATCTCAGCGCGCATCAACTCACCCTGGCCCATGGCAGCTCGCGCGCGCAGGGAGAAATCGCGGTTTCGCTCAGTGATTGGAAAACCACCGGCGCCAGCACGGTATTCGGTAATCTGGCCGTGCACTCCATGCCTCTCTCCGACGCCGCCCGCCTGCTGGAGATAGGCCGGCTTCCGCTGGCCGGAACCCTCGATGCCACCGCGCAGCTCACCGGGACGATCGACGATCTGCAAGTGCACGCGGACCTTGTGCTGGCCAATGGCCGCTTGCGCGACGAACCGTTCGACCGTCTCAGCGGCCGCCTCGTATACACTGCCAACAGCATCGAATTCGACGATGGACAGCTCACCGCCGGCGCGAAACTGGTGAAGCTGTCGGGCACGTATCGCCATCCTGCCGAAGCCTGGGACACCGGCACGGCGCGGTTCGCGCTCACCACCAACGCCATGCCGCTGGAACAAATCCAAACCATTGCCGCCGCGCGGCCGGGCGTGAAAGGGGTGGTCCGGAGCTCGGTCCTCGGCCAGGTTGAAGTCACCCGCCGGCGCGCCGGCGAGTTGCCGTTTCGCATTCAGGACTTGCACCTGGATTGTGAGGTTGCCGGCTTGGTCATGGGCGAACAGCGCTTCGGAGACATCCACCTGAAAGCCGATTCCCAGAACGGCAGGCTGACGGCGCACCTGGATTCCAACTTCGCCGCCTCCGCGATCTCCGGCGATGGCTCCTGGCAGCTCGCGGGCGAGCACCCGGGCAGCGCCACGGTGAAGTTTTCCAAGCTCGATTTCGAGCAACTCAAAAAGTGGATTCTCGAACCCGGCTCCAGCGCGGATTTCCAAGGCTCGGCGGAAGGGTCGATCCGGATTACCGGCAACGCTCTCGAGCCCGAAACCGAGCGGGCCCAACTCGAAATCTCTCAATTGGCCCTGACTCCCACGGCCAAGTCCGGTCTCACCGAGTCTGCCGCGGTGCATAACTCCGGGCCGATCGCCGTGAGCTACGCCAATTCGGTGGCAACCGTCGAGAGCTTCCGGCTGGTGGGCAAGAATACGGATTTTCGGATCTACGGCCGTTACGCTATTACGCAGGCAAACCCGATGGACTTGCGCGTCGCCGGCCGCATCGATCTCGCCATCGTGCGCGAATGGAACCCGGATTTCGTGGCCTCCGGCGCTGTTCTCACTACCGCCGCGATTCGTGGCACGCTGACCGATCCGCGCGTCACCGGTCAGGTCGAGTTTCAGAACGCCTTCTTTAATATCGCCGGCGTTCCCAATGGCATTTCAAACGCCAACGGAGTGATTGGCTTTTCCGGCGGCCGCGCCTCCATTGAGAGCTTCTCCGGCGAAACCGGCGGCGGCAAGATCCGTCTGTCCGGCTTCGCCGCGGATGAAGACGGGCAGCCGATCTTTCGTCTCCACGCCAACGTGGAACAGGTGCGCGTGCGCTATCCCGAAGGCGTCAGCACGGTGGCCGACGCCAGCTTGAACCTGAGCGGCACGTTGACGCGCAGCATGTTGTCGGGGACCGTGACGGTGCTGCGCAGCGGATTCAACCCGCAGTCCGACTTCAGCTCTCTGATTACACAATCGGCTGAGCCCGTGCGAACGCCCGCGGCGCGCACAGGGTTCCTGGGCGGCCTGAATTTCGACGTCCAGATCAACACCTCGCCCAACGTTCAGGTGATCAGTTCGCTGACCCAGGGCCTGGAGGTCGCCGGCAATCTGCATTTGCGCGGCACCGCCAGCAATCCCGTCGTGCTCGGACGCATTCACGTATCGCAAGGGCAGGTGGTGTTCTTCGGAACCAAGTTCACCGTCAGCCAGGGCTCGATATCGTTCTTTAATCCGCTCAACGTGGAGCCGATTCTGGATATCGATCTCGACACCAAGGCGCGCGGGATCGACGTCACCTTGAACATCTCCGGCCCGCTCAATAAGCTGAAGCTGACGCCGCGCTCGGACCCGCCGCTGGAATTCAACGAAATCGTGGCGCTGCTGGCCACCGGGCGGACGCCCACCAGCGACCCGGCGCTGTTCTCGCAGCAAAGCACGGCGCCGCAATCCTGGCAGCAGATGGGCGCTTCCGCGCTGCTGGGCGAGGCCATTGCCAGCCCCGTGACGGGCAGGTTGCAGCGTTTCTTCGGCGTCAGCCGGCTGCGCATCGACCCCAGCCTGCCGCTGCTGGAATACAACCCCCAGGCCAGGCTTACCCTCGAACAGCAGATCACACCGGCGATCACGTTCACGTATATCACCGACGTCACCAGCAGCAACCCGCAGATCGTAAGCGTGGAATGGGCATTCAGCAAACAATGGTCGGCCGTGGCCCAGCGTGAGGAAAACGGTATGATCGGCGTGGACATCTTCTTCAAGAAGCGGTTTTGAATGCGGGGGATTTTCTTGTGGGGCAAGCTGCCAGCCTGCCGGCCGATTGGCAATCGGCCGCTCCTCCGTGGGGCAGACCATCGTTTTTTGTGGTCTGCCAGTCATGAAGCTCGTGGAGTAGGCCTTTGGCCTGCTTCGGCCTGCTTCGGCTTGTGCCACGGCTTGCTAAGTATTCGGTTTCGCAATTACGGTCACCTATTCGGCAACCGCTCCTTGACAGGCGCGGCTCTGACCCGAACATTCGATCCTGATGCCAACCTGCTCGAGTTTGCGAAACAGCCGCGGGTCGGAGCCGCGACTGTCAAGGAGCGGTTTCCCTGGGATAGGTTATTGAATTTCCGAAACTGGGTACCGGGGCAGACGACAAAAAACCACCGTCTGCCCCACCATCCAACCGTAGGAGGCAACCATCGCCCTGCCCCTCCAGACTGAAATTCCGGCCGCCGCCGCTTGCGTCGCGGCCATGACCTGGGCCGTCCGCGGGCGCTCGTCCTCGGTGTTTGCGCCTTCCCAGTGGCGCGGGCCGCGCGACCGGCCCCTTGTCGCGCTTACCTTCGACGACGGCCCTAGCGAGTCCACCTGCCGCATTCTCGAGATCCTGGCGCGGCATTCCGTGCCCGCCACTTTTTTCCAGTGCGGGGCCAATGTGGACCGGCTGCCCGCGGTGACCCGCGAGGTCCATGCCGCCGGCCACGAGATTGGCAATCACAGCTACAGCCATCCGCTCTTCTGCTTTCGCACCCGCGAATTCCTGCGCAACGATCTGGCCCGCGCCCAGCAAGCCATCGCGCGGCAAACCGGCACGGCCCCCGCCTGGTTTCGCGCGCCCTACGGCGTTCGCTGGTTCGGTATGCGCGCCGTCCAGCGCGGTTTAAACCTGCGCGGCGTGATGTGGACTGCAATCGGCTATGATTGGAAGCTTGGGGCGGATGCCATTGCTCGACGATTGCTCCGCCGGGTGTCGAACGGCGCGATTCTCTGTCTGCACGACGGCCGGGAACTGCGTTCGAACCCGGATGTGACCGCAACCGTGGAGGCTGTCCGCCGGCTTGTACCCCTCCTGCTCGATCGAGGGTACGGATTGGAGACCGTCAGCCGACTTTTATGTCCGACGACTTGATTCAGAGGGTGCTCAAAGTGATTGCCACGTCCAAACGCATCCCCCTCGAAACGGTTACGATCGATAGCGAGTTTCAACAGTTGAACATCGATTCGATGGATGCCGTGGAGATTCTCTTTGCCCTGGAGAATGAGTTTGACATCAATATTCCCGACGACCAGGTGCGCGGCATCGCCAACGTGCGCGGCATGTGTGAAGGATTGGAAAAGCTGATCGCCGCCAAATCCGCGGGAACCGGGACCGGCCACTAGGAATGCGGCGCGTCGCAATCACCGGCCTCGGCGCCATCTGCGCGCTGGGCCGAAAGGTGGAGGATGTGGCCGCCGCGCTGCGCGCGGGTTGTTCCGGCATTCGCCCCATCGAGACCGTCGATATGTCGCCGTTCCGGTTCACCAGCGGCGCCGAGGTGCCAGGCTACAGCCACCGGCCCTATTTCGACGATCGGCCCGCGGATTTCCTCGACCGCTTCGCGCAGTTCGCCGTGATCGCCGCCCGCGAAGCCGTGGCGGATTCCGGACTGACGTTTACCCCCGAATTGCGCGAGACGGCGGCCATCGTCACCGGTTCCTGCGTGGGTGGACAGTGCACCGAGGACATCGGCTTTCAGGACGTCTACAAGCTGGGCCTGAATCGCGTCCATCCGCTTACCATTCCGAAAACCATGGCCAATGCCGGCGCCAGCCACATTTCCATGGAATTCGGCATCACCGGCCCCAGCTTCACCTTTTCTACCGCCTGCTCTTCCGCCGGCCACGCCATCGGCCAGGCTTTCTGGATGGTCCGCAACGGTGTTACCGATATGGCCATCGCCGGCGGCAGCGAGGCCCCGTTCAGCTTCGGCATTCTGAAAGCGTGGGAAGCCATGCGCGTGGTCTCTAGCGATACCTGCCGGCCTTTCTCGCGCGAACGCCGCGGCATGATTCTAGGTGAAGGCGCCGCCATGCTGGTGTTGGAACCGATGGAGGCCGCCCGCGCCCGCGGCGCGCGCATTCATGCCGAGCTGGTGGGCTTCGGCATGTCGGCCGATGCCAGCCACATCACCCAGCCATCCGCCGCCGGCGCCGCGCGGGCCCTGCGCGCGGCCCTCCGCGATGCGGCAATCGAGCCCCAAGCCATCGGCTATATCAACGCCCACGGCACCGGAACATTGGCCAACGACGTGACCGAAACCTCCGCCATCCGCGGCGTGTTTGGCGCTCACACCGACAAACTGGCCGTCAGCTCCACCAAATCCATGCACGGCCACGCCCTGGGCGCCGCCGCCGCGCTGGAATGCGTGGCCACCGTGCTGGCCCTGCGCGATGGCGTGCTCCCGCCCACCGCCAACTTTCTCGCCCCCGACCCCGAATGCGATCTCGACGTGATTCCCAACCAGGCCCGCTGCCGCGAAGTGGAGTGGGCGCTATCGAACTCCTTCGCCTTCGGCGGCCTCAACGCAGTGCTGGCATTGCGGAAAGTCTGAGCCACAGGTGAACACAGATAAACACAGATAAAAACCACAGAGAATTGAATTGGTTTTATCTGTGTTCATCTGTGGCTAATTTCTTTTTGCTTATGCCGGGCCGCGGCTCGCCAGGGCTTAGAATGAATGACTGCATGATGCCTCCCGATTCCAATCTCCGGCGCGGATTTCTCCGCCGCCTGCTTGCCGCCGGTACGGCCGCCGTTGCCGTCGAGCGCCCGGGCTCAGCCCAATCTGCCGCGGCCACACCGTCTGCCGCCCCCGACCCGCTGCCGTCCTATACGCGCGCCCAACATCACAAAACTCTCAAGCAATCCAGCTTCGACCGAACCGGCGGCAATCGCGACTACTGGAATATTCCCGCCGAGGGCGAACTGGAGGTCTTCCGCGCGCAGGGCGCCGGAGCCATCACTCACATCTGGTTCACCATCTCCGCCCGCTCCGCCAGCCATTTGAAAGAACTGGTATTGCGCGCTTACTGGGACGGCAATTCCCGGCCCAGTGTGGAGACGCCCATCGGCGATTTCTTCGGCCTCAACCTCGGCTCTTACGCCATCTACGAATCCCAATATCTGGCCTGTTCGCCCGGTAAATCGCTCAACTCCTACTTCGTGATGCCGTACGCGCGCGGCGCGCGCCTCACCGTCACCAACGAAGGCAAGCAGGAAGTCGGCGCGTTTTATTCCAACATCGATTACCAGGTGTTGTCCGCCCTGCCCGGCGATACGCTCTACTTCCACGCCCAATACCGCCAGGCCGCGCCCTGCACGCCCACCGGCGGCGAGGCGGCCCGCGTGAATCTCGATGGCCACCTCAATTACGTTTACCTGGAGACCCGCGGCCGCGGGCACCTGATGGGTGTCACGCTGGGCGTGTTGCAAAACGCCGAAGGCTGGTGGGGCGAAGGCGACGAGATGATTTTCGTCGACAATGAATCCGCCCCCGCGATCACGGGAACCGGTTCCGAAGATTATTTCCTGGGCAGTTGGGATTTCGGCGGCCGGGATGGCGCCCAAGCGTTCGGTCACCGCATGTACGGCGCGCCGCTGATCGTCAATCCCGAACGCACCGGCGGCCGCTACTGTTGCTATCGCTGGCATGGCGACAATCCCGTCGCCTTCCAGCGCTACTTGCGCCACACCATGGAGCACGGCCACGCCAACGATCGCGGCGATAACTTCTTTTCCGTGGGCTACTGGTATCAGTCGGAGCCGTATACGGATTTCCCGCTCCTGCCGCCGCTGGAAATGCGCATCCCTCGGGTGCGGACGGACTGAAGAAAGAAAATGGGCCACGGATGAACACAGATAAACACAGATAGGTCCTTTGGTTTTATCCGTGTTTATCTGTGTTCATCTGTGGCTAGATTTGGTTTTCAGCCCTCATCGCCCGCGGCCGCCGGTGGCCGTCAGATCCACTCCCGCCGATTTCAACGCCTGCCTGGCCCCGGTGAATTCCAATTTCGGCGCCAGCTTGTGAATTCCGTCGTAGACGAAGAACCGCGCGTTTTCGTCGATGCCCACCCTGCCGGTGTCCGCACCGCGGTCCTTCAGCCCGGCCACGATCCGCGCGTACGGGCTCTCGTCCTCCTGCCAGATGCGGATGTCGTCGCCCGGCCGGATCAGCTCGCGGGCGCGCATTTCCTCGAATCCCGGCAACACCCACACCGGCTCGCCTTTGGCCGGCAATACCACCGCGAAGGTGCGCTCGCTCTTGCCCCAGCGGACCCCGGTCAGATACAGCATGGCCGGCCCCGGCTCCAGCACAATCGCGGCAAGGCCGAACTCTTTCATGGCCTGCTGCAGTTTGGCCTGGCGCTCGCGATAAGTGGTTTGCGTGATTTCAGTAGTTTGTGGCATTAATTCCCTCGGTGAGCCCGCCATGCTGATCGCTGACTGCTGATCGCTGACCGCTCTTCCTATCCGAACGGTTGATCGATCGCCGGGCTCTGCTTCGTGAACATGCGCGCTCCCTCCGGCGTGACGTGCATGCAATCCTCCAGCCGCACCCCGAATTCGCCGTAGATGGCGATGGTCGGCTCGTCGCTGAAGCACATGCCGGCTTCGAGGCGCGTTTGATTCCCTTTCACCAGGTAAGTCCATTCGTGGCCTTCAAGGCCAATGCCGTGACCTGTGCGATGGGGCAGGCCGGGAACCCGATACCCGGGGCCAAAACCCGCATCGGTGATCGTTTTGCGCGCCGCCCAATCCACGGATTCGCAAGTGGCGCCTGGCTTGGCCGCCTCGAGCGCCGCGTCTTGCGCCTTGCGTTCGAGGTCCCACACCTGCCGCTGGCGCGCCGTTGGTTTGCCGAAAATCACCGTGCGCGTGATGTCGGATTGATACCCATCCACCGAGCAGCCGTCGTCCACCAGCACCAGGTCGCCCTCCCGCAGTTGCTGCGGCTGAATGCTGCCGTGCGGGAAGGCGGTGTACTTGCCGAAGATCGCCATCGCGTTCCCGCTCACTCCCAGCGCGCTATAGGCGGCCGCGATGTTGGCGCTCAGCTCCCGGTTGGTCATCCCTTCCTTCAGCGTGGAAAATGCCGCCCGGTACGCCGCGATGGTGATATCGTTGGCGCGCTGCAGCAGAGCGATCTCCGCCGGCGACTTGATCACCCGGCAACCCACCGTCACCGCATCGGCGCTCACGAATTCCAGCTTCGGCGCCTGCCGCCGCAGCCCGTCGAAGAGCGCGAACGTAGCCTTTTCTTCAATCCCGATCCGGCCGGAAGCGCCCCGCTCCTGCAGGAGCTGCGCGATGCGCGCGTAGGCGGCACCGTCGCCGTTCGCCCAAGTCCGGATATTGGCGCCGGCCCGGTCCGCGCTCATGCGCATGGCCTGGCGCGCGCGGTCGAGGTCTGCTTCCGCGATCACCCACCCCGCCTCGCCTTTCGCCGGCAGCACCCAAGCCAGCGTGGGCCCGCCGTCCGCCGTCCAGCGCACACCCGTGTAATAGAAAAGGCTGGCGCCGCCTTGGCAAACGATGGCCGCAATCCGGTTTTCCCGCATCAGCCGGCGCGCCTTTTCGATGCGCCCCAGACGTTCTCCCTCGCCGATCGGTTGGATGTCCCCGGTCATCGGCTTCAGGTTGTCAAAGCTGGCCGTCGGCGCTTGGGCGCGCAACAGCCCCGCCGTGGAAGCGGCAAGAAACACCCGGCGATTCATGCTCGTGTCCTCTTTCCCCTCGGTGTCAGACTCCCAGTGTAAACGGGCGGACGGCTCCCAGTCAGCAGGCCCGCGATTACTCCCGCCTTCTCACCCTCACGCTCGACACTACAATCCCGCGCTCACGTGGATCTGATGCATCCGGCGCAAGCCATGCGCTGGTCGCGCATTCCAGACGCAACCTCCCGTCCCGTACACCCGGCAATTCGCGCTCGAAACTCTGCGCGCCGGCATGCGTGAAAACGGCGGGCGCGAGCGGCGTGCCATCCACCGCTAGATCGAGCTGAAACGATTCCTGCTGGCGCAGCAGCTCGTCAGAGACGTAGACTTCCATCTCGATCTCCAACGGGCCGTCCAAAGCTGGCGCCGGCACCGTGGCCGAGAATTTTCTCCTGGTCCAGCGCCAGCCGGTTTCCTCCCGCGGATACCATCCCTCGCCCAGTTCCAAGTCGGCCAGCCGGTCGTGCTCGCTTTGGACCAGGCAGAACACCCGCTCGTCGCGATCGAGCCGCACCGGTTCGCTGTTGCCGGTGGCGCCGGTGTTCCGGTAATCGAGCACCTGCCAGTGGGTGCGCTTCAACAGCAGGCGCAGGGCGGCATCGGAGAAAACGAAATAGTTGCTGTCGTCGCCGGCGATTTCGTTTTCGTCCAGTAAGTAAGCCCAGGCGGTTTCCTTGGGGAGCGCTTTGCCGCCCGGCAGCCGCGCCGCCACCCGCGTGCTGAGCAGGCATCGCGTTCCGTGCCGCGCCATTTGCTCCAACGCGTAAAACGGATTACGCAGATGGTACAGCACGCCGAGCAGAATAATAAGGTCGTAGCTGCCCTCGGGAAACGCTAATGCGTCGAGATCGACCTCGCGAATTTCCATGCGCGAGCCGAGCGCTTCGCGCAAAGCCCGCACCCCGCGCATGCCGTTGTGATTGTAGCGGGGGTGGTCGGCGGCCACCGCTTCGAACCCCAGCCATTCGAGGAACAACGATATTTCGCCGTCGCCGCATCCCAAGTCGAGCACCCGCCGCGCGCCTTCCTTCGGCTCCAGCAAATGCCGATGGCCGGCGCCCAGCAGCCCGTCGAAATGCGCGATCGCGGAAAGCGTGTCGTAGGGGTACCACTCCACCCGGCTGCCGATGCGCCGCTTCGCCTCGGCCACCATGGCTCGGAACTCGCGCGCTTTTTCCAGCGGCGGCCAAGGCGCGGGGTTCACGGTTCGCGGCATTCTTTCCTACTGGAGGACCGCACTCGCCCGAGCTTGGTGGCACGGGCTTTAGCCCAATGCCATTTAGTTCTCCCACTATCGAACATCGTCGCCATCAGTAGGGCGGACCCCCTGGTCCGCAGCCGGCCCCTGGCCGGCTTGCCGACACTGGTAAATGCTCGATCGTGAGAAGAAGAAGAGCGGGTCCTGGGGAACCCGCGCGGACCGGGGGGTCCGCCCTAGTTTCTGCTCAGAATCGCGCCTCTTGTGAAAACTATATGGCATTGCGCTTTAGCCTCTGGGTTCAGTCAGACTATCGGCTCTTCCCAACGCCCGCTCTCGCCGGCGCGGAACACCGCTTCGATCACGGCCATGTTGCGCACCGAATCCTCCAGCGGCACCGGCGGCGGCGTATGCTCGAAGACGGCGCGCGCGAACAGATCGCCCTGCAGCGTGTATTGATCGGCCGGCGCGAACTCTTCCACTCGAACACCGGCGCCTTGCACGTCGCTGCCGTCGTCGATGCGGATGCGCGATACCGCTTCCGGCATGGCGTTATATGGAATCTCCAACTCGATCTTCCCCTTGGTCCCCAGAAATTGCATGGACTGGTTGCCCACGATCTGCGTCGAGCAGGTGAAGACGCAATGGCCGGAGGGATACTCGAGAATGGCCGAAGTCAGAATGTCGGTGCCGAAATCGGGGTCGCGCACGATGGCCGCGGCCACCCGGCGCGGTTCCTCGCCGAACACCAGCCGCGAAACGTGGATGGGGTAGCAGCCGACATCCATCAAGCCGCCGCCGCCGTATTCCCGAATGTTGCGGATATTGCCGCGGTCCAGCTTGAAATAGCCGTAGGAGCAAACCGCCGCGCGCAGCGGTCCCACCTGGCCGCTCCGAACCAGTTCCACCACCCGCACCCATTGCGGATGGCAATTCACCATGAATGCTTCACCCATGGTCACGCCGGTGCGGTCGCGGGCGGCAATCAATTCGCGCGTTTCGGCCACCGTCATGCCGATCGGCTTTTCGCATAGCACGTGCTTGCCCGCCTCGGCTGCGTGAATCGACCACGTCACGTGCAGATGGTTCGGCAGCGGATTGTAAACCGCGTCGATATCCGCGTCGGCCAGCAACTCCTCGTAGCTGCCGTATGCCTTGGCGATGCCCAGCCCGCGCGCCGCCTCCGCCGCCTTGGCCCCGTCGCGTGAGGCAATGGCGGCAACCTCCGTCATCGTGCCGCGCTGCATGGCGGGAATCACCTTCATGGTTGCAATCCGCGCTGCGCCCAGTACACCGAATCGAAGCTTTCGCATGAACTCAGATTCTATCGCGCATTCGGGAGGCGTTTTCACGATAGCCGGCGAGCACGCTGAAGGCGCCAAGAAATATGGCCACGGATGAACACGGATGAACACGGATAGAAACCAAGAGGCTCTCTCAGCGCATGCTTCAGGTGGAGCGCCCGCAGCGCCGGCATCCTGACTCCCTCGGCGTCCTCGACTTCTGAATTCCTGGTTTTCAAGCCTTCTGTTCTTCATCCGTGTTTATCCGTGTTCATCCGTGGCCAATTCGGTTTTAGCAGCGCCGTGCCCCCGCGCCCCCCGCACGGTCGCGCTAGAATTTGGGAAGCATGCTCCGTTTGCTCGCGGGTCTTTTGCTTTTGCCCATTCTCACGGCCGGAGAGCGCGAAACGGTGCTGTTCGACACCGATTCCGGCCTGTTCGGCGACGACGGCGCCGCGCTGGTGATGCTGCTCCGCAGTCCCGCCGACGTCGCCGTCGAAGGCATCACCATCGTGCCCGGCAACGTGTGGCCGGCGCAGGGCGCCGAATACATGTTTCACATCCTGGACCTCCTCAAGCGGCCCATGGTGCCGGTCCTTACCGGCGCGCAAGCACCGCTGGCGCACACCGCCGCCATGGCGCATGAATATCAGCGCCGCTGGGGGGCGGTCGCGTACATCGGCGCCTTCGCGGAAGATGCTGCCCTGGTCAAGCCCGCTCCCGGCTCGAAGCCCACCGGGCGCAAACCGCGGCACGAAGCCGCTGTCGATTTCCTTATTTCCGAAATCGAGCGCCGCCCCGGCGCCGTCACCATCCTGGCGCTCGGCCCTATGACCAATATCGCTTTGGCGTTGCGCATGAAGCCGGAAATCGAAACCAAGATCAAACGCATCGTCTTCATGGGCGGCAATCTGCATGTGCCCGGCAATGCCACTCCGCTGGCCGAATTCAATTTCTGGTTCGACCCGGAAGCCGCCCGCATCGTGCTGCGGTCGCGCATTCCTCAAAAGACCATGTTCAGCCTGGATATTTGCAACACGGCGCCGATTCGCAAGGCCCAATTCGACGAAATCGCCGCCGCGCATACTCCCATCACCGACCTGTTCAGCGAAGATCTCGGCAACCGCTATCCGGGCTTCTACCGTCACCCCGATGGCGTCACCTTTCTGTGGGATTGCCTGCCGGCCGCCTACCTGATCGACCCTTCCATCGTGACCCGCTCGGAAACCCAGCACCTCGATGTAATCACCGCCTGGGGTAAGTTCTACGGCGCCACGCAGCCGCTGGACCGCCGCGTAGCCCCCGATGCCACCCCCGTCACCGTCATGCTCAGCCTCGATTCCAAGCGCATGTGGAGCCTCTACAAGACCCTCCTGACGCGTCACGAGTAACTTCTGGTAAACTCCCCGCGCTTCGCAAGCCGGCGGTAGAATAATATCCGACCGGGAGGTCCGAATGGAAAGTTTCCTTCGGCTTTTGCCTCTGTTACTCGTCTGGTTGCCCCTCCGCGCGCAGGCTGCCACGATTCCGAAGGCAGACCTGGAGGGCGACGTCACGAATTCCATCAATGGACGACCGGTCGCCGGCGCCCGCATCAGAATCCAACTTTCCAACCGTGAGCCGGTCTATATCCGAGCCGACGAGCACGGCCACTTTCGCCTCGCCGACTTGAATCCGGGGTTTTACGATCTCAGCGTGGATAGCCCCGGCTATCTCCGCGCCGAACACGTGTCTGTCAATCTTACAATCCCCCGGCCGGGAAGAGGTTCGGGGCTCATCGTCTCCCCACCGCCAAAGGGTCCGAAAGCGAGGGTCACCACGACCATTGATGACAATGGTGCGCCGCACGGGCGCATTACGGTACCGTTGCTGGCTTACGCGGCAATTGCCGGCAAAGTTATCGATCCGTATGGTATGCCCGCGGCACAGACCACAATGCAGTTGCTCAGCGGCGGACCTCCCTCTATGCCAGCCGCGGCCTTCTCCTCCGCCTCGCCGATTCGCCAGGTCGGTACCGACGACAAGGGCGAGTATCGAATCGGGAGCCTTGAACCCGGCACTTACTATCTCCTCGCCAGCCGGGTTCCGTCATTCGGAATCTGGGAGCAAACTTTTCGGCCGACTTATTACGGCGAAGCTGTCGACATAGCCGCCGCGAAGCGCCTGGTGGTCGGCCCCGGCGACCGCATCACGGCCGATATTCAAATCGTACGCAAGGCGGGCATGCATGTGGCTGGGCGGCTGATCGAACCTGCCGGCGCTGTACCTGCCGGCGCCCGGATCGATACCGTGGTGACGCTGACGCCGGATCACAGCCGAATGCTGAACCTGGCCAGCCCCTTTGCAAGGAGCCAGGACGAGGATTACCGCATCGATGAGGTGCTTCCGGGCAAGTACCTGCTGACGGCTGTCTCGCGCAATATATCCGCCGACCCGTTCGGCGCCAACCAGAATCCGATCTTCGGAATGATCCGTGAGATCGAAGTGGGCGACACGGACATGGATCGCGTGGACCTTGAGTTGCGGCCTATCCGGGACCTGACAGGCCGCGTGACGTTCGACAAAGGGTGCGAAGCGATCCCCATGCGGGTCCAAATTCTGGGCCTCGCCTCCTTCACGCCGGGGCAGTCGGAGACGACCACGGATGAGGACGGCAACTTCGTGCTGCATGCCGTTCCTCCCGGGCGGTACATGGTGTCCGCCTATCCCGATTCCGAAATGTTGCGGGGTACGATACCTTCGGTGATCTCGATGCGGCAGGGCCAGCGCGATCTGCCGGAGAACGCGTTTGACGCTCCGTGGACCGGCGATGACCCGCTCGAAATTGTGCTCGGTTGCAAGGCTCAGACGGGGGCGCCCTCGGCGCCGGCCCCACGGAGGCCACAATGAAGTTGGCGATCTTTTTGCTTTCCGCGGCCACAGTTGCGTCCGCGCAGACGATCGAAGGCAATGTAGTCGATGCCGTCACCGGCGCGCCGGTTGCCGGCGCTATGGTTTCCTTATATTCCTTCTCACCCTCGCCAGCCGTTTTTCGTACCGACGCCAGCGGTCACTTCAGTTTGCCGGGTTTCGACGATGGTTCCATTCCGCCGATCGTTCTTTCCATTTCCAAGGCCGGATACCTGCAAGCGAGATATCAGCTTTCCAGCAAAAGCGCGCAGTCCGGTCTGCAGTTGCAACTCATGCCCACGGCCGTGATCGCAGGCAAGCTTTCGGATGACGATGGATTTCCGGTGGACCGGGCTCATATTGCAGCGCTCTGTTACCGCTTTGCCGACGGCGTGAGAGAGTTGGCTACAAAAGCTACGGCGGAGTCCAACGACCTGGGCGAATATCGGATTTTCAATCTGCCTCCGGGCCGGTACCTGATCCGCGTATCGCCGGGCAATCTGGCGAACTGGGATCGGCGCTACCAGACGGAATATCTCCCGGGCTCTTTGGAGCCGTCCGCGGAAAGCTGGATCGAAGTCAAAGCAGGCGAAGAACGCGCCGGCATCGACATGCGCTTGACGAGGCATGAAGGGGTCAGTGTGGAAGGGCGAGTGGTGCTGCCGCCGGGCAGAATCGTCTCCCTCTCCCTCCAGGAGAAATTGGAGGGTGCGGCGCCTATCTACTTCGGCCGGACGGCCAACCCTTTTTTCCATATCCCGCACGTGCCGCCGGGGAACTACCGGCTGCGAGCTCAATCGGGCAGCTTCTCGCTCAGGGCCGGCGACCTCATCGCCGAGCAGGAAATAACAGTCGCCGGCGCGGACATCCGCGACCTGGTTCTCAACCTGGGCGAGGTGAAGCCGATGGATTTGAGCGGGGTCGTGGCGGAAGAGAGCGGTGGAGTTCCACCAACCATGCTGATCAATCTCCGGACGACTCTTGGAACGAGCCAGACCGTCCGCTCCGATTCGAAGGGGACTTTTACCTTTCGAGATCTTCTGCCCGGGCAGTATCACCTGCAACTCGCCTTTGACGTCACCGCGAGCGGCCCGGGCGACCACGCCGCTATGCCAAGTTATCCCATCTCGGCATTGCTCGGCGAAAAAGAGGTACTCATGTCCGGGTTCGGTCTGGATGGTCCGGCGGGGCCGCTCAAAATCACACTCAGCAACCGGCTCGAGCCTAGGGTTACCGGCAACCTCCGGGATGCGGCGGGGCAAGCTGTCCCGGGAGCGGTCGTTGTCATCGAATCCGCCAATCTTTTGGCGCGAAGGATGACGGTCACCGACACCGCAGGCGACTTCCAACTCTATCCCCGATTCGCCGGCGACTACCATGTCTACGTGGCCGCAAGCCTCGACCAAGCAGACTCCCTGAGCGATCCCGACTACATCAACGCTCATCGCAACGACTTTCCGCCGCTGCGGCTCGTGGAGGGCCAGAACCCTCCGCTCACTTTGCGCTTACCGGCGAGATAGAATTCGCTAACCTATAGAAGCAGAGTGAACGGCAAGGTACTGATCGTCACCGGGTCGACCGGAATCGGCGCGGCAGCCGCTCGCATGGCGGCCGAGCGCGGCGCGCATGTGTTGATTGCCACCGCCGATGGCGCGACCGGCTGGGAACTCGCCCAGGAAACCGGAGCCGAATGCTGGACCAGCGAGCTGACCCGTCCCGCCGCGGCGGATTCGGTGGTCTCCCAGTGTCTGGCGCGCTTTGGGAGAATCGACGCGCTGCTCTATGCCGCCGGCGCGGGTGGCCGCCGCTACGGCGACGGCCCGGTCCACGAATGCTCCGACGAAGGATGGAATCTGGCGCTGGCGCAGAACCTGACCGCCCCGTTCTACTTGTGCCGCGCCGCGATTGGCCGCATGCTGCAGCAGGAGGTGGCGGCGTCCGGCCTGCGCGGGGCGATCGTCCTGATTTCGAGCGTGCTGGCTTTCGCGCCCGAAACGCGCGAGTTCTCCACCCACGCCTACGCCGCGGCCAAAGGCGCGCTGGCGGCCATGAGCCGGTCCATGGCGGCTTATTACGCCCCGCATCGCATCGCCGTGAACGCGGTCGCCCCCGGAATGGTTCGAACCCCGGCCGGCCAAAGCGCCATGGACGACCCCAAGCTGGCGGAGATTGTGCGCGGGCGGCAGCAGTTGACCGATGGCTTGGTCGACGTCGAAGACATGGCGCGAACCGCGCTCTATCTCGCCGGCGAAGCGGCGGGGTCGATTACCGGCCAGACACTCAGCGTGGACGGCGGATGGAGCGTTCTGGCCGGTTAGGAGAAGATTGCCATGGTGGTGCTCGGGATTCACATCGGTAACGCCCAGATGCGGGCGGGTATGGTGGATGAAAAGGGGGCGATTCTGGCCGCGCGGTCGGTCCCAACGCCCAACGAATTGGAGAGCTTTTGCGGCGCTCTCCGCGAGGCCCTGGACTGGCTGGTCGGCGCTTCCGGACACCCGTGTGCGGTCGGGGTGAGTTGCAAGGGCAAAATCGATCCCGATTCGACGCGCATCGAGATCCTGCCCGGAACGCTTCACTTCCTGCAAGGTCTGGCGCTCTCGGACCTGGTGGGAATGCCGCTCGATATCCCCGTATTCGCCGATAACGATGCGCGGGTGGAGCTGGCTGGCGAAGCCGTATGGGGCGCGGCGCGCGGGCGGCAGGACGCCGTAATGCTTACCCTGGGAGCGGGGGTGGGCGGCGCCGTGCTCTCCGGCGGGCACTTGTTGCGCGGACATTCCGGCGTAGCCGGCCAACTGGGGCATCTCACCGTCGAGCCCGACGGCGCGGTTTGTCCCTGCGGCAATCGCGGCTGCCTGGAGACGGTGTTTTCGGCCCGAGCCATCGAAGCCGCCGCCTGGTCCGCCGTCCACCGGGGCTGCGGTTCCGTCCTCACCCAACTGTTTCGCGGGCAGCCCCAACTAGCCACTTGCCGCACCGTATTTCAGGCGGCCACCGAGGGGGACGACGTGGCGAGGACAATCGTCACCAGCGCGCTCGAGCGCCTGGCGACCGCCATCGTCAACCTGGCGCACATCTTCGACCCGGAAGTCGTGATCCTGGGCGGCTCGGCAGTGGACGCCGCCGCTTATTTCCTGGGCGAGCTGCGGCGCCAGGTGCGGACCCGTTCGCGCACCTTGCTCGGCCGCGACCTGCCGATCGTCGAAGCCCAAGTAGCCGACAAGAGCGGAATCTTGAGCGCTGCCGGACTCGCCATCGCGCCCCGGTCATGACTGAGTTAGGAGTCTAGCGCATGTTTAGGCAGTGACGAAAATAGACTGACCCCAAGGTGGGACAGATGATCGTCTTTTGTCGTCTGTCGAGCGGCTGGCCTGGTGAGGGCCTGACAGACCACCAAAAAACGATGGTCTGTCCCACCTCTGGGTCACCCAAACCAGCCCGCCCTATTGCCGCTGCGCTTCCTGCAAAATGTGCTCGAATTTGACGCGCTGCTCGGGCGTGAGGATTTGTTCCACGCGGGCCCGGCTGTCGCTCAACACCGTGCGGTAATACTGCCAAAAATCGTTGAGGATCGACTGCATCTGTTCCGACTGCGCGGGCGTCAAGTCCAGTTCTTTTTGCAGACGTTCGAAGTACAGCGCTTTTCCCGCCGCGGTGTCGAAAGTGGGCTGGTGCAGCCTGGCGTGACCCAAGTTCATCACCACCGCCCCCAGCGCGGCGCCGCATAGGAATACCAAGAGAATCGTCAGGGCGCTGGCCAGACGCGGAAAGAACGGGTGCCCCGGCGCGACCCGCCCGACCGCGGCGCTGCTCATAAGCTACTGCTCATAGGAGGTCAGCGTGATCAGCATATTATCCCGCCCAGGACCGCTGTCGAATACCGGCAGGTTTTGCTGCGCCATCACCGCCACCGGCGAAAGACTGCTGGAAAAGCGCGTCTCGCGGGTGAACAGGAAACTGCCCAAAATGGCGATCGTCAACAGGCAGGAATACGCCAGCCGCCGGCCGAACACTTCGTCCAGATTGAACAGGCCCGAGAAAGACGGCGTCGACCGGCGCTCTTCCACCTGCCCCATCACCTTCGCGTAGAACCCGGGCGGCGGGCTTAGGGTCTCGTCGCTGCGCAAGATCTCGAACAGCCCGTTTACGTCCCTCAGGCCGTCCACTTCCTCTCGGCAGGACTCACAGCGGGTCAAATGCGATTCGAAAGCTCGACGAGCGGCCGGATTCAGCGTCCCGGCCAGATACTCTTCAAGACTGTCCACCAGTACCGCATGCATACATTCTTCCCTTGTCAATTCAAAGCGTTACCGCTTGCCCTCATTGCGGATCTTTCTGCTCCCGAAAGAGCCCGCCCGCTTCGAGGGGATCCTAAAGTTACACCGCCAGCCCAGGCGCGCCCAAACGCTGTGCCGCCTTGACCAGCTTTTGCCGGGCCCGGAACAATTTCACCTTTATGGTGTTTTCGTTCATGCCTGTCCGGACCGCCAGCTCCTCGACTGAATAGCCTTCTACTTCCTTCATCATCAATAACATGCGCTCCTCTTCGGAAACCCGCGAGAGGAGCTTCAAAATGTAATCGCGGCTGGCCAGCGCGGCATCCGCCGGAATTTGCCGGCCCACCGTTGGCTCGCTGTTTTCCACCCGCCGCACTTCGTCTTCGCTTAAGTCGCTCTCGTATACCAACTTGCGCACTTTCCGCTTGCGCAGGTAGTCGAAACACTCGTTCACCGTAATCTTGTAGATCCAGGTGATCAGCGAGCTGCGGAAGTCGAAGCTTTTGAGCGAAAGATAGATCTTGGCGAACACCTGCTGGGCGATATCTTCCACGTCGTTGCGCTGCCGCACGATCCCGTGGATGATGGAAAACACTTTGCTTTGATAGCGTTCCACGATTTCTCGGAACGCATTCTCATCGCCGCTCTGGGCTCTGGAAACCAGCGCGCCTTCCGGGGTGTTCTGATAGTCCACTCGTGACTTCGCCGCGACTTTACTGCCCAGCCCAGCCAGTGGCAATGTCCCGGATAGTGCTGCCATACAACCAATCCGACGTTCACCCATGGCTCTGGGTTACAAGGACTTGGCCCTGTCCTCACTTGCACCATACCACAGTCCGGGCGGGCCTTTGCGCGTTTCCAAGGCATCATGGCTCGGATCGGTCTTGGCAAGTTTGCGGCTTTCTCCACCGGAAGGCCGTAGCGCGCAGGTCCGCGGTTTTCTAGTACGTTCATAGCGGAAGTGAAGTCCCCCGCGCTAACGAAAGCGCCCATTGTTGGCTGGGCCGGACAGTGCTACTTTTCCTCCAGACGGCGGAAAGCGAAGGTACACGTCGCCTCGCCCTACCTTACGGCGATAGGGTCGTCTCCAGTTGCCACCAACCCCCTCGGACCCGGGGGCACGTTTCCTCCGCCGCGCTCCCGGTGTCTGCCACGGCCAATAATATGAAAGCTCAGTCCAAGAGGCCAATTTCCAAAGCCGAAACTCGCTGCCAGCAGGGATTGGTGGCTGGGCTATTGGCAGGGCCGGCGGTTTGGGTCCACGGTTGAAAAAACAAAATTGCGGCATAGGTAAACCCAGGCATTTCTGTTGGTTAGGACCCATTTGGGCCTCGCCCATTGGAGCGTATGTCTTTGTGCAATTTTGTGCATTTACGCCAATTTTGTCGTGGCGCGGCAACGTACCGGCATTAGTCTCCGAACTCCTGATCTCGCCGGCCATTTTCCAGGCAGTGAGAAAAATAAGGTGACCCACCGACGGGGGAATCGGCGCAGGAAAGCAGGTGGGACAGACGATCGTTTTTTGTCGTCTGTCAGGCTGTTGTGGCTTGGCGAAGGCCTGACAGACCACGAAGAACGATGGTCTGTCTCACCTCTGGGTCGTCCAAACATGGCTCAGCCTAAATTCCACGAGATCAGGAGCTCGGAGTCCCAACAACCGCAGGCACGACCGCCGGCACGACCGCCCGCGCCACTTTGTTTACCCTGACTGGCGAGTTTCCTCCCTCGACCATGATAGAACGGCGGCAATGGGCTGTTTTTGGCTGGCGGTTTGTTTTCAGTTGGTTACGGGATTAAATCGGACCGGCTTTCTTGAGGCGGTGAGCAGCGAGGCTAGTTCCCGCTAACCGATTGACAGCAAGGCGCTTGGTTGGGGCCGGACCACATTTGTGGACGCCAGCGGGTGCTCGGAGCCTGAGTTTGGCCGTGTTGGCCGGGGAGTTGATTCTCGGGGAGCAGTGCGGGACGGGGGTGTCCCGCGCGGACCCGGAGTCCGCCCTATCAGGCTGGCTTCGGCAGCCTTCGGGCGGGCCATTCAACGGTGAGATCCCGAACTCTGGCAAGGGCAGGCGAAAGCGCCAGGAAACCCGGCGCAGGGGTTACTGTCCCCGGTTTCCCCCCCCACCGAAATGCGAGCAAGGCGACTTCCGCGCAATCTGTCATCATAACACCCCCGAATAGGCGACCGGAGTAAAGGTGATGGATCCGTCTGACGGGTTCTTGAATTGGATCGGCACACTGGCCGACCCGCCAGGCGCCAGCGTCCCCGCCGACACTAAAATGTAGGGGGTGCTGCCGTTGACCACGCCCGTATTGTTCATCATCGTCGCGTTGGAAGACAGGTTCGTCAGCACAACCTCTATGGGCCCGCCGATCGGCGCTGCGCTCGTGTTATGTACCGTCAGGGTGCTCGTCCAAAGGCCGGTGGCGCGATTCACCGCGAAACCGGTCTGAGTCACGCTCACCTGCCCCGACACGTTGAGGACCACCGCTAAGGTATGCGTAGTATCGCTGCTGGTGGCGAAGTTCCCGCCGGCGTTGTAAGTTGCGGTGATGGTGTACACTGCCACCGCCGCGCCGCCCGGCAGCACATAGGTAGCGCTGGCGTTGCCGCTGCTCACCGTCCCGGACATGGCCGAAGACCCTACCTGGGTCACGCCTTGGAATACCTTGAAGGTGACGGTCCCGGCATTCACCGTGCCCGCCAAGCTGGTCACCGTCGCCGACAGCGTCACGTTTTGGTTGCTGGCACTGAACGTCGCGATGGCGTTGGACGCGGTTGTCGTCGTAGCCGCCCCGCTCAC
>JBEKYD010000021.1:0-42640 GCA_049511335.1 Bryobacteraceae bacterium | reverse complement strand
CAGCGTCCATTCGGCGAAAAAGCGGGCTGCACTTCGTTCGCGGTTATATGCGCAAACGGTTCGGGTTTTCCGGGCTTGGGATGGTCCGGATCGGTCACATCCAACGGCATGGTCCAAATGTCAAAATTCGCGTTGGCGCCTTGCTGATAGGCCAAATGCCGGCCGTCGGGGGAGATGGAGTAGGGTTCCACCGGAGCCTTTCCCTCCAGCAGCTTCTGCACGTCGCCCGCGCCGTCACTGCGGATCCACAATAGGGCCTGACTGTCTCCCTTGACAAACTGGAAAACCATGTGTTTGCCGTCTGGCGTCCAAACGGGACTGTAGCTGAGCTGGGCGAAAAACGTGAGGCGAGAGAGAACGTCATTCTGCAAGTCATACGTGTAGATATCGATACCCTTCCGCTCGATTCCTAGCGCCAGACGCCGGCCATCGGGCGAGAAACGCGGCGTAAAGTAAGCGGCGGGCTTGGACAACTGCGGCTGTATCTTCCGGGAGCCACTTGCATCCAAGACCGCAAGGGACCAAGTCTCCAGCTCCGACTTGCCGCTGCGGTAGACAAAAACCCCCGTTCGCGAAACATCAAACTGCCCCGCCGCTGTATTCGAGCTGCTGGCTACATCATCTAAAACAGGGACGGGGCCGCCTTGGGGTTTGTCCGCCGAACCACTCATGGACAGAGCAAAGAGCGCTCCGCCGTGAACATAAAGGAGATGGCCACTGGCCGTATAACGTCCGAAGTAGCCCCCGGTCTGAAGAACTCTTCTCCCGCCGGTCTTGAATGTCAGCACTTCCAGGCTGGCGCCCTCGTAGTTACTCAGGTTATTGCTTGCTGTGAATAGTACGGCTCGCCCTCCCGGCAGAACCTGGGGCCAACGATGAGTTGCCTCTCCGGCGCGAAGTTGGGTTAATGGTTGGGGGGCTGATCCGCCGGAAGCAGGAATGCGGAAAAGGCCGGCGGTATTGGTGAGCGCGGCGATAATCGTTCCGTCTTCGCCCCAGCTTGCGCCCCGCGCAAAGGGCGCTTCGGCCAAGGTCACCGGGGCGTTGCCGCCGTTCAAGGCGATTTTTTTCAGCTTGCCGTCGGCGAAGAATCCGATCCATTGGCCATCGGGCGAGAAAAACGGGTCGGAGCCGTGCTCGGTACCGGCGATCACGGTTCCAGCCGGCTTGTCCAAAAGGCGGGAAGCCAGCATCTGTTTGCCATCCGGCCCGCGCACGGGATACAACAGCCGCGTGCCATCCGGAGAAATGGTCGCGAAAGTTGCGTCATAGGCTGTACCGAGGTGCGCGTCCGGACCGAGGTCGGCGTCCAGGCGGATGAGCGGAAGATCGCCGGAACCGGACGCCGATCGAGTGGCGTGCCATGCCGTGAACGACGTGACCGCCGCAACCAACAGAAGTGCGCCAGCCATCGTCCAGGGCAGCCAGGTTCGCTTTGCTTTGAGGCTGAGTGCTGGCGAACTTGGTTCCGGCGCTCCTTCTTCGAGAGCGATTCGGACATCGCCAATGGCTTGCCAACGCTTGCGCGGGTCCTTGCGCAAACATCGCTCAACCACGTAGCGGGCGTGGGCGGGCAGTGCGCTCAGATCCGGCTCTTTTCCAAGGACCTCGACCAGAATGTCGGAAACCGTCTCGCCGCGAAACAGCGGCTGGCCGGTGAGCATTTCGTACAACACCACGCCGAAGGCCCAAATGTCGGCGCGCTTGTCGGCCTGCTTGCCCCGAGCCTGCTCCGGACTCATGTAGGCCGCGGTGCCCATAATCATTCCCGCGCGCGTCGGGGAGACGGTGAGGGTGGGCGAGTTGTTAGGATCCGCGGCCTCCTGTTCGCGGCCCTCCACCGCGGCAAGCCCGAAGTCGAGAACTTTGACCACGTCGCCGGGTGTCACCAGAATATTGGCGGGCTTCAGATCCCGATGGACGATGCCCTTGTCGTGCGCGGCTTCCAGCGCTTCAGCAATTTGCCTGGCGTAGTTGAGGGCGGTCGCAAGCGGGAGCGGCCCTTTGAGCGGCTCTCCCGGCACCAACTCCATCACCAAAGCGCGTAAGTTGTTCGACTCTTCGATCCCGTAGATCTGCGCAATGTTGGGATGGTTCAGCAAAGCGAGTACCTTGGCTTCACGCTCGAAGCGCGCTAGTCTTTCGGGATCCTGCGCGAGAGCCGGCGGCAAAACTTTGATCGCAACTTCGCGCTCAAGCTTGGTGTCCTTGGCTCGATACACTTCACCCATGCCACCCGCGCCAATGGGCGCGAGAATGTCGTAGGGTCCGAGTTGTGTTCCGACAGAGAGCGGCATATATGAATGATTCAACTCAATGTACCCGATTGGACGCGGATAGAGCCTGGATTACGGCGTATCCGTCCACTATCTTTCCCAACGATCCTACCAGATTCAACTCCTGAATCACGGCGCATCCGGAAGTTTTCGCCCCATCGATCCGCGAAAAACCCAACTTCCGGGTTCCCGACGATACACCCGCGATCCGCCGACGCTCTCAGCAGCACTTGTCGCGAACTTGAACCAAGGTCCATGAATTTGTTGGAACGAGGCGAATACTTGCGACTTGGCGGCCGAAGGGCCACAAGGGTGGTCGGAGTACGGTGAGGGAGCCACGGAGCAGCCTTCGTGACGACATGGCGGACCAGCCATCTCTCCAAGGCGCAGTCAGCTTCTCTCGCCGGATTATTCCTGCGCCGGTGCGAATCGCCATAATGTGGAGCGCATGCCGCCGCGCAGGGCGACCATGCGTCCGTCCGGCAGCCAGGCCATACTGGCGTAATCGGTCGTCTTGTCGGATGGCAGGGGCTGCAGCCGGCCGTTCCGGGTATCCAGCACAGCCGGCGCTCCGAACCATGTCTCTTGGAGGGTAACCAGGAGACGGCCGTCCGCATTCCAGCTACCGGGCGAGAGGTGCGAATACCGTGGCGCGTGGGATACATCGGCGGCGATCTCGCTCTCCGGCGACCCGTCCAGAGGTACGCGAAAGAGTCGCATATTCGGGCTTTGCAGGACGCTGACGAGGAGCGCCCGGCCGGACGGGTCGGCCACGACGCGATCGCCGGCGCGAACCTTCCGCGCTTGCCCGCCCGCGGACGGAATCGACCAGATGCTGCCTCCCGCGGCGAAATACAGCGTGCCGCCATCCGGCGAAGCTGCCAGCGAGACGATTTCACCCTTGCCTGGAGCGATGCGGCGCGTGATGCGCCCGGTTTCGACGTCCGCAAACGCAATCGTTCCTCGTGGCGCAGGACCGATCATGAACGCGATCTCGCGTGGGCCGGCGGCCGTAACGGGTGTCGAAGTTTCCTCCGTGGTGGCGACCATGGCAACCGGCTTCTTCCCGGGCTGTACGACCATCAGGCGGGGGCGCTCCGAATAGACGACCGTCAGGACCACGCGCCCATCCGGCAGGACGGCAAGCACGTCGGGATCGGAGACCTCCGGAAACCGAGCCCACGTTTCCGTCTGATCGCGATCCAGCGGGCGGCTCACCAGTTCCGCCGGGACGTCCGTCACGCAGGAATACACGCTTCCATCGGGGGCGGTATCCACGCCCCAGACTTCGTGGGTGGCGGTAAACAGCATTTGAGCCGGCCCGCGTCCGTGGATGGGGACGGCAAGCACCTGCGTAAATTCCCCAAGCTCCCGAGTGATCACCGCTGATTTCCCGTCGCGGCTCACCGCGTAATCGGGCGCGCCGGTGCCTCTCGGAATATCGGGCGCGAGGGGCCGCGTGGCGCCGGTGACGAGATCCACCACCAGCAGTTTCACGCCGTCGGCGGCTTCCCTCCCCAGCGGCGCTCCATCGATCAGAGCTTCCTTGCCGTTCGGGAATGTGCGCGGATTGGAGAGACTTTCATTGGGATCGACCGCTGCGACGGGCAGATCCTGTACCCGCCCGGTGGCGGGCCAGAAGCGGAAGAGTTGCCACTCACGCGCGGAGTTCAGCTTCTCTGCGAGTAAACTCCCGTCCGGGAGCGTCTCCGGCCGGAACGCCCGTGGGAAGACGAGCCGCTCGTCGCCGCCAAGCACAGGCACGCTGTAGATCCCCTCCGGCACGGCCTCGACGCGGTCGTAATATATGGAGGAGCCATCCGGCGCCCAAGCGACGTTGGTGACGTTTCCATGCTGCCGGCTATGCGTGAGCATCGACCAGTTTCCGGTTTCGGGCGTCATGACGCCGACCTGCGTGTAGCCTCCATCCACGGCGAAGAATGCCACCAGGTGTCCGTCGGGCGAGGGGCGCGGTCGAAACGCGATGTCCGGTCCGCCCAGAAGCGCTCCCGACCAGTTCGTGGGCCGCGGCTCCGGCGCCACCAGGCGGTACACGGCGATGGTGAGCACGATCAGCGAGACCGCCCCGGCGGCCGCCAGCGTCCAGCGGCGCCAGCGCGCCGGTCCGGGAACCTTCGGGGCAGCGCCACTCTGGCTCGCCCCTGGCGACATCGCCGAGAGCGCGAACGACAGGTCGCGCGCCGACTGAAACCGATTCGCAGGATCTTTCTCCAGGCAGTGGTAAACGATCTGCCGCACGCCGGAAGGCACGGTATCGGGCAGCTCGGGCAACTCCTGCTTCAGGATTGCCGTCATCGTTTCGACCGCGGTGTCGCCATGAAAGGCACGCCGGCCGCCTAATATCTCGTATAGAATTACTCCGAAGCTGAAGATGTCGGAGCGCTCATCGGCGTCCTTGCCGCGAACCTGTTCCGGCGACATATATCCGACGGTGCCCATCAGCAGGCCCGGTTGGGTTCGAATCGTCAACGTTTCGGTGGCTGCCTCGGCCGTTGGCGGCACGTTCAGCCTGGCCAGTCCGAAGTCCAGGATTTTGACGCCTCCGTCCCGAGTCAACATAATGTTGTCGGGCTTCAGGTCCCGGTGGACGATCCCCGCGGCATGGGCGGCAGCAATCCCGTTGGCGATCTGGACGGCGCAATCGAGGCTCTTCCGTAATCCGAGGGAGCTTCCACGGAGCGGTTGGCCCTCAATCAGCTCACTCACGATATACGACACACCGTCTTCTACGCCCACGTCGTAGATGGCGACGATGTTGGGATGATTCAGGGCAGCCACTGTGCGCGCCTCGAATTCGAAGCGCTGGCGTCGAACAGGATCGGTGGCGACTTCCGGGGGAAGAATCTTCACCGCGACCTCGCGTCTCAACCGCGCGTCGCGCGCACGATACACCTCGCCCATGCCCCCGGAGCCGATCATCGCAAGGATCTCATACGGCCCCATACGAGTTCCGGGAGCGAGGGTCATGAGCGTGTCATGATTGTACACTCGCGGATGTCGTACTTGCATTGGGAACGAATTACGGCGCATCCGGAAACTATCCATCTCCGACGAATCCTGCCAAATCCAACTCCCGGATCAGATCGCCTTCGAGAAATGGGGCTGTCAGCACGCCGCAGCGTTTTACCAGTTCCCACTCACTGGACAAAAAGTGGGCTTTCTTTCCATTGGGCTGGCGACGCCGTGCAACAGCGGTCCACTTTCCCACGAGAAAGGTTTCACAGCGCCGGTCTTGCAGGCACGCTCCGCACGCCCTTGTAGGTGGGTTACCACGCGCGCGGTTTCCGGCGGGGGCCAGATCGCGACGGCACTCGGCCGAGTCGGCGACCACACTGTCGAGTGGTCTACTTCCGCGTGACCGCCCCATCGCGAAGACCGCTCCACGGGGTGAGGCGCGGAATCCATCTCGGGACTTCGGCGCAGAACAATTTGTACTCGGAGTCAAAACTTGCCATTAGAGTCGGTTCTTCGTAGACCAAAACAAAAAGGTGAAACAGCAGCCATACAGACCCGCCGTATTCAAGCAACTGCACGTTTCCGAGGATCAAGCCTTGACCAAGAATCGCGCTCACCACCGACACGTACATCGGATTTCGGACATAACGGTATAGTCCGCTGACGACCAAATGACGGGTCGGAAAGATCGGTGCCGGCGTGCCCACCCCCTGCAATGCGAATCGGAAGAACGAATCCAGGAGGCCAATGGCACCGAGAGCTATCAGAATGCCGCCCACAAAACGCAGAGGCGGCAATCCCAAGAGAGCAGCTTCGAGTTTCCAATGGGAGATCCACCAAGGCACCAAACCGGCTACGAACCCGGGGGCGATGACCAGGAAAACCGCCGAGCCAACGATAGCCAACACCTCCCTGGTCACGTAATGATGTAAGCAGGCCTCTTGACTGTGGTCAAATGGGAGCCCGATCCGTGCACTCGACTCCGGATCCTAAGTGACAGAACGCGGAAAAGAACACTCCACTTGGTTGCAAACCACCAAGCCGTAGACGTGGTCCTGCCAGGTTCCGGCGATTGCGGCCGTGAAGTCATCAGTGGGCTTATCGTAGAATGGCCCGTACAGCGTTCCGGAAGATCGGTCCCGTGATGTCCGGTCCACGTCAACTGGGCGGAAAGCGCCTGACCTTTGGAAGTGGGTGGGAAAAGGAACGTGGTGTCCAGTTCGAGGAAGTAGCTTTGGGACCGGGGACTGACCCCACGGGGCGGTGCGCCGACGCCTATCTTAACGCTTATGCCGAAGGGGGTGGTTCCTGATCCGGTAAGGACACATCTTGCGGATTATCCATCAAGTGCCCAATCTGCTTCGAATTTGACGCTCCACTGCGTGTAGCGGCATTTTGCGCCACGCTACGCTGGGTGTAAAGAGGGTTATACCCTGTAATGCCCCGCGTTGGTAGGTTTCATCGCTACACAGCGCGTAGCGGCATTCAGGGCTTCCACTCGGGCAAGGCGTTGCAGTCTCCTCATCTCCCGTTCGATTTCAATCTCTTTTCGGTTCTGGGCGGCCATTGCGTTCGCCAGTTCCAGAATCGCATCGCTGTAGGGCGTCAAGATGTAGGTGTTCGCGGCCCGAATCAGCCCGCCGGCGCGGGCGTCGCCGCGGAGAATCGACAGCCAGCCGATCTCCTCAAGCTGCGCGATGCCCTTGCTCACCGAGCCGAACGACTTAATCCCGCTGTAGCGCATGATGCCGCGGTTGCTGAGCTGGACACGAAACGTGTCGTGCTCGCGCTTTTCCGCGAAGTGCAACAGGACCGGCCCAATCCGTTGGGCCTGGGGACGAAGCGTGGCCCAGACACCGGACTTGACCAGAAGTTCAAGCGGCTGCTCGTGCCCAACGTCGTAGCGTGGCAGCGGGCGAGTGGGTTCCAGGTGGCGGCCCTTCGGTATGCGGGGAACCTCGAAATTCCGCTCAAGCCAGGCCGCCGCGCCGGCAGCGTCGGTGGCTTGGGCGTCGATTACCAGATCGATCACACTCATGGGCGGCGTTTCGCAGCCGAAGCATTTCACGCGATTGACGCTCTTCTGAATGCCTACCGACGGCGTTCGATCCCCGTGCTGGTGCTTCTCCGGGTGCCAGCAGTGAATCATGCCGCTTTGACCAAAGCGCAGCTCTAGCGCCTTCGCTACTTCGGCGATGGGCAGGTTGCGGTTTATCCTGCGGAAGTCCGGAATGCCGCCATCCGGGTGGGCTGTTACCTTTCGCCCGTCGCTCGGCGTGACTGCGTTCGGTGCGGTCGATCTCACGCCGGCGGGCATCGAAACCAGACCGCTGGGTTTTTCCGCCGGCCGCGCGTAGGTCTCCGATGACAAGAGCGCTATCTCTTCCGCCGTGACCCCTAGCCACGCATTTAGATCATCGCGCCGCCAGCGCTTCTGGTACCAGGCATAACGGCGGCCTTCAACTTTGCACCGCAGCATCGGCGCCACGTCAGCGTGCCGTGGGCGCGCGTCCTTCGGGCGCATCCGCTCCCACATGGCTTCGAACGCACGCTGATTCGCGGGGGTCAGGGTCAGCTGGCCATGCTGGAATTTGCGCTCCTCCCGCGTCTGCGTCCAATACAGGCAAACGAATCGCCACATGAGATGCCGCGTCAGCTCTCTCCTCGTACCCTCGAAGTGGCCGCCGCGTGTTTGTTCGAGCCTTTCGTGCAGCCGCAATTCCTCCCGCCAGCGGGCTCGCAAGTCTACCGCCGGGATTTGCATGATCGCCTCCTTTCGACCTCCTCGATGGAAGCGGGGAAAGGGGAAATTACCCTCTGCTGGGGCGCGGGGTATAATGTGGCTGACACGTTAGAACTTTCCGAAGCCCGGAGTCGAGCCGAGCTTCCCGTTTCAAATAGGTCACGGGGCGCGCCCCCTTTAGGACAGCGCCCCACTCTTCACCATCTGGTCCTCAAGTGCCCGCGCGGCTACACGGGTGTCACTTACGCGCGGTGCGTGGGGCCGTCACGCTGCTTCTCCTCCCTGAGGCGGCGACGTGCGCTGCTCGATCCACGCAAGCAGGGCCGCCCGTGGGCACCGAAGCATTCTTGATCCGGCCACCCGCAGGACGGGGAGCGTTTCCGACGCCATCCACCGATATGCGAGCGCCCGCGAGATTCCGAGGACTTTCGCAACCTCGGGGGCGCGGAGAAGGAGGATTTCGGGGATAGCGCGGGCCGCAGTTTGGTGGTCCGCGGCGGGCTTCCCTGCGGCGACCCGCCCGTTTCCACTGCGTAAACTTGTTTCGGTTTTGGGCATATTTTGTTTACTCTAAAGAACTATACCGTTCGTGGCTTTTGAGTCTCTCTCCGTCCGAAAGTTACTGCCAGTAATCCATTTAAAGTGAACGCGCTACGGGCGTTCTGGGTCGCCGGAGTAGCGCCCACTTGGAGTTTCTTTCTCAGCTGCATAAAAAATATACGGAGGTGGGCGAAAGAGCTGGAGAAGTAAATGTCGAAGAAACGGAAACGGGGTAATTCTTCCCGGCGGTCGCGGAGTGCTGTTCACGTCTTGGGGGGGCGCCAGCATGTTGTTGCAGAAGACGCGTTGCCTTTAAGGTTTGCCTTGAGCCGGTTGCGGCGGCCAGGCTGTCATTGTTGCGACATCGCCACCACCATCAGCACAGCGAACAGGGCGACCGCGATTTAGGATGCCCACCAGGAAGCCGGTGCACTCCAGGTATTTGGAGGCAGTCCAGGTATGCGGGCGTGTCGCTCCCCTTATGTTTTGCGTTGACGGCGATCCGGGGTGCCGGTCGTAAACTTCCAAAACCCACTTCTAAGACCCGGTGTGTAACTCCCTTATGTTTCGGGATAAAAGTCCCGTCGGTCCAAAATTGGACGAACGGGGCCGTTGCGAGCCGCTTGAGACGAACAAGCTGCCGCGCCCGACCGGTCCCGGCCTCCGGCGCGGCTGCGAACTTCATCGAACGACCGTCCGTCGCCTAGCGGGCGCAACCGTTGCGCGAACACGGCCGCGTTGGCGGTGGGATCAGCGTCCCTACGTTTTACGCCCTTGTTCTTGTCGGAACAACTCGGACAAGTCGGACACCCCAGCAAATACGGGGCATTGGGGTGTTCCGAGTCGGTGTTTTGCCAGTCGGACAGGTCGGAACAACCCTAAGGGCGCGGGCCTCCGTGTCCGACTTGTCCGAGTGCCGTTCTTCGGGGTCGGAACACGCCTGAACCCAATGAAATCGGTGTTGTTCCGACTTGTCCGACTTGTCCGAGAAAAAAGAGAGTAGGTCCGCAAACGCTCACCCCTCCAGAATCGAAGCCTTGATACAAAAGGCCCGAGTCAAGCCAAGATTGCCGGGCAACCGCACCCGCTTTGTCAGGTCGGGCGGTTGGCGCTCTAGGAAACCCCGTTCCTCCAAGACGCGGGCCACCATGCGGTAGTCGAATCCCGCGCAGACCTCCGCCTTGAAGGTTTCGCGAAGCACCAGGTATTCCGTTTCTCCTTCGGCAGTCTGTTGCCGGAAGCCAGCGCGATTCACGATCCGGTTTTCATCCGCCGGATTTGTCGTCGTGTTGTGAAGCACTTGAAACCGGCTTGGCCCGTGCGCTTCGAAAAACCGCCGCACCTGATTAACCGCTGCCTCTGCGTCCCCAGCGCCGATGGTCCCCCGGCCGGCAATCCACGACTCAAGGCAACGCGCCGCCGCGTCGGTGGCTTCGTCGCGTTCCCAACCGGTAATGCCGGCAGCCGTAGCGAGTTCACCCCCCGCCCCGATCAGAGCGAACCGCTGCGCGGCGCGGAACACCTCCCCGGACGCGTCCTCGGGAACGTTGCGGCCTACAAAGCCCTGCTGAAAGTCGCGCACCCAGTTCTCTACAGCCGCCCGTGTCCCTATCAAATAGTCGAGGAAGTCCCGCAGAGGAGCGCCATAGAACTGCCGTGCCGCGTCCTTCAGTTGACGTGCGAAACCATCGGGCGATTCTGCGCCGTGGATTTTCTCGAAGAGTCCCAGCCCGGCCCCGGCATCCGCTTCGATGTTCAGCAGCCGGACTTCGGCACCGCCCTTGGTGCGCTTGCCCGCGGTTTGCGCATGGTCTGCAAGCGTCAACTCGCCCGCGCTCACGAACAACAGCGACCATAACAGCTTTTTTCGTGCGCCTATATTTCGGGTCATGCGCATCTTGCCGGTTCCGTTGCCCAAAAGGTAAGCGGTCTCCGCCGCCTCCCGCGCGTCTATCTGGGAGAGTTCGTCCAAGAAGAGCGTCAGATCGTTGTGGATTTCTGCGATGGCTTCCAAGCCGTTCGCAGTAGTCCGCCACGATTGCACGAAGCCGTTCCTCCCGCCGCCGCCCAACACGGAACCGGCCACCAGGAGCGCCGTGCTCTTCCCAGTCGAGGTCGCCCCCACCAGGTGCACGCCGCCCGATTCGGCGCCCACTAGGGACAGCAGGGGCCCGGCAAACGCACACGACACCGCCAGAATCAGCCGCGAATTGCCGGAACAGAACCGGCCCACGTGGTCGCGCCACTCGTCCACCGTCCCGCACACATTCAGGTAGTGGTCTGTCTCGAAGGGCGTCTGAAACAGGATGTTTTCCTCGCCGTCCGGCCCGATGGTCGCTCCCGGCAAAACGAAGCTGTCGCCATGCCACCCTACCCGAGCCACGCACAGCGACCGCGCTTGGGGTCGCATGGTCTGAAGGTAGACGGTGAGTTGCTCACGCGCCTTGCGGCCTGGAGCGAGGAATAGCCCGCCATCCAACAGCCGCTGGCGATATTCGTTGCCGTCGCCGGCAAGCAGGGACATAGGCATAGCCCACTCATGTGAGCGCCCATCGGAGTCGCACCAACGAAGTAATCGTCCCCACCCGTCGCCCTTGCTGTCTCGCGTGACCGCTGCGACTTCGAGCCGGCCGCAGATTCGCAACAGTCCTTTTTCCGGGTCGGGATCGCGCCAGAGAACCGCCTCGTCAGTGACGCGGAACGGTGACTTCGCCTTGCCCAGTATGTCGCCGGCTGACGTCTCCGGGCCGTTGTCGAGGTCCCAACGCGCGCGCCACGCCGCCAAAGTCTCGGCGGTCAGCGCCTGTTGCGCGCTGACAAGCGTCTGAAGTTTGCGGAGGGTCCCACTCGCGCCCAACCAATCTGAGACATCCTTGCCCTTGGGAATCTCGATGATGCGGACGTCACATCCCACGCGCAACAGATCAGCGGCAACCACCGCTGCGTGCTTCCGGCCAGGCGGGTCATTGTCGGGCAGAACTACGACCGAACGGCCGCGGATCGTTTCGGAGTACTCGGGCCTCCACTTTCCGGCGCCCATGGGGTTGCAGGTGGCGAGCAAGCCCAGACCTTCGATGGATTCAGTATCGCGTTCGCCTTCGCAGGTGAAGACGGTTTCAGTCGCGCGCTTCAACAGCTCCGGGAGGCGATAAAGCACCAGGCGAACACCTTTGATGTTCCAGACCCACCCGCCCTTGCCGTCCGGTTGCCGTTGGCGGAAGGCCTTGGGTTCCAGGCGAACGGTCTGGTACAGCAGGCCCCCGTCTTCATCGGTGTAATCGTAGGTGGCCACGACGCGGGGGCGCGCTGCGCGCCCGATGATGCGGAAGACTTCGGCCTTCGCCGTTTTGAAGTCCGCGCCGGTCAGAGCCATTTCGAGAGCCAGAATGTCCCCGCCACGCCCGCACTTGCTGTGGCAGTGCCAACGCCCAGTGTTCGAATGAACGGCGAAGCTGTCCCGTTGGCCGCGGTGGATCGGACACGGCCCGCGCCACTGCGCTGCGGGACCCTGTTTCAACCGCGGGACGCGCGTCGCGTAGTACCTGGCGACTTCGGACGAAGTGAAGGCAATGGCCGTATTCCCCATCTACCGCGCCTCCGCCGCCTGGCGCCCTAAAAACGTCGCGCACCGCTCCCGCCACGCCATCAGCTCGTCAAGATCTATGTAGCGATCCTCAGGCACGGCGCGCCTCCTTTCCCGCTGGCGGGCTTGCCGCGTGGGGCAGTCATGCTGCTGACCCTCCCTGCGGTGGCGACGTGCGCTCCGCGATCCACTTGAGCAACGCCGCTCGCGGGGTGCGCAACATCCGCGATCCGGCTACCCGTACGACCGGGAGGACTTCGGACGACATCCATCGATAGGCCAGTGCGCGCGAAATTCCCAAGAGACGCGCGACTTCGGGGGCGCGCAGGAGGAGGGCTTCGGCCGATGGCGCTGTTTGGCGGTCCGCAACGGGTTTCCATGCGGCGGCCCCGCCATTTCCACCGCGTAAACTGGTTTCGCTTTTGGGCATATTTTGTTCCCGCCTGTACTATACCCTTTCACTTTTTGAGTCTCTCTCTGTCCGAGATTGTTGTCGGTTAATCCATTCAAAATGAACGCGCTACGGGCGTCTTGCGACGCTGGAGTAGAGCCCGTTTAGAGTTTCTTTCTCAGTTGCAGAAACGATAAAGATGGGCGTAAGTTGGAGAGGTAAAAATGTCGAAGAAACACAAACGCGGTCAGGGCGAGGGTTCGATCTACAAGACCAAAGACGGCCAGTGGCGCGCGGCCATAAGCCTCGGGTGGGCGCGGAACGACGCGGGCGCGCCCGTCTGGCGGCGGAAGTTCATCACCGCTCCGACCCGCTACGATGTGCAGCGCAAGCTGACGAAGATACTACGCGACCGCGAACTTGGGCTGCCGATCATTTCCGAGAAACAGACCGTAGGGCAGTTCCTGCAGCACTGGCTGGCGGAGGTGGCGAAGCCGCAAGTGAAGCCGAAAACATTCCGCAGCTACTCCGATCTTGTGCGGCTCCACATCGCACCCGCCATCGGCGACAAGCCGCTCGCCAAGCTCACGCCCGCCCACATCCGGCAGTTCCTCAACGACAAGCTCACGACTCCGCAGCCATCGCGGAAGAAACCGCAGGAAGGCGAACCGCCGGAAGCGGGCGCACCTCTGAGCGCCCGGTCGGTAAAGCACCTGCTGGTGACGTTGCGCGGCGCCCTGGAAGTCGCCACCAAAGATGGAATCCTGCCCCGGAACGTTGCCGCTCTAGTAGATCCGCCCCGAGTGATTAAACCGCAGATGAAAGCCTTCGATGCAGAGCAGGCCAGGACCTTCCTTGCAGCACTCAAGGGCGACCGCTTGGAGGCTCTGTTCACCACGGCCATTTCTCTTGGTTGCCGGCAGGGTGAAGCCCTGGGGCTTCAGTGGCCGGAAGTAGACCTGGTAGCCGGAACCCTCACGATCCGGCAGGCTCTCCAGCGCATCAATGGCAAGCTTGCTCTGGTCCCAACGAAAAAGGACAAGGTGCATACGATCAATCTACCAGCCGTGACGATCTCTGCTTTGCATGCCCACCGTGCCCGGCAGGAACAGGAGCGTCTGTTGGCTGGTACCGCCTGGCAGGATACCGGGTTCGTCTTCACCACTTCGATAGGGACGCCGCTGGACGCGCGCAGCGTGATCCGGCGCCACCACGCCATCCTCAAAGCCGCTCGGTTGCCGCAGATCCGTTTTCACGACCTGCGCCACAGCGTTGCTACGCTGCTGCTGGCGCAAGGCGTCAGCCCGCGGTATATCGCAGATCTGTTGGGCCATTCCCAGGTTTCTTTCACGATGCAAACCTACGCCCACGTGCTGCCGCAGGTGCAGCGCGACGTAGCCGTCAAAATGGACGACATCCTGCAGCCAGCCCCGGTTGCTGCTCCGGTTGCTGCTTCTGCAGTGCCCAAGAAGGTTCAGTAGCCTGTAAGTTATTGATTTTATGGTGGGCGGTGCAGGATTCGAACCTGCGACCTTCTGGGTGTAAACCAGACGCTCTAACCAACTGAGCTAACCGCCCTGAGATGATTACTTCTGAAGATAACAGAACCTCTGCGGAGAATTCGTCCAGGGACGAAGCTACCTTACCAATGTATCACCGAAGACAGAGCAGAGGGTCAGCCCCAGAGTGCTTAACCGACCTGGGGATTTCCCAATTTAGGCGCGTCAACCGCTCCCTTACGGTCGCGGCTCGGTTACGGGTGCCGTGTGTTTGCAGTCACTTACCGAGCCGCGACCGTAAGGGAGCGGTTGACGCGAACGGATTTCCCCGGATCGGTTGAGCACCCTGTCAGCCCCAATGCCGTTGATTTAAGCCGTGGCGTAAAGTGCCGGCAGTGGAGGGTCCGGGCGGAGGACGAGAAAAAAAGCCGAGAGGACTCTCGGCTCAGCAGGCTGGACAGCCCGCGCCACGACTCGTCACTCGTTACTCCCAGCGCAGGGCGGACATGGGATCGATCGCGGTGGCTCGCCGGGCTGGGAGGTAGCCTGCCAGGGCGGTCACGGCGGCGATTCCCAACGAAGCGGCGGCCAGGGTGGACAAGTCGGTGGGCTCGACTCCGAACAACTGGGCTTGAATCAAGCGGGTTACGGCGTAGGCGCCACTAAGACCGATGGCTACGCCGATGGCGGCCAGGGTCAGGGTTTCGCGCAGGACCATCCACATCACGGAGCTTCGGCCCGCGCCCAGCGCCATGCGAATGCCGATCTCGCGGGTGCGGCGCGCCACCATGAACGCCATCACGCCGTAGAGGCCCAGCGCGGCCAGGAGCGTGGCCAGACATCCGAAGACGCTGGAAAGCGTAGCCAGCAGGCGCTCGGTGAGCAGCGAGATCTCCATCTGTTCGTCCAAGGTGCGCAGGTCGTGCATGGGGACATTGGCGTCTACTCCCACCACTGCCTCATGCAGGGTGTGAAACAGGCGGGCCGGGTCGCCCTGCGCGCGCACGTAGACCGTGCTGTCCTCGGCCCAATCCTGCTGGTCGCTGGGAAGGTAGAGCTCGTAAGGAATCTCCTCGCGCAGGTTTTCGTATTTGGTGTCGCCTACCACGCCGACGATCTGGATATTCATCTTGGTCCCTGGATCGATTCCCATGCCGAGGTGGCGGCCCAGGGGGTTGGCGTCGCCGAAATATCGCTTGACGAACTTTTGGTTCACGATGCCGACTTTGGGCGCGCCGGCGGCGTCGCGGTCGTCGAAATCGCGGCCCAGCAGCACGGGAATCTTCAACGTCTGGAAGAACCCGGGGCTGCAAAATTGCACGTGAGGATCGGGGCGCTCATCCGGTTTGGCCGAGTAGCCTTCGATGGTGACCCAGTTATCCCACTCGTCGTTTTCGAGCACCGGGACTACGGCGACAGTTTGCGATTCCACGCCGGGCAGCGTGTTCAAACGGTTGCGCAGGCGGCGGTAGTAATCCGCGGTCCATTGGCGGTCGTAGCGGCTCAAGGTGGGGTCGACATCGAAGGCGAGCAGATTCTTGACCTCGAAGCCGGGATTCAGGGTTTTCAGGTTGCGCAAGCTTTCGAGGAACAAGCCCGCGCCGATCACCAGCAGCAGGGATAGCGAAACCTGCGCCACCACGAGCGCTTTGCGCAACCCGGCGGCGCCGCCTTGGACGACGGCGCCGGCCTGATCTTTCAATGTGCCCGCGAGTTGGGGGCGGGTGGATTGCAGGGCCGGAACCAGCCCGAAAAGGGCGCCGGCCGCCACCGAGATGGCGAAAGTGAAGCTGAGTACGCTCCAATCCGGCGCGGCGGAAAGCGAGAGCGGGGTGTGCCCGACGGGTAGAAAATCGATCAACGCCTGGTCGATCAGGACGGCCAGCCCAACGCCCAGAGATCCGCCCACGGCCGCGAGCAGGAGACTTTCCGCCAGAAGTTGGCGGACGAGCCTGCCGCGCCCGGCGCCCAAAGCCAGGCGAACGGCAATCTCCTTCTGCCGCGCCGAGGCGCGCGCGATCAGCAGATTGGCCAGGTTGGAGCAGGCGATCAAGAGCACCAGTCCGACGATGCCCATCAGCGCGAAAAGCGGTTTGGAGTATGTTCTGCGCAGGTAAGAGCGGCCTTTCGAGCCGGGCATCACTTGCATCCACATCCTCAGGAACTCCTGCTTGACGAGGGGTGCGGCTTTGGCGAACGGCTTCTCGGTCACTTCGCGATTGATGATCTGATGGAACAGCGGCTGCAGTCCGGCTTGCGCCTTCTCGGTGGTCATGCCGGGTTTGAGGCGGGCGAAGACCTCGGTCCAGCGGAAGCGGTCGTTGCTCAAGCGGGGGTAATTAGTGCGTGGCAGGTCGTCCTTCATGGTCATGGGGATGCGGATCTGGGGCGCGCGGCCCGGTTCCACGCCATCGAATCCCGCCTGGCTCACGCCGATGACGGTCAGCGACCGGCCGTTGACCACGATCTTCTTTCCGACGATGCCGGGGTCGCGGCCGAAGCGCGCGCGCCAGTAGCCGTAACTGAGCACGGCCAGCGGGTGCGCGCCCTGATAGAGATCGTCGGACGCGTTGAACACGCGGCCGGCCGCGGCGCCGATGCCCAAAACCGGGAAGTAGTTGCCGGAAACGAAATCGGCCCCGATCAGCTCCGTGCGGCCTTCGAACGTAGCGCTCACGGTATTCGGATAGGTGCAGAACATGCCGCTGAAGACCTGGTTTTTGTCGCGGATTTCCCCATACATCGGGTAGGAAATTCTTTGATCCCCGTTGTTGCCGCCGTAATGTTTGCCGCGCCCCGCCAGCATCACGATCTGTTCCGGATCTTTTACTGGAAGCGGCTGCAGAATGAGCTGGTCGATAAGGGTGAAGATGGCCGTGTTAGCGCCGATGCCGAGAGCCAGCGAAAGTACGGCGACGGTGAGAAAAACCGGCGATTTGCGCAAACTGCGCAGCGAGTAGCGGAAATCCTGCAGTATGGCGGGCATCGACCCTTATACTGCGGCGGGCGGAAAAGGTTACTTGAAGCGATCGAAAATGTCTGGGACCGACGGGGTCCCGGTAGGCAACGTGGGGAGCAGTCCGTACGGAAATTTACAGTTCAGTATTTCGGCGGCAAAATACTTTTCTTGCTACCGGGTAGAAGGAAATCGGATGGCGGATGCCATTCCGGCGCCTCCCGCAGTTTCGCGGGTTCGGCGGTTTTCGCCTCTGCAGACGGCCCCTCGAACCGAATCGCATCCAAAGCGTAACAAACTAAACCTCCTACAACCCAATGGGCTACACCGATCAGCAAAATGACGCGTTCTTGGGTTCGAGAAAGATCCTCCCGGCCGAGAATATTGATCAGCGCAACCACTCCGCAGACAACACCGACATAAACCCACCAGATCACCCAACGGCTCATCTTCAGGTGGACAAACATAAGCCCCTCCTCAATGGGATTAGATGTGACATAGGGACGCTCGGCGGCAGCCATAGGATACAGGGTCAGGCAGGAATAAGCGGAGGTTTTACGTAATCTTACGTTGCCACTAGCAGCCAGTGGCTCTAAAGGGCCAGACGCGTTCGACGGTCTTGCTTAAGATCCAGCGCTTGTCTTCGGCGTTGAGGAACTTCATCTCGTCGCGCACCACGGTCAGGGCTTTGTCGTAAGTCGACTTGGCCTCGATGATGGGCCAGTCCGTGGCCCACATCAGCCGCTCGGGGCCGAAGGCGGCGTGCAGCCGGCGCACGTGTTCCTGCGCGTCGAGCCAGGGGTAGCTCTGGCGCGAGAGCGACCAGGTATGCGAAATCTTGACGAACAGGTTGGGATAGCGCTTGAGGGCGATCAACTTTTCGAGCTCGCGCGGCTGATCGACGGGGCAATCGGCCATGTGATCGATCACCACGGTGAGATCGGGCGTGGGTTCGAGCAGCAGTCCCACTTCGGGCATGCGGCCGATGGGCGCCAGCACGGTCATGGGGACCCGCAACTCATGACAGCGCTTCCAGAGCGGCGGCATGAGCGGGCCGTGAAACCAATCGCCCGACGCTTCCCCGGAAGGGCTGAGGCGAACGCCGCGAAAGCCTTCTTCGGTGAGGCGCGAGAGGCGATCGGGAGCAGCCGGATCGAGCGGATCGACGCGCGCGACCCCTTGAAAAATGCCGGGGTAGCGTTTGAGCACGGAGGCCAGGTAGCGGTTGTCGTAGCGGTAATGAATCACCTGAATGATCACGGTGCGTTCGACGCCATTGGCCTTCATGAGCGCGAGCAGTTGCTCCGGCGTGGCGTCGCGGCCGGGCACTTTGGCTCCGGCCGCGAACGGATATTCGGGATCGTGTTTCCACACGTGCACGTGGGGATCGAGGATACGGTAATCGGCGGCGAAGGCGCTCACGGCAGACGCTCCCAGAAATACGCGGCGCGAAACATTCCGCATAGCCCGATTATAGACGCACGCAAGGGCGAAGCGGTCAGCGAACAGCGGTCAGCCTTCAGCCAACCAACAGCAGCGCGCTCGCGGGCTAGACGGCCCGGAATTGTACCGTGATGGCGCCGAGCCCTTCGAATTCGACGCCGACTGGTACGTTGAGGGGCACTTCGAGGGCGCCGGCGAAAGAGCCGGTGGTCACCACCTGGCCGGCGCGCATACCCCGATTGCCGGCGGCAAGGTAGTTGGCCGCCCAGAGAAATGTGCCGAAAGGACCGCCGTCGGGATGGCGGCCGTCGATGATTCGTGGAGGCTCGCTGCCAACCGTAAGGCGAATGGTGCAGCGGGCCGGGGGCGGTTGCGAAATCGTCGGCCCCACAACCAGCCCTTGATTGGAGAGACAATCGGCCAGCATCTCCAGGTAGGGGATGGTGTCCGGCTCGGCGTAACGATTGCCCAGCAACTCCACCAGAAGGCGCGTCTCGGCGACAGCGTCATGAGCTTCCTCGGGGCTATAGGGGACCGCGCGCGGCGGCAGGTCGCGCCCCAGGACGAAGCCGATTTCCGGCTCGATGCGCGCCCATTCGCCGTGGGGACGCACCGGGCACGGCGACCCGGACGGGCCAGCCACAGACGCGTAGATATTAGAGCCCAGAATCGGGGCAAGGACGATGCCTTTGGCATTGGGGAGCGAGCACTTCCACCCGCCCACGGTTTCCCCCAAGATTTCCGCCACGCGGGTTTGCACGGCGAGGGCGGCGGCTTCGTCCGTGGGCCGGCAGTTCTCCGGCAGCCGGAGCGCATGGCCACCTCGGCGCCGGGCGCCGGCCAGATATTGAGCGGCTAGTTCGATGGAATCGGTCATGGGTCTCGGACCAACGGCATTGTAACAAGCGGCGGAAAGCGCGATGCTCAGTCAGCTCATGGCAATATGGTAGTTCCGTGCAGAAACTGACCGATCCGGCAGTCCTCGAACCGATCCTCAATCGAGATTGGCCTTGGGCGGGATTCGCCCTTGGAGACCTCGAGCCTGAATGGATGCCGCACTGCGAATGGCGACAGGCCGCGAACACGATTGTCCTTCTATACGACGGGTTCTCCCCGCGCATGATGTGCCACTACGGTGACGCTTCCGGTTTCGCCCAGATCCTCGCGTCTATCGAGGAGCCGCGTGTGTGGGCAAACGTCCGCCCGGCATTCGAGGACATCTTTCGCCAGTTCTACCGCCCCGAGCGTTCGGTCCGCATGCGGCGCATGTATCTAGAACAACCTGTCGCGGCTATCGGCGAAGCCGTCCCGCTGTTTCCGTCAGACCGCGCCGAGATCGAAAATCTCTTAGCCGAGGGAGAGTGGGTGTTGTTCCTGCCGGCATGTCTCGCCTCCGGCCACTATTATGGCGTTCGTGAGGATGGACGCCTGATTGCGGTCGCCGGGACCCATGTTGCCAGTCATCGTTACAACATCGCCGCCCTCGGCTCGGTCTTCACACATCCCGGCCACCGCGGCAAAGGGCTTGCCGGAATCTGCTCCAGCCACGCCCTCGCCAGCATCCGCCGCGCCGGAATCAGCCGCGTGGTCCTCAACGTGGAAGACCAGAAGTTAGCCGCGCGCCACGTATACGAACGGCTCGGCTTCCAAACCGCTTGCACCTATTTGGACGGCGAGTGCGCCCGGATCTGAGGCGACTTCGATATTTGCAGGACTACTTCACTTTGTAGTCGTCGAGCGTCACGTCACTTCCGATTTTACCCCGCCGCCCTGCCATACTAACCTCATGGGCCGCATTCGCATCCTGCCGGATCAGGTCGCCAACAAAATCGCCGCCGGCGAGGTGGTGGAGCGGCCAGCTTCGGTGGTCAAGGAGCTGCTCGAGAATTCGCTCGACGCGGGCTCGACCGACCTGCGGATTGAAGTGGAATCGGGCGGGCGGCGGCTGATTCGCATCGTCGACGACGGTTGCGGCATGCTGCGCGACGACGCGCTGCTGGCGTTTGAACGGCACGCTACCAGCAAGCTGCGCGACGTCAAAGATCTGCTGTCGATCGCCACCTTGGGGTTTCGCGGTGAAGCTTTGCCTTCCATCGCTTCGGTTTCGCGGCTGTTGCTCGAAACGCGCTCGGAAGAGGAGACCACCGGCACGCGGATCGAAATCGCCGGCGGCAAAATGCTGCGCTGCGAGGAAGCCGCGCTGGGCCGCGGAACCGCGATCGCGGTGCGCGACCTGTTCTACAACGTGCCGGCGCGCAAGAAATTCCTGCGCACGGATCAGACCGAGCTGGCGCACATCGCTTCGCTGGTCACCCACTACAGCTTGGCGCACCCCGCCAAAACGTTCCAATTGACCAGCGGGCCCGCCGAACTGCTGCGCGTCACGCCGGTGGCGTCGCTCGAAGAGCGCGTCTACCAGGTATTCGGCAGCCAGGTGCTGGAAGATCTGGTGGAAATCGGCGAGCGCCAGCGCGACCTGCGCATGCCCGCGCCCAACGTGCCGCCTTCGGAAGCCATCTCCGAATACCTGCGTGAACCCGAGGAGCCGCCCGCGCGCACCTTCCGCCTGAACGGATTCTTTTCGCGGCCGCAGGTGCAGAAAGGCAATCGCAACTCGATTTACATTTTCGTGAACGGCCGCCTGATTCGCGACCGGCTCCTGCTGCACGCGCTGTCTTCCGCCTATCACAACCTGATTCCGCCCTCGGCGTTTCCTTTCGCGCTGCTGTTTCTGGAATGCGATGCCGAGGAAGTGGACGTGAACGTTCACCCTTCCAAGACCGAGGTGCGCTTTCGGCACGGCTCGTTCGTGCACGATTTCGTGCGCGACACCATTCGCGAGCGCCTGATGGAGAGCCGCCCCGCGCCCACGTTCCCGGTATCTCCAGTGCCACAGCGAACTTCCCAAGGCGGTCAAGCCGCGGCGCAGCTTCCCTACTCGGAATTCAGCCAGATGATCGCCGACCAGGCGCCGCCCGAAAGTCTGCCGGTGAGCAAGCTGGCGGAACCGGCCGAAATCGATGCCGCGCCCGCCGCTGAAACCGATGGCGCCACCGACGCCGCATTGCCCGAGTTCACCTTGCGCGCCGCTCCGGGCCCAAATGCCCGTCTCGATTTCAGCGCGCCGCCACTCGAAATCACTCCCGGCCCGGCGCCTTCCGGCAAGCTGCCGCGCCATGCCGATCCGCACGGCTCGTTTTCCGCGGACGCGCTTCCGCCGCCGGAGCTTTCGCTTTCGGTGCTTTCGGAGCTGCGGCCGCTGGGCCAGATCCACGAAAGTTTCATCGTCGCCGCCGGCCGCGACGGGCTGTGGATAATCGACCAGCACGTGGCCCACGAGCGCATCTTATTCGAGCAGGTGCTGAAACAGCGCGCCCGCGGCGCGGTGGAGATGCAGCGCCTGCTGCTGCCCCTGGTGGTGCAATTGACGGCCGAACAGCAGATCGATTACGCCCGCATCGCCGACGAGTTGCATGCCTCGGGCTTTGAAACCGAGCCTTTCGGCCAGCGCACCATCGCCATCAAGGCCGCTCCCGCCGCACTGCCCGCGTCCGATATCGAGCGCATCCTGTTCGAGATTCTGGAAACCGCCGAAGGCGAAACCCGGGGGGTGTCGCTCGACGACCTGCGCCGCGGCATCTGCGCCTCCATCGCCTGCCGCGCCGCCATCAAGATCAACACCAAGCTGGACGCCGGCAAGATGGAATGGCTGCTGCGGGCCTTGTCCGAAACCGATTGCCCGATGAGCTGTCCGCACGGCCGCCCCATTGCCATGCACTATTCCACGCGAGAGATTTTGAAGGCGTTCCATCGCATATGAATATTTATCGTTAAACGTACGTGCTATCCTGCCTGCTGGAGTGTTTCCGATGACACGACGTGATTATCTGCAATTGGTGACGGCCGCGACCGCGGCTAGCGCCGCCGCGCGCACGGTTTCGGCCGCGGGCGGCGAAGAAGACCGCGCCCGCCGCATGCAATGGTGGCACCAGGCGCGCTTCGGCATGTTCATTCATTGGGGCGTGTACAGCGTGCTCGCCCGGCATGAATGGGTAATGGAAGAAGAAGGCATTCCGGTGGCCGAATACCAGGCCTACGCCAAGCAGTTCCGGCCCAAACCGAACGCGGCCCGCGACTGGGCCCGCCTGGCCAAGTCGGCCGGCCAGAAATACATGGTGATGACCACCAAGCATCACGAAGGTTTTTGCAATTTCTCCACGAAGCTCACCAACTACAACGCCGCCCAGCAGGGTCCCGGCCGCGACCTGGTGGCCGAATATGTCGAGGCCGCCCGCGCCGAAGGGCTGCGCGTGGGCTTCTATTATTCGCTGATGGACTGGCACCATCCCGACGGCGCTCGCTGCGCTCACGACGAGGCTGCCCGCCGCCGCTTCGTCGATTACACCCACGGACTGATTCACGAGCTCTTAACCAACTACGGCAAGATCGATGTGCTCTGGTACGATGTGGCGTGGCCGCTCGACGCCGCCGGCTGGGAATCGGAAAAGATGAACAAGATGGTGTTCGAGCTCCAGCCCGAGATCATCGTCAACAACCGTAATAAGCTCGATGGCGATTTCGCCACGCCCGAGCAGCGCATCACCGCGGAGAAAAATCGCGCCTGGGAATCCTGCATGACCATGAACGATAGCTGGGGCTATCAGCGCGCCGACGACAATTGGAAAACGCCCAAGACCATCGTGCGCAATCTGATCACCTGCGCCCACGATACCGGCAACTACCTGCTGAACATCGGACCCAAGCCAGATGGGTCCATTCCGGAAGAGTCGGTGCGGATTTTGACCGAAGTGGGCAAGTGGATGGCCAAGAACGGCGAGACCATCTACCAGTCGGAAACCTGCCAACCGAACCGCTCCAACTTCGCCAACTTCTCGCGCAAGGGCAACACCCTTTATATGCACGTGCACTTCTGGCCGGGTTCCACCGTCGCGCTGGGCGGCTTGACGAACCAGGTCAAATCGGCGCGCCTCGTCGCTAGCGGAACGCCGGTGAAATTCGACCAGGAGAAATTCCGCGTGCGCTTCACCGGTTTGCCGGAAAAGGCGCCGGACGAACCGGTGACCACCATCGCCATCGAGTGCGACGGCACTCCCAACCAGGACACGCTAAAGGTCCGCGAAGACCGCCCGCGGCTGGGCGTTGGCGTCTAAGCCCGCATATCGCACAGCTCCAAGTTCGTGGTCAGAGGTGGGACAGACCATCGGTTCTCGTGGTCTGTCAGGCCCTCGCCAGGCCAACCGCTCGACAGACGACAAAAAACGATCATCTGTCCCACCCGGTTTCCGCGCGGCAAGCACCGCCCCAACCGCGGCCGCAGTGGTATCATGGGCGATCAGCAAAAATCTCAGCTTCATGACTTTGCCCCGGCTCTACCCGATTCTGGATAGCGGCGCGCTTGGCCGGCGCGGCCTCACGCTCGCTGCCGCCGCCGAAGCGTTCCTTGAGGGCGGCGCGCGGATTCTGCAAATCCGTCACAAGGGCGATTGGAGCCGGGCGGTGCACCAGGACGCCGCCCAGGTGGCCGCATTGTGCCGCCAGTTCGGCGCTACGCTGATCGTAAACGACCGCGCCGATTGCGCCCGCCTGCTCTCCGCCGGGCTGCACCTGGGGCAGGACGATCTGGCCCCGGCCGACGCTCGCGCCGTCATGGGACCCGACGCGACGATCGGTTTTTCCAGCCACAATGCCGGCCAACTCGCCGCCGCCCGCGGCGAGCCGGTCGATTACCTAGCCCTCGGACCCGTCTTCTCCACCTCTTCCAAGCAGAATCCCGACCCGGTTGTCGGACTCGACGAATTCCGCCGCTGCCGCGCCTTGATCGCCAAGCCGCTGGTGGCGATCGGCGGGATTACGTCCGACAACGCGCGCGCCGTTTTCGAGGCGGGCGCCGATGCGGTGGCCGTGATCGCGGACCTGTTGCCGGACCCCGCGACTTCCGGCTCGCTGCGGCAAAGGATGGAAGAATGGCAAGCTCTCGTCAACTAATAACCCGCCGCGGGCAATTCCCCCGGCAAGTTCGCTATACTCTCAGTTTTTGGCAAAGAAAGGCGACACGATGAACCTGTTTGCGACCAAATCGATGGACTCGCTTCTGAAGGAGTCGCACGAATCCGGCAAGCACAGCCTGAAGCGAACGCTGGGCCCGTTTCAACTCACGGCCCTGGGCGTGGGCGCCGTGATCGGCGCGGGCATTTTCGTGCTGGCGGGGCTGGGCGTGCACTACGCCGGTCCGGGGCTGATGCTGTCGTTCGTGCTCTCGGGTCTCGGATGCGCTTTTGCCGGTCTGTGCTATGCCGAATTCGCCGCCATGATTCCGCTGGCCGGAAGCGCTTACACGTACGCATACGCCACGTTGGGTGAATTCGTTGCCTGGCTCATCGGTTGGGACCTGACGCTCGAGTACGCCATGGGCGCCAGCACCGTGTCGTCCGGATGGTCGAACCACTTCATCGAGATGTTGAACATTTTCCACATCAAAATCCCTCTGTGGCTGGCATACGATCACTGGACAGCCCTGCGGACGGCGAAGAACATGGTTGCCCGCCAGATGGTTCAAACCTCCGATCCGAGCCTTACTCCCGGCACCCAGGCCTTTCTCAACCGCGTGGCCGAGGTGATGGGAGCGCAATCGGCGGACCTCGTCCAGCGCGCCGATCATCTGCTCAACGCGCCCACCATCTTCGGTATGTCGTTCGGATTCAATCTGCCGGCCTTCCTCATCGCTCTGATCATCACCGCGATTCTGGTAATCGGAATCAAGGAAAGCGCCCGCTTCAACACGACCATCGTGGTGGTCAAGGTCACGGTGGTGCTGTTCGTGATTGCGGTCGGCATCCATTACGTGAACACCGCGAACTGGGGTAGTAGCTGGAGCTCGTTTGCACCGTATGGATTTTCGGGCATAGGAGCGGGGGCGGCTTACATCTTTTTCGCCTACATCGGATTCGACGCGGTTTCCACCACCGCTCAGGAGGCCAAGAATCCGCAGAGGGATTTGCCCATCGGCATCATCGTGTCGCTGCTGGCCTGCACGGTCCTATATATATCGGTAGCGGCGGTGCTCACCGGAATGGTGCCCTGGCGCGAGGTGAATATCGAGGCGCCCCTGGCGCGCGCCTTCCTGGACCGCGGCCTGATGACCGCCTCCCACATCATCACCTTCGGCGCCCTGGCCGGCCTCACCAGCGTGATGCTGGTCATGCTGCTGGGCCAGACGCGCGTGCTCTATTCCATGGCCAACGACGGCCTGTTGCCGAAGGGATTCTTCGCCGCGGTTCATCCCAAGTTTCGCACGCCCTGGAAGAATACCATTCTGGTCGGGCTTCTAGCCGGGGTGGTCGGCAGCGTCACGCCGATCGAAAACATCAGCAAACTGGTGAACATCGGAACCCTGCTGGCGTTCATCACTGTGTGCGTCGGAATACTGGTGCTGCGCAAAACCAACCCCGGCCAGCCGAGGCCGTTTCGGACGCCGTGGGTGCCGCTGGTCCCGTTGCTCGGAATCGGTTTCAACGGCTACATGATGTACAAGCTGGGCTGGATCAACTGGGCTTGCCTGTTCATCTGGCTGTCCGTCGGTGTGGTGGTCTATTTCAGCTACGGCCGGTATCACAGCAGTCTGCAGCGGACGATGGCCAATCGGCGGTAGTTTCTAATCAATCGCCAGCCAGGCTTTTCTTGAGCATTTCCGGACCGGCCGCGCCCATGGTACCATTAGCTTGTGATATTTAAGTTACAGGTAATTTTTAAGTCACAGGCTGTGCCTGAGGGGACGCATCAGTGTACCGAATTGCCAGGAGAGCGAAGAACTATATCAATGCCGCCGGCAACAGCCCTTTCCAGAAGTGGATTCGGAAGCTCGATGGAAGGGCGCGAGGCCGTATCAGGACCAGGATCAGGAGCATTGAGGAGTTTGGAAATTATGGCGACTGCGAACCGGTCGGCGATGGAGTTTACGAATTGAGGATCGACGCCGGCCCCGGCTACAGGGTGTATTTCGGAATCCACGGGAACAAAATCATTTTGCTTGGGGGCGGAGATAAGAGCACCCAGGATTCGGATATCTCGAAAGCGAAGGATTGCTGGAACGAGTACAATGCCTAAGCGGACGACAGACTTTCGCGAGGAGCTCCTTGCCGACTTGGCTGATCCCCAAGAGGCGGCGGACTACTTGAACGCAGCCCTCGAAGACTCGGAGCAAATGGTTCTGGTTGCGCTCCGCGACGTCGCCGAGGCACGCCAGATGGCGCGCGTAGCCGGCGAAGCTGGTGTGGCGAGGGAGGCCTTGTATCGAATGCTATCTGACAACGGAAACCCTACGTACACGAACCTTGTGAAGATCCTCGGCGCCCTTGGATTGAAGATCTCTTTTTCGCCTCTCTCACGGGCAAGAAAGTCGAGGAGATGAGTCCCATCTAACAAGGCTGGCGCCCTTCAGTGCTTCACCGCCGGGCCTTCCTTGGTTTTGGTGTCGTCCAGCGGCGCCACAGGCTTGGTATCTACGTCGCCGAAGGTGATCTCTGAATCGGCCGAGTATTTGCGATAGATGCGAAATTGCTCGTCGTTGCGGCTTAGATATTCGTCGCCGGCCATGGTGACTTCCGATTTCAGCGGCAGCAGAAAGGTGTGGCCGCTCAGGTCCACATAATCGTAGAAGAGGCGGGTTTCCGCCGCATGGACGGGGAAATCGGGCGGAATATCTTCGGCTTTCACGGTCACGCACATTACCTGGTGGGTTTGTTTGTCGAGCATCACCAGGCCGCTGTAGGCCGGCACGATCCTGCGGTCGGCGCCCTCGGCGCGGATTTCGTAGTGCGAGTGCGGCTGGTCGATGTAGTAGCTGAAGACCATTACCGGGCGGTCGCCTATCCTCGACCAGCGGGCCCATTCGAAGCGCGCCTGGCTGGCCGGGTTGAAAATGCCGGCCATCAGGCTGCCGAAATCGCCGAAGGATTTTGCGCCGCCCACCTTTTCGTAATCCTGGTTGGTAATGCGGTTGTCGATCAGCATCAGCTTGTACTGCTCGCGCTGCTGGTAGTAGCTGAGGCGGATCTGCAGCGTGTCCTGATCGCGCCATGACGGCGCGCCGCCGGAGCGCGGCTTGGGCGCGGCCGAGCGCCGCACCACTTCGGTGCAAATGAAATCCGGCAGGTTGCGGGTGTAATTGGCGGCGTATTCGCGCGCTTCCTGAATCAGGCGGCCCTGCTCCTCGGCCGAAGGCGGTTCGGCTTGCCGATAGCCGGCGACGGCGGTGGTCATGGGGGCGGCCGAAGGCTCCGGCAGTTTCGCCGATTGATCGCGCAACATCCATAGAGCGTGCAAGGTCTTCGGTCCGATGCCAAGGCCTTGGAGTTGCTCGATGGTTTGGTCGTCCAGCCGCTCGGTCAGTTTCACTGTGACGAGAGTTGCAGCCACGTCCTTATCGGACTGGTGCATCCTGACGGAAGAACGTACGAACTCCACGACTTTCGATACCGTCAACGTATCGGCGAGCGCCAGCACGGCGCCGAGACATGCGATGGCTAGAACCCGAAAGCGCATACCTTCAGTCTCGCACGGCTGCGTTACCATGGAATGGATCGTACCGACATCCTCGCGAATCCAAAGAAATGGCCGTATGTTGATCACCCGTAGAGCCGAATTTTCGGCTTCGCACGTCTGTCGCAGCCGCCGGCTATCGGACGAGGAGAACCAGCGGCAATACGGGCCGGCCGCCAATCCGCGAGGCCATGGGCACAATTATGTGCTGGAAGTTACGCTTTCGGGCGAGCCCCATCCGGTGACCGGCATGGTGCTGGATTTGAAAGAACTGAAGACGATTATCGAGCGCGAAGTGGTGAACCCGTACGACCATCGCTTCCTGAACTATGAAGTCCCGCCCTTCGATCGGGTGGTGCCTACCACGGAGAATATCGCGCGCGACATCTGGCGGCGGCTCGATCCGCAGGTGGCGCAGGGCGGCATGCGGCTCTATTCCGTGCGGGTTTACGAAACTCCGGATTTGTTCGTGGATTATTTCGGGGAAGCGCCGGAAGGGCCGGGAGTCACATGTTCCGCGTAACCCGCCGCTACCGGTTTTCCGCCTCGCACCGTCTGCACGCGCCCTCGCTTGGCGAGGAAGAGAATCGCCGCCTCTACGGGAAATGCAACAACCCATTCGGCCACGGCCATAACTACGTGGTGGAGGTGAGCGCCCGCGGACCGGCGGACGAGGCGACCGGCGTGGCCGTGAATCCGGCCGCTCTCGACGCGCTGGTGGGCCGGCAAGTGATCGCCGCGTTCGACCATCGGGACCTCTCGAGCGAGATCGCCGCATTCGAGGGCGTGCCACCGACTTCGGAAAGCGTGGCTGTGGAGATTTGCCGGCGCCTCAAGAGTCATTGGCCGGAAGAGTTTTCGGGCCGGTGGCCGAAGCTCGAGAAAATCCGCATCGCCGAAACCGACCGGAACATCTTTGAGGTGAATGCCGATGAAATCGCCTAAGCCCGTGCTGAAGATGCCGTACGCCGACGCTTCACCGCCATCCTTGGCGCCGCTGGTGGAAGAGCTGATCAAGGGACTCGGCGAGGACGTCAACCGCGAAGGGCTGCGGCAGACCCCGCGGCGGATGGAGCAGGCGCTGCGGTTTTTGACCAGCGGTTACCAGGCCGACATCCGCAAGATCGTCAACGGCGCGCTTTATGAAGTGAAATACGACGAGATGGTGATTGTGAAGGACATCGAGTTCTTCAGCATGTGCGAACATCATCTGTTGCCTTTTTTCGGCAAAATGCACGTGGCGTACCTGCCTAAGAACCGGGTGATCGGGCTGAGCAAGATTCCGCGCATCGTGGACGCGTTCGCGCGGCGGCTGCAGATTCAGGAGCGGCTGACGCAGCAAGTGGCGGAAACCATCCAGCAGACCATCGACCCGGTGGGCGTGGGCGTAATCTGCGAAGCGCGCCACTTCTGCATGATGATGCGCGGCGTGGAGAAGCAGCATTCCGGCGCGGTTACCAGCGCCATGCTGGGCGCATTCCGGAACCGCAAGGAAACGCGGGATGAATTTCTATCCCTAGTGCGCCAGCGCACGGTGGGGTAGGGGTGGAAGATCACAGGCTGAAGCCTGTGCCACCGGGTGGCGCAGGCTTCAGCCTGTGAGAAGTTCACTGCTCCCGTACCCCCAACTTCCGCAGAATCGTCATCATGGGGCACCAGTTCGTAAACGCCGATTGAAACAGGTTGAGTCCGACGAAGGCGGTGAACAGGTACCAGTTCGGATTTACCCAATACCCGAGCGCGAGGGTTGCGAGCACAAACGTGCCCGCGATCATGCGCAGGTAACGGTCGATGGTCATGCGAGCTTTCTCCTTCCTTGGTTGGCCAGATAGAACAGCACCGGGACGGTCATGCGCGAGAGCAGCAGCGAGGCGATCTCGCCGGCCATCAGCGCAATCGCCAGACCCTGAAAAATGGGATCGAACAGAATCACCGACGAGCCCACCACCACCGCGGCGGCCGTCAGCATCATCGGCCGGAAGCGCACCGCCCCGGCATCGATCACGGCGGCGTCGAGCGGCATCCCCTCCGCCAGGCGCAACTCGATGAAATCCACCAGGATGATCGAGTTCCTCACCACGATGCCGGCGCCGGCGATGAAGCCGATCATCGAGGTCGCGGTGAAGAACGCGTGGAGCAGACCGTGCGCGGGCAGGATTCCGACCAGCGAAAACGGAATGGCGGCCATGATCACCAGCGGCGTTACGAACGACTGGAACCACCCGACAACCAGCCCATAGATCAAGATCAGCACCGCCGCGAAAGCGATGCCGAGATCGCGGAAGACTTCGTAGGTGATGTGCCACTCGCCGTCCCACTTCATCGAATAGCGCGAGGAATCCGATGGCAGCGCCGCCATGTGCTGTTCCACCTGGTAGCCCTCCGGAATCTGAATCTTGTCGATTTTCGGGCCGATTTTGAGCACCGCGTAGACCGGGCTCTCGATTTCGCCCGCGATATCGGCGGTCACATACGTCACCGGCATCAGGTTCTTGTGATAGATGCTCTTGTCCTCGATGCCGTTTTCGACGCGCACCAGCTCTCCCAGCGCCACCTGGCGCCCGTCTCGCCCGGCGATCTTGAGGCTCCGCATACGTTCCAGGTCGGATCGCGTGGCGCGGCCAAGCCGCACCGTCAGCGGGATATCTTCTTTTCCCGCGTCCTGATGCAGCAAACCGGCGGCGTAACCGGCGGAGGCCACCTGCAGGGTGCGGGCGATGTCGTCTTCCGAGATCCCATTGAGGGCCGCTTTTTCTTCGTCCACCGACAAGCTGGATTTCGGCTGATCGTCTTCCACGTACCAATCCACGTCCACCACGCCCTTGGTCTCGCGGAACAGGTCGCGGATTTGCCGCGCTAATGCGGTCCTTCGCTCCAGGCTCGGGCCGTATACTTCGGCAACCAGCGTTTCCAACACGGGAGGGCCGGGCGGCACTTCGGCCACCTTGATGCGCGCGCCATAGCGCTCCGCGAGCGGCTGAATCCGCTGGCGCACCTGTTTGGCGATCTGGTGGCTTTGCAGGTTGCGCGCGTCCTTCGCGAGCAGATTCACCTGGATATCAGCCACATTCGGCCCGCGCCGCAGGTAGTAGTGGCGAACCAGGCCGTTGAAGTTGTAGGGCGAGGCCGTTCCCACGTAGGTTTGGACGTTCACCACTTCCCGTTGCTTTTGGGTTTCTTCGGCGAGCAGTTCCGTCACGCGCGCGGTTTCTTCGAGCGTCGTGCCGGTGGGCATATCCACGATCACCTGGAACTCGCTCTTGTTGTCGAAGGGCAGCATCTTGACCTTGACCAGGCCGAAGTAGAACAGCGAGACGGAGGCCAGAAGCAACACCACCACGCCGCCAACAAAGCTCCATCGCAGCGCGGCGCGGTGCAGGAGGCCGCCCATAAAACGCCGGTAGAGCCGCGTGAAAAAATCCTCCCGTTCGCCATCGTGATGCTCGCCGGGCTTCAGAATGCGGACCGCGGCCCACGGCGTCACGATGAAAGCCACCAGCAGGGAGAAGAGCATGGCGGCGCTGGCGCCGATCGGGATCGGGCGCATGTACGGTCCCATCAGTCCGCCGACGAACGCCATCGGCAGAATCGCGGCGACTACGGCCAGTGTGGCCAGAATGGTCGGATTTCCGACTTCGTCCACCGCCTCGACCGCGACCTCAAATGGCGGCCGGTCATGATTGGCCGGCATCCGCCAGTGGCGGACGATGTTCTCCACCACAACGATGGCGTCGTCGACCAGAATACCGATGGAGAAGATCAGCGCGAATAGCGTGATCCGGTTGAGGGTGTAGCCGTAGAGATAGAAAACCGTGAGCGTCAGCGCCAGGGTCACGGGAATGGCGATAAATACGATGAGCGATTCGCGCCGGCCCAGCGCGATGGCAATCAGGATACTTACCGAAATCACGGCAATCAGCATGTGCCAAAGCAGCTCGTTCGATTTCTCTTTGGCCGTGTCGCCGTAGTTCCGGGTAACGGTCATTTCGACGCCGGAGGGGATGACGGCGCCTCGCAAGGGATCGAGGCGCCGCAGGACATCCTCAGCCACAAGGACAGCATTGGTTCCCTTGCGCTTCGAAACGGCAATGGTCACCGCCGGGTAGAAGCCCTGGCCTTCGGAGAAGCGTACGTATTGCGAAGGCTCCTCCCCGCCATCGGTCACCTGGGCCACGCCGCGCACGAAAATCGGCTTGCCATCGGCCGTGCCAGCGACTACGTTGCCAACGTCTTCCGCCGTGCGCAGGAACTGACCCGTTTCCAACAGATATTGCCGGTTGCCGCTCGCGAAAGCACCCGCCGGCATCCTGCGGTTCGAGAGGCCCAGCGCTCGTACAACCTGCAATGGGGAGAGGTTGTAGGCATCCAGGCGGCCGGGGTCGAGCGCAATGCGAACCTCGCGGCGCTGGCCGCCGATCAGAGACACCGCCGAAACATCCGGCGTCTGCTTGATGGTGTCGTCCACTTGTGCCGCGATGCGCCGCAGCTCGAAATCGCCGTAGCGCTTGCTCCAGAACGTGAGCGCCAGAATGGGAACGTCGTCGATGGAGCGAGGCTTTACAAGGGGAAGGGAAGCGCCCGGCGGGATGAGGTCCAGATTGGCGTTGAGCTTCTGGTTCAACCGCACGATGGCATTCTCTTCGTCCTGTCCGACGAGGAAGCGAACGATCGCCGTGGACATGCCGGGGCTGGAAGTCGAGTAGATGTACTCCACGCCGGGGATTTCCCACAGCAGTTTTTCCATCGGCTTGGTGACGCGCTCCTCCACTTCGCGTGCCGATGCGCCCGGCATCTGGACAAAGACGTCCACCATGGGCACGATGATCTGCGGTTCTTCTTCGCGCGGCAATTTCCATACCGCGAAAGCCCCAAGCAACAACGAAGCGGCGATCACCAGCGGGGTGAGCTTCGAAGCGATCCAAGTCCGGGCGAATTTTCCGGCGGGACCAAGCGAACGTTCTCCGTTCACGGACGAACCTCCACCGGGTCTCCGTCCGCCAGTCCCCGCGGAACGGGGAAGATCACCTTTTCGCCGGCGCTGAGCCCGGAAAGGACTTCAACCCGGTCCTTGCTTTTCTGACCGGCCGTGATCAGCCGGGCCCGGGCAACGCCGTTCTCCGCCACCACGACCGATTGCAACTGGCCGCGCTCGCCGACGGCCTCCGCCGGAATCGCCACCACCGATCGGCTCTCGAGTTGAAACGCCGCGCGGCCGAAAACGCCCGAGCGAATCACCGCGAGCGGAGGCAGATCGATCTTGACGGTATAGGCGCGCGAGGCGGCATCCACGACGGGAACGATCTCGGAGACGCGGGCGTCCACTGCATGATCGATGCCGTCCAAAGTGACCGACACCGGCTGGCCGACCCGAATCGCCGCCAGGTGTTGCTCGTCCACCGAGGCTTCCAGGCGATATGCGCCGTCGCGTTCGATGAGGAGCAGCGGCGCCCCCGGCACAGCCATGCTGCCGGGATCGATCGAGCGGGAGACGACCACGCCGGCGAAGGGGGCCAGAACGTCGGCGTAGCTGCGCGTCACCTCGGTGGAACGAACCTCCTGATCGGCCTGGGCGAGCTTCGCGTTCCATTGGGCACGCCGCGCTTCGGCCATTTCGACCGCCGCCTGTGCGGCTTTGAGCCGGGCGGACGCCTCGTCGAATTCCTGGTTCGAAACCGAGTTCTTCTGAAAAAGGCTCTGAATCCGCCCGAATGTCACTTGGGCCAGGTCGAGATTGGCCTTGGCAGCCGCGACCGCACTATCGGCCTCGGGCAGTGCAGTCCGGATTTCCTCGCGGGCGGCTTCGGCGCGGCGCGAGCTCACATCCAAGTCGCGCGCATCGAGCGTCACCAGCGATTGCCCTTCGCGGACGCGGTCGCAGGCTTGCACTTTCACCTCGCGCACGTATCCCATCAACTTCGCGGCAATCACAGCCGACGTGCGCGCCCTCACCGTTCCGGTTGCTTCGTAGATCGAGGGCCAGGTCTCGGTGGCCGCGGCAGTCGTGGAAACCGAAACCGGCGCCCGGAGAGCCGAAGCCGCGGCGGCCTTTTCCTTTGGGGTTTCGCCGCAGCCGGCCAGCCAAAGCGCGGCCGGAATCAAGCACAGATAACCATTCTTCATCGAGAGCCCTCATTCAAAACTTCGGAATTCGCCGTCAGCGTGCCCGCGGCCAGTTCCAGCATCGCGGCGGCGACGCGCCGGTCGTGGATGGCGGTCAAGTACCGGGTTCGCGCTTCGAGCACGGCCGTCTCGGTGCGAAGCAAGTCGGTGACGCCGGTCATGCCGGCTTCGTAGCGGTTCTGGGTGATGCGCAGACTCTCTTCCGCTTCCGCGACGGAGGCTTTGGCCACCTCGATGCGCTGTTCGGCGGCGCCGAGATCGGCGTATGCCCGCCGGACCTGGAGCCGGATGGCGGAATCGGCGCGCTCCCTTTCGGCCTCGCTGCGGCTCAGCGCCAGCCTGGCTTCTTCGATACGCGCCTTGTCGCTGAGGCCGTTGAACAGGTTCCAGCGCAGCCCAACCGAGACCAGCCAATTGGCGCCGCCCTTGTCGTAGAAGCGCTGCCGGTCCGCCTCGAACGCGGCGTGAAGGCCAACCTGGGGCAGCAGGCTGGCGCGGGCCGCCGCAGCCTGGTTCGCAGCCAGACTGGTTGCGAGTTTCGCCTGGCGAGCCTCGGGGCGCTCGCTGACCGCGCTTTTTTCGTAAGCTGCCACCACGCCCGCAGGCAGCTTCAAAGGCGTCAGCGCCGTCGTCAGCGTGTGCGCCGTGTCGAGCGGCAAGCCCAGGGCATCGTTCAGCGCGGCGCGCGCCACTTCGAGATCGGCCTGACGCCGGATCTGCTGCTCGCGAACGCCGGCCAGATGAACGCGGATCGATAGCACGTCGGCATCGGTAGACATTCCGGCGGAAAGGACGGCTTGCGCGCGCTCCAGATCGGCCTGGGCCGAACGCATGGCTTGCTCTGTCGCGTGGAGCTGCTCCACGCCCAACAGGGCGTCGCAATAAGCCCGAACCACGCCCGCGATCACTTCCATCCCGGCGCGGCGGCCATCCTCCCTGGCCAAGTCCTTCTCCATTTCCGCCGAGCGAACGGCGCGTCTGGTCTGGCCGCCGTCGTAGAGCGCCTGGTCGGCGGTAAGCTGCGATTGGAAATTGTTGAGGAAATCGGGCCGGTCGAGCGGTCCGATCTGAAAGTTCTGCTCCCCGAATTGGTGCTGGGTCAGCAGGGACGAGAACACAAAGACGGGATTGTCGCTACGGGCCCAAGACTCGGAATAATTGACCTTTGGCAGGTTACCGCCGCGGGCCTCCGCAACCCGGCGCTCGGCAATCTTGCGGGCGTCCGCGGAGGCTTCCATGGACTTGTTCTTGTCCAGCGCCAGGCGAACCGCGTCGGTGAGCGACATGGGGGCCTGCGCCAGAACCGCGAGTGGCCACCAGGCAACGATGAGCAGTGCTCTTTTCATTTGGTTCTACCACCGAGGATGCAGTTCGCCGCGCGAGGTGACACTTTGTCACCTTTTTGCCTCGATTGAATCCTCAGAGGCAGGACAAAACATAAATGGAAGTAACGGCGCAGTTTCTGGAGGACTTTAAGTTCGAAGTCGCTGCCCGAGGTCATCGGGTGATTTGCGACCAGCCGGTGGAGAACGGCGGCGCGGATGCGGGCATGACGCCGCCGGAGTTTCTTTTGGCGTCGCTGGCGACTTGCGCGGCCTACCACGCGGCGCAATATTTGAAGACGCGGCAACTACCGGCCCAGGACTTAAAGGTGCGCGTCCAGGCGGAAAAAGCCGCGGCCCCGGCGCGCCTGGCGTCGTTTCGCATCGAGGTGACGGTACCGGAGCTTGACGATCGCCACCAGGCTGGCATACTGCGGGCGGTGAAATCCTGTTTGATTCACAACACGTTGTTGGGAGGGCCGAGTATCGAAATCGCGCTGCAGAGCAAGGCGCCCGTCGAGGCTTAGCTCGGTGCCCACCGCTACAATGAGAAGCGGTGCCGGACCATGGAACGTGAGCGGGAAGTTGAACTCGCGCGGCAGTTGATGGCGGGGGAACCGGAGGCGTTCGACCGCTTTGTGGAACACTTCCGCGCGAAGATTTTTCACTATAGCTGGCTGATGTGCGGCCATCGCGAGGATGCCGAGGAAGTGGCGCAGGAGACTTTGCTCCGGGTGTTTGAGAGTTTCGACCATCTTCGCGAGCCGGAGCGGGTCCGAAGCTGGGTTTTTCGGATTGCCAAGAACGCCTGCCTGATGAAGCGGCGCAAGAGCGTCTTCGCTCCCGCGCGGGAGCTATCGCTCGACGATTTTCTGCCGGGGAGGAACGATGCGGATGGCCACGCGAAGATCGAGATCGCCGATTGGTCGCGGCTGCCGGACCAGCGGATGCTCGACGCGGAGATGAAGGAAGCGCTCGCGCGCGCCATCGGAGGGCTGCCGGAAACCTACCGCGCCGTCATCTTGCTGCGGGATGTGGAAGAGTTGTCTACCGCCGAGACCGCCCAGATCCTCGACCTGACCGAGGACGTCGTCAAGACGCGCCTGCATCGCGCGCGCCTGGCGGTTCGCCAGGAGTTGGACGAATATCTACGGACCGAGGCCCGGAGCTTACCTGGCCGCAAGTGAGGAGAATCGGATGGAGCCGGAACACCGCAGCGAAAAATGCAAGGAAGTCTTTTCCCTGCTCTCCGAGTATCTGAACCTGGAACTTCCGCCCGACGCCTGCCAGGAAATCGAAACTCACCTGGCCGGTTGCGCGCCGTGCGTCGAGTTTGCCGAAAGCCTCCGCAAAACGGTGGAGTTGTGCCACCGTTACCAGCCGAGCGAACTGCCCGAGCCATTAGGCCAAGAGGCCCGCGAGCAATTGCTCGAGGCGTACCGGAAGATGCGCGGCGCGCGGGAACCCGCCGCTACCTAAAGTGAAAAGTATGTGGAGCGGCCTCTCAGGCTGCCATCTCCGCACTCGTGCGGAGACTTCCCCGCGAGCGAACCAAGCGTCCCGAGGAGTCGGGACGCGGCAGACTAAGAGTCCGCGCCACGGCTAACAGCTATCTGGACGCGTACGAGCTCAGCACTTTCATGTAATTGGCCCGCTCGAAGGCGCGCGGCTGCGGCACTGCATTGCGGCTCATGCTGCCTTGCATCTGTTTAATGGAATCGTATTCGTGTTCGCCCAGCCAGATGAGCAGCTCGGTGGAAAGAGTGTCCAGGTAGCTGATGCCGCGTTTGAGCAGGGCGGAGGTGAGCATGGCCACTTTGGCGCCGGCCATCATGGATTTGACCACGTCGGTGACCGAGTGGACTCCGCCGGTCAGCGCCAGGTCGGGTTTGATGTTGCCGTACAGGACCCCGACCCAGTGCAGGCGGAGGAGCAGCTCGTAGGGGCTGCTGAGCATCAGGTTGGGCACGACATCCAGGGATTCGAGGTCGAAATCGGGCTGGTAGAAGCGATTGAACAGCACCAGGCCGTCAGCGCCGGCGGCTTCGAGCTTCCTGGCCATGTTGGCCATGTTGCTGAAGAACGGTCCCAGCTTCACCGCCACCGGAATCCGCACTTCGGCCTTCACCGCGCGGACCAGGTCGACATAAGTGTGCTCCACGCTCTCGGCGGAAAGCTCGGGGTCGACCGGGATGTAGTAGACGTTGAGCTCGATGGCATCGGCGCCGGCCTGCTGCATCTGCTTGGCGTAGCCGACCCAGCCGCCTTTGGTGCTGCCGTTCAGGCTGGCGATGATGGGAATCTTGACGGCCTGCTTGCAGCGCGCGATGTGGGCCAGGTAGACTTCCGGCCCCATGACGCGGTGGGTAAGCTCGGGGAAATGAGTGACGGATTCGGGTGAGAGTTCCGAGCCTTCGGTCAAGAACCGGTCGAGCTCATCGCTTTCGAGCTCGATCTGCTCCTCGAACATGGACTGCAGCACCACCGCCGCGGCGCCGGCATCCTCCATGCGGCGCACATTGCCCACTTCCTGACACATCGGCGAAGACGACGCCACCAGCGGGTTCTTGAGTTTCAACCCGAGATAGGTTGTGGAAAGATCAATGGTTTTGCTGAGGTCGATCATTTCTTCACCTCCTGCGGCGCGCCGAAGCTTTCGTGCGCCAGATAGTCGTACAGTTTCCAGTGGGAGGCGACATCCTCCTGCGCCTCTTCGAGCAGCTTCTTGGCGTGATCCGGATTGCTCTTCACGAGCATGGTGTAGCGAGTCTCGTTATAGATGTAATCCTTGAGCGGGATCGAAGGCGCCCGCGAATCGAGCTGGAAGGGGTTCTTGCCCTGCGCCACCAGGTCGGGATTGTAGCGGAACAGGGGCCAGTAGCCGGAATTGACGGCGGCCTTCTGCTGCTCGAGGCCGTAGGACATGTCGTAGCCGTGGGCAATGCAATGGCTGTAGGCGATGATGAGCGAGGGGCCGTGGTAGGCCTCGGCTTCGAGAAACGCCTTGAGGGTATGCATGTCGCCGGCGCCCATAGCCACGCGCGCTACGTACACGGTGCCGTAGCTGACCGCCATCATGGCGAGGTCCTTTTTGCCGGTCGGTTTGCCGGCGGCGGCGAACTTAGCGACCGCGCCGCGCGGGGTGGCTTTGGAAGCCTGTCCGCCGGTGTTGGAATAAACTTCGGTATCGAGCACCAGGACGTTGACGTTGCGGCCGGAAGCGAGCACGTGATCGAGGCCGCCGTAGCCGATGTCGTAGGCCCAGCCGTCGCCGCCCAGAATCCAGACGCTCTTCTTGACCAGCGAATCGGCCACGCCCGCCAGGCCGCGAGCCTCCACCGTCCGGGCGCCGGCCAATTTTTGTTTGAGCAGCTTCACGCGTTCGCGCTGGGCGAAGATGCCGGGTTCGGTGGATTGATCGGCGTTGAGAATGGCTTCGGCCAGTTCCTCGCCGATCAGCGTTCCCATGCGCGCCACCACCTCGCGCGCGTATTCGTTCTGTTTGTCGATGGCCAGGCGCATCCCCAAGCCGAATTCCGCGTTGTCTTCGAACAACGAGTTCGACCACGTCGGGCCGTGCCCTTCGGCGTTCTGGCAGTAAGGCGTACTGGGAAGATTGCCGCCGTAGATCGACGAACAGCCGGTGGCGTTGCCGATGAAGGTACGGTCGCCGAAGAGTTGGGTCAGGAGCTTGACGTACGGAGTTTCGCCGCAGCCCGAACAGGCGCCCGAGAATTCGAACAGGGGCCGGAGCAACTGCACGTCCTTGACCTGGTTCATGGAAAGGGTATCGCGGCCGGTTTCGGGAAGTTTCAGGAAGAAATCCCAATTGGCGGCTTCGGGCTCGCGCAGCGGCGCCTGCGCCGCCATATTGATGGCGCGATGCTTGACTTCACTCTTGCTCTTTACCGGGCAGAATTGCACGCACAAAGTGCAGCCGGTGCAATCCTCGGGCGCAACCTGCAAGGTGTATTTGCGCTCCTTGAAATCCTTCCAGCGCGCGGGCACCGCTTTGAAGGTGCTGGGAGCGCCTTCGAGATGCGGCGCATCGTATACTTTGGCGCGAATGGTGCCATGCGGGCAGACCAGCACGCACTTGCCGCACTGGATGCAAATCTCCTCGTCCCAAACGGGGATTTCGAGAGCGATATTGCGTTTCTCCCACTGGGTGGTAGCGGTGGGGAATGTGCCGTCAATGGGGACGAGGCTCACCGGCAGGTCGTCGCCTTCGCCGGCCAACATGCGGGCCGTCACCTTCTGCACAAACTCGGGCGCGTTCGCCGGCACCGCCGGGCGAATGTCGAACGATGCCGTGACTTTCTCGGGAACCTTCACGAGATGGAGATGATCGAGCGCCGCGTCCACGGCGGCGTTGTTCTTTTGCACCACGGTATCGCCGCGCTTGCCGTAGGTTTTCTTGATGGTGTACTTGATGGCGGCGATGGCTTCTTCGCGCGGCAGCACGCCGCTAATGGCGAAAAAGCAGGTCTGCATGATGGTGTTGATGCGGCCGCCCATGCCGGTTTGCTTGGCCACTTCATAGCCGTCGATCACGTAAAACTTGAGCTGCTTGTCGATGATCTGGCGCTGCACCGTGCGCGGCAGGTGGTTCCAGATTTCCTCCGGACCGTAGGAGCTGTTGAGCAGGAAGGTGGCGCCTTTTTCGGCGTGCTTCAGCATGTCGATCCGCTCGAGAAAGGAAAACTGGTGGCAGGCCACGAAGCTGGCCTTGGTAATCAGGTAGCTCGAATGCAGCGGCTTGGGGCCGAAGCGCAGGTGCGAGATGGTAATGGCGCCGGATTTTTTCGAATCGTAGACGAAATAGCCCAGCGCGAAGTTGTCGGTTTCCTCGCCGATAATCTTGATGGAATTCTTATTGGCGCCCACCGTGCCGTCGGCGCCCAGCCCGTAGAACAGAGCGCGCACGGTTCCAGGCACTTCGCTGGAGTAGGTGGGGTCGAAATCGAGGCTGGTATGCGTGACATCGTCGGTGATGCCGACGGTGAAATGATTCTTGGGCGAGGGCTTGGCCAGCTCGTCGAATACCGCCTTCACCATGGCGGGCGTGAATTCCTTGGAAGAAAGGCCGTAGCGGCCGCCGATGACTTTCTTGGACACGCCGGCTTCGGCCAGAGCGGTGAGCACCGCCACGTAGAGCGGCTCGCCGAGGGCTCCCGGTTCCTTGGTGCGGTCGAGCACAGCCAGGGACTTAACCGTTGCCGGCAGCGCGGCGAGAAACTTTTCGGTGTCGAAAGGCAGGAACAGGCGGACCTTCAACACGCCCACCTTTGCGCCGGCCGCATTCATAGCCTCTACGGTTTCGAGCGCCACTTCGCCGCCCGAGCCCATGATGACGATCACGCGCTCGGCGTCCGGCGCGCCTTCGTAGTCGAACAGGTGATACTGCCGGCCCACCACGCGAGCGAACTTGTCCATGGTGTTTTGCACGATGGTGGGGGTGGCGAGATAGAAACTGTTGCACGCCTCGCGCGCCTGGAAGTAGAAGTCCGGATTCTGGGCGGTGCCGCGAATCACGGGGTGCTCGGGCGACATGGCCCGGGCGCGGTGCGCCATGACCAGGTCTTCGTCGATCATGGCGCGAATGTCGTCGCGGGAAAGCTCTTCGACTTTGGCCACTTCGTGGGAGGTGCGGAAACCGTCGAAGAAATGCAGGAAAGGCACGCGCGCTTCGAGCGTGGCGGCATGAGCGATCAGCGCGAGGTCCATCACTTCCTGAACCGAGCCGGAGGAAAGCTGGGCGAAACCGGTGGAGCGGGTACTCATGACGTCGGAATGGTCGCCGAAAATCGAGAGCGCGTGCACCGCCACGGTTCGCGCCGCGATGTGGAACACGGTGGGGGTTAACTCGCCCGCGATCTTGAACATATTGGGGACCATGAGGAGCAAACCCTGGGAGGCCGTGAAGGTGGTGCAGAGCGAACCGGCCTGCAGGGCGCCATGCAGGGCGCCGGCGGCGCCGCCTTCGCTTTGCATTTCGATTACCGTAGGCACGGTATCCCAAATGTTGGTCTTGCCTTCGGCCGACCACTGGTCCGCCCACTCGCCCATGTTGGACGATGGCGTAATGGGATAAATGGCGATGACTTCGCTCGCCTGATGAGCGATGTACGCGGCGGCCTCGTTGCCGTCAATGGTGACTTTAGGCCGCTTTGCGGCGTCTGGGCTGGACATCTTTCCCCTTCTTGTTTGGATGGATGAGCTTCTAAATAGAGATTATAAGACCTGTTTGTCGTAAAAATCTACAATTTTTTGGAAACAGCCGCGTTACAAGTCACTAACCCCTTCTGATCGCAATGGATACGAATTTTGCGCGAGCCGCTATCAAAAGATGGCCGGTGAATTCGCGGCCCGGCGCCCGATTGGGTTCGGCGAGGGCGAATAAACCCTCCAGTTTCTGAAGCTTGCGCGGGAGTTGGTCTTGCGTGCCGGTGACCATCGTTCTCTAAGGAACATCGGCGGAAGTGCTTTGCTTGCAACGCCGGCAGAAACGGCCGGCTTGCCGGTCGCGGCGCAGCCCCAGAGCGCGGCGGTGTCTGCTGAAGGGATGCCCGCACCGCTTTCGCCCGGAACACGCACGGCAGCGGTACTGCAGCCCACGATGCCGGCAGGCGGCGCGGGAGTGGTCGGAGTGGAAATCCCAACAGACCTACCGGGCCACGCGGGCGGGCAAGCAAAAGCGGAACGGGCAAAGCCGGCGCTACCGGAAGCGTGTCAAGGAGCGGAAAACACCAAAGAAAACGGCCATTCCGGAGGCTGCGAGGGTCATCGCTAGGAACTTTTTTCGACGGCTGCTGCGACCGGCCCGGCTGCTACGAATGCTTCGCGCGCGGGCCGCGGTCGCCGCTGCAACGGTTCTGTTCGCATGCCTGCCAGCGTGCCATGGAATGCGTTTTGGAGCGGGAGCGGCGCTGGCGAAGAAGGCATGCCCGGCGCCATCATCTTCCGGGAAGGCGGCCCCGTGCGCGGCAGCCGTGAAAGCCAAGAAATAAGCTTGCCATATTGATCCCGTGGCGCCGCGGCGCGTACATTCAGCCTGTGCTGCGCTGGGCCGACGAGAACGTGCTGGAGCTGGGATGCCAGGAGATCGGCGAGCACTACGGGCGCTATCGCCTGCACCTGCCGGAAGCGGAGCGGGCCATGGCGCGGTCGCTGCAGCGCTACGGGCAGTTGTCGCCGGTGGTGGTTTGCCGGCGCCAGGAGCGCTACGAACTC
>JBEKYD010000020.1:0-43102 GCA_049511335.1 Bryobacteraceae bacterium | reverse complement strand
GACTTCCAAAACGATGCCCTTATGAATGCTCTTCTTGAATCCCTGCGCGGCCACTTCCACGCTGTAATCGCCAATTGGCAGAAACTCGATTCGGTACTCGCCCGACGCGTTGGTCTGGGCGGTGCGCGAGAAGTTCGTGCCGCTATTGGTGGCCGTGACCGTGGCCGAAGGGACGACGCCTCCGGATCTATCGGTTACCGTCCCGAAGAGGGTGGTAGTGGTCTGCGCGTGCAAGAACGCGGCAGTGAATAGCAGTAGAACTAACGTAGTTCGCATGTAATCTCCCTGAGGCGCCTTGCGCCCGCCCAAAGCATGATGGAAGCACGTGTGCCCGCTACAACTCAAGGCGGGATGCCCGGTTTCCGCCTGAAAGCCCTGGAAGCACCGTCAAGCGTAGGTCGTCCCATGAGGCCAACACAAGTTCGCAACCGTTCGGAACTGTTACCGGACCGGGTTCCCGCACGTCGCGCTGCGTTGTTATCCTATAGGCCGTGAACGACTACGTGCCGGCGAATGAGGAGCAGGCGCGCCGCGCAGTGGAAGAAGTACTCGCCAGCGCTACGCTGGCGCGCTCAGATCAATTGCGGAGCTTCCTGCGGTACGTCTGTGAGCGGACGCTGGCGGGAAATGGCAAAGAAATCAACGAGTACAGTGTAGCGGTGGAAGCTCTGGGGAAGGCAGCGGACTTTTCCCCGGCGGAGGACTCCGCGGTGCGGCGGACGGCGTACGAGTTGCGGCAGAAGCTGCACAGGTACTACGAGACAGAGCAGCCGCGGGCGCGAATGCGGATCGAGTTGCCGAAGGGCTCGTACGCGCCGAGGTTTGTAGCGGTGGAGGCGGCTGGGCCTGAGGAGCCCGTGCCGGCCGGTGGGACAGCACTGCCGGCCAACCGGAAGCCGGTATGGGCGCTGGCGGCTGGGCTCGCGCTATCGATCCTGATCTCGATTGTACTGGGGGTGATTGCCTGGCGCGGCAGCGCCCGAATCAATCCGACCGTTCGCGAGGCTTGGAGGCCGGTGATTGCCACTGGGGACCGGGTGGTGATTTCAGTGGGGACAGTACTTCACCTGGTGGTGCGACCCTATATGACCGTGGTGGCGGAGGGGTTGCCCAAATACCCTGCGCCGCCGGAACTTTACCCCCTGTTCCGGCAACACCGGCCGCTGGAAGAGGGGGTGGAACTCTGGATGCACCCGGTGGACAACTCGGTGCAATTCGGACACGCCGAGGCGGCGACGGTGGCGGCGACCACATTGACACTGATGGGCGTGCCCTACCAGATTCTGCCGGAGCGCAGTGCTCCGGCGCCGGCGTTGCGAGGTCGGAACGTGGTTTTGATTGCGGACCCACAGAACAGCAACGAAGCGGCCGAACGGCTGGACAAGACACCGGTTACGCTGGTCTTTGACCCGAACTACCAGGACGTGGTGGTGCGGGAGCGCACCGGGTCGCACACCGTGTGGGCGGGTAAGCGCGGCCAGGATAAGCGGTACACGGAAGTCTACGGCCTGATCACGGTACTCCCGGCCGAAGGCGAGGCGGCGGGGCCGCATCATGTGTTGATTTTCTCGGGGCTGACTTCGGTGGGCACTCAGGGGGCCGCGGAATTTTTTTCGCGCCCCGAGTCGCTGCGAGTGTTGCAGGAGAAACTGGCGGCGGAGGGATATGCCGGATTTCCAACGGCATACCAGGTGGTGGTGCGATGCGCCAGCAATGACACACTGCTGCTTTCGACGGAGTATGCTGCGCATCGGGTAATCGCGCGCTAAGTACACGGCTTCATACAATACGGTCTCGGAGTGCCGGTTCTTGCGAAGAGTATGCGGGATTAGGCAGGACGGCCTACGCCGCGATCAGGCGCCACCGGCGCCCATACCGCATTCGGCATGCACGGCTTGGACGGCCTTTTCCAGACCGTCGCGGTTCACTACCACGGCGATGGTCAGCTCGTTGGAGCCCTGGGCGATGGCGATGACGTTCACCCGCTCGCGCGAGATGGCGGTGAAGATGCGGCTGGCAAGTCCGGGTTTGCCGTGCATGCCCTCGCCGACGGCGGCCAGCATGCCGACGTTGCGATCCACCTTGACGGGATTGAGATAGCCGTGGGCCAACTCGAGGGCCAGGGCCCGTTCCAGGGACTGGAGGGTCGGTTCCAATTCGGCGATGCGCACCAGAAAGCAGAAACTGCCCTGGTAGCTGGAGCTCGAAACCAGCAAGACCTCGACATTGGCGCGGGCGATGGCATCGAGGGCGCGGGCCATCACGGCGACTCCGTTGAGCTCAATACTGGCGGGCTCGAGGGTGACCAGGGCCACGTCGGTCATGGAAGCGACGGCGCGGGCTCCGGTGGCCTCGCGGAGCGAAGGCACGATTTTGGTGCCGGGCTTATCAGGGGCGAAACTGTTCTTGCTCCAGACCGGAATTTGGCGGTTGGCGAGGGGAGCGAGGGTTTTGGGATGGAGCACTTTGGCGCCGTGGTAAGCCAGCTCGGCGGCCTCGGCGTAAGTGACTTCGGCCAGCACAACGCCGTCGCGCACCAGGCGCGGATCGGCGCTCATGATGCCATCCACGTCGGTCCAGATCCAAAGCTCGGAAGCGTCCAGCGCGGCGGCGACGATGGAGGCGGAAAAATCGGACCCGCCGCGGCCAAGGGTGGTGGGGCGGCCATCGGCAGTGGCGCCATTGAAGCCGGTGATGACGGGCAGCACGCCGCGATCGAGCAAGGGCTGGACGCGCTGGAGCGCTTTGGCGCGGGTGGCTTCCATGAGCGGAGAAGCATTGCCGAAGACGGCGTCGGTAACCACGACCTCCCAGGCATTGACGGCTTCGGCGGGTGTTCCTTGGGAAGCAAGCAATTCGGCCACCAGCAGGGCGGAGAGGCGCTCGCCGGCGGCCACAGCCTCGTCGACCGAGCGCGGCGGGCGCTCGTTCAGCATGGCCATGCCATTGGCAAGCCGCTCGAATTCGGCGGCCAGCGTTTCGATTTCCGCCAGTACCGGCTCGACGCGCGCGGCGGGCAGGAGCTCGCGGCAAACATCCTGGTGGCGGCGGCGGAGGATGGCGAGGTCGGCGTCCATGCCGGCTCGATCGCCGGCTTCGGCGTGGCGCATGGTGTCGAGTAGCAGGTCGGTGATTTTGGCCATGGCGGATACGACGATCGCCACGGGGCGTGTGGCCGCGGCTTCCGCGGCGATGCGGGCGCTGGCGCGCATGCGTTCGGGGCTTCCCACGCTGGTGCCGCCGAACTTCATGATCAGTAGATCGTTCAAAGCGAAGTACTCCGTTTCGCAATTTCGTTCGACGCGACGATACGCATCAGCCGGGCGGAACTCAAGCCGGCGTCTGACAGTGGCTCGCGCGCTTCCGGCCAAGCCGCTGGTGGGCTTGCGCGGAGCGGGTGGCTATGCCGCCTGCGCACGCGTTTTGACCTGCCGCGCTATCAGTTTGCCCGCTTTCTGTTGCGCCATGCGGAGATCGTATTCCAGTTGCAGGCCCAGCCAGAATTCGGGCGACGTGCCGAAATAGCGAGCCAGGCGCAAGGCGGTGTCGGCAGTGATGCCGCGCTCGCCGCGAACGATTTCGTTGAGGCGGGCGGTTCCGATGGCAAGTTGTTTGGCGAGCGCGTTGACGCTCATGCCGAGCGGCAGGAGGTAGTCCTCCTTGATGGTCTCCCCGGGGTGAGGTGGCTGGATCATAATATTACTCTTGAAGTTGGATGTACATTTTACGTCTTCAGTGGTAATCCTCAATTTCGACTTCACTCGCTTCGTTGTCGTTCCAGACGAAGCACAGCCGGTACCTTTCGTTGATGCGAATCGCGTACTGTCCGGCCCGCTCCTTCGAGAGAGCTTCAAGGGCGTTTCCGGGGGAGCGAAGATCCTGCAGGCCTCTTGCCTGGTTCAACTGGATGAGCTTTCGGAGCCCCGTCTTTTCGATCGATTGTAATTTCCGGCTGTGTTGCCCTTGAAAGATTCTTTCCGTTTCCGCGCAGCGGAATGAGCGAATCACGAGCTTATTGTATATCGATATACAGTAAATGTCAAGGAGAAAAGCGCACGCCCCGAAGATGCTTGCACGGATCGGGCCTTGTTCGCCGCTCCTTTTGGCCGCGCATCCATCCACTGCCCCACTCACTTCCACATCTCTTCCAGCTTCGCCAGCGCTTCTTCCAGCCTTTGCGGTTTATGGAGCACACCGGCGAACAGGTCGCCTTTTTCCGCGAAGCGCTGGCGTGCGTTGCGCAGATGGAATTGGGATGGATGAAGGCCGCGTTTGACCTCTTTCCATTCGAGCGGCGTTGCCACGGGAGCGGCGGGATAGGCTCGCAGTACATAGGGCGCGGCAATCGTCTTGGAGCTGGCGTTCTGGAGGTAGTCGAAGTAGACGCGGTCCTTTTGGCGCTTCGAGACGGTGCGCGGGGCGGTAAACAGGTTCGGCTCCTGGCGCGCCGCCAGGCGGGAGATCAGGTCGGCGAAATTGCGCGTTTCCTCGAAACTGTACACCGGCTCGACGGGCACATAGACGTGCATGCCGTCGCCGCCGGTGGTCTTGGGATATCCGGTGAGGCCGATCCGATCCAGAATCTTCTTGACCGCCAGGGCAGCCTCGACGATTTTGTCGAAGCTGCACTCCTGCGGGTCCAGATCGATGAGCATGAAATCGGGCCGGTCGAGATGGGGGGAGCGGCTCAACCAGGGGTTGTGATCGATGCAGCCCAGGTTCACCAGGTAGAGCAGGCTGGCGCGGTCTTCCGCAAACACGTACGAAATCGAGGCGGAGTTGTGCTCGGAGTGGATGCTTTCGGTGCGCAGCCACGGAGCGAAATGTTCTCCGGCGCGCTTCTGGAAAAAATACTCGCCGCGAATGCCATTGGGGTAGCGCTTGAGCGACAGCGGGCGGTCCTTGAGGTGGGGAAGGATGAGCGCGGCGACATCGCTGTAGTAACCGAGCACATCGCCCTTGGTGTAGCCTTCATCGGGATAATAAACCTTGTGAAGATTGGTGAGCTTCAGGGTACGGCCATCGACGGTGACGGTGGCCTCCTTGGCGTCATCCTTTACCAGAGCGCCATCGTTCACGGTCTCGCGCACCGCCGCGCCGGCCGGCTTGTCTTGCCGCAGGCCGAGATAAACCGGCGCGCGGAGACGGCGGTCGGGGGTCCAGTTGGAGAATTTCACCTGACAGACCAGCTCGGGCTTGACCCACGTCATTCCTTTAGCCGGTGAAGGCGGCGGTGAGAATGGGCAAGTGGAGGTTTCGAGAGGCTTCAGGCGGGCAGCCAGATGGTCGAGCGTCTTTTGGTCGAAACCGGTGCCGACGTTGCCCACCCATTGGAGAGCCCCTTTTTCCTGCACTCCGAGCACGAGCGCGCCGAAATGAGAACGCGCGCCTTGCGGCGAAGTAAACCCTCCGATGACGAATTCCTGCTCGCTGACGAGCTTGATCTTTCGCCAATCGCTGGAACGGCGCGATTCGTAGCGGCTGGCGGCGCGCTTGGCCATGATGCCTTCGAGGCCGTTTTCGCGGGCGGCATCGAGCAGGGCTTCGCCGGCTTCGGCCGGAAACGCTTCCGAAATTCGCAGCACTCCGTCGGGCGTCACGATCTTTTGGAGCAGGGCGCGGCGATCGGCCAGCGCGGCGCCGCGCAGATCGTAGCCATCCAGATAAAGCAGGTCGAAAAGGAAATACACCACCGGCGCGGTATGCGCCATGCGCGCGATGGCGCTCTCATCGGCATTCGTGATGCGCGGCTGGATCAGGTGGAAGCGAGCCACGCCCTTCTGGTCGAGGGCGGCGATTTCGCCATCGAGCACCGCCTGGCGCGCCGCGATATGGTGCGGCACGACCGCCAGTTCGGGGTATTGGCGTTCGGAGCGAATGCCGGTGCGCGATACCAGCCGCAGTTCCTCGACATCGACAAACGCAATCGCGCGAACTCCGTCCCACTTCACCTCCAGCAGCCAGTCGTCGCCATGAGGCAGGTCGTCGGCCAGCACTGCCGTCATGGGTTCGATTGTCTCGGGCATGGAGGCTGCCCGGGCGCCCGCAATGGCGCTTAGGTTGAGTTTCTTGGCCGCGCCGGGTTTACTTTTTTTTTGGGCCGCCGGCTTCGGGGCCGCGGCGCGCGCCGGCAGGTTCTGGGCGATTTCCTCTTGCGTGCGTCCGGAGAGGACGCTGTACGCCTGCGCTTCGAGATCCCAACCCGGTTGGGCAAACTCGTCGCGCTTCTTGAGCAGCAGCCATTCGTTGCCTTTGCCGCGTCCTTTCATGAGCACCAGTGCGAAACTGCCTTTCAGCTTCTCCCCGTGCAGGTAGAATTTGAAATCGCCGCGGGCCAACTGTTCGTCGGCGGAGGCATCGCCCAGAAGGTCGAACGTTCCGCGATCCCAAAGCATCACGCTGCCCGCGCCATAGTTGCCGGCGGGAATGGTGCCCTCGAAATCGCCGTAGTCGATGGGGTGGTCTTCCACGTGCGCCGCCAGGTGCTTCACGTCGGGATCGAGGGTTGGACCTTTGGGAACGGCCCACGACTTGAGCACGCCGCCGACCTCCAGCCGAAAATCGTAGTGCAGGCGGGTGGCGTCGTGCCGCTGGACACAGAAGTAGTGCGGCGGGAAGCGCGAGTCCCGCTCTTTGGCAGGCCCGGGTTCCGGCGTTTTTTCGAAGCGGCGTTTGGCGGCGTACTCTTCGAGCGGCATAAATCCCTTTACATCCTATCATTTACAATGCCAAGGCCAATGTTGTATCTTGGAAACGGTCGTTATGGCTGCAAGCGTCTGGAAAGGTCAACTGACTTTCGGGCTGGTATCGTTTCCTATTCGGCTGTTCAGCGCCGGCCGCAGCGAAACCATCAGCTTCAATCAACTCCACAAAGCCGACAACTCGCGCATCCGCCAGGTGACGTACTGCCAGGCGGAAGACAAACCGGTGCCGCGCACGGAACTCGTAAAGGGATACGAATACGAGAAAGACCGGTACGTGGTGATCGACGACGAGGACATCAAGAAGGTCGCGCCGAAAACCGCCAAGGTGATGGAGATCCTCGAGTTCGTGAAAGCCGAACAGGTGGACCCCGTCTACCTGGAAAGTTCCTATTACGTGGCGCCCGACGAAGGCGGCGAGAAACCCTACGCGCTGCTGTTCCAAGCCCTGCGGGAATCGAAGTACTATGGGCTGGCCAAAGTAGCCATGCACAACCGCGAGCACATCATTGTGCTTCGCCCGGGGGCCAAGGGCATCCTTTCCCACACCATGTTCTATCAGGACGAAATCCGCCAGGTGGAGGAATTTCGTACGGATACGACGCTGGTGAAGGAAAAGGAATTGGAGATGGCGAAGATGCTCATCTCTTCGCTCGAGGCCGAGTTCGAACCGCAAAAATACCGCGACGAGTACCGCGAGAACCTGCGGCAGATGATCGAAGCCAAAATCGCCGGCCGCAGCGTGGTGGAAACGCCCGCCGCGCAGGTCGCTCCCGTGATCGATATCATGGAGGCGCTCAAGAAGAGCTTGGCGGAGAAGCGCAAGCCGGCGCAAGTTGCCACCGAAAGCGTGCCCGCCGAAGCTGAGGCGGAAGCCGCGGAGCCCAAGAGACGCACGCGCAAGAGCTCGGCGGGTTAGGTTGCCGGTTTCGCACTCACGATCGAGTGTCGGCAACGAACTCCTGAAGTCGCCGGCCACCTTCCGGGTCGGCGCGGGAGAACAGGTGGGACAGACGATCGTTGTTTGTCGTCTGTCAGGCTGTTCTGGCGTGGCGAACGCCTGACAGACCACAAAAAACGATGGTCTGTCCCACTCTGAAGTGCGTGCGCCACATTTATCCGTCAGGGAACGCGCTCGGGGATTTGGCCTGCCACGGCGGCCGACATCGCGGCGCAGGACTCGCGCAGTTTCGGCGCGAGCGAGAGAGCGCGCTTGCGGTCCATGCGAAACACCGGGCCGGAAATGCTGATCGCGGCGATTGCCTGGCTGTGCCGCCCATACACCGGCGCCCCGATGCACCGGCCGTCCAGTTCGTTCTCCTGGTCGTCGAGCGCGTAGCCCTGGAGCCGCACCTGTTCGATTTCGGCCGCCAGCTCCGACTCGGTTACCAGGGTTTGCGGGGTGAAGCGCGGCAGGCCTTTCATGCGCACCAGCCGGGTCCATTCCTTGTCCGGCAACGCCGCCAGCAGCGCCTTGCCGAGCGCGGTGGAATGCAGCGCCCGGCGATTGCCCACTTTGGAGGCCATGCGGACGGCCTGCGGGCTTTCCACGGTCTCGATCACCACCACCTCGCCCGCGTCCAGGGTCCCCATGTTCACGGTCTCGCGGGTCTCTTCGGCCATGCGCTCCATGACCGGCCGCCCCAAGCGATGCAAAATGACTTCCAGGGTTTCTTCGCGCTGCAGATCGAATAGTTTCTTCGCCAGCCGGTAACTGCCGTCCACTCCCCGGTCCAAATAGCCTCGGCTTTCGAGGGTATTCAGAATCCGGTAGACCGTCGCTTTGGGCAGTTCCACCCGCCGCGATAACTCTGCCAGGCGGCAACCGGAATCATGGACCTTCACCGCTTCGAGGATGTCCAGGGTCTTGTGCAAGACGCGGACGCCGCCCACGTCCGCCGCCACACTCGCTCTCATCTTGTTTCACATTGTAGTACACTGAGGTCCGGGAATCGTCTCCACAGCCCTTTCAATCATGTCCGATCGAACAACCGGTTTTCAGGGATTAACGGCGCTCGTCACGGGTGCGTCGAGCGGTATCGGCGCGGCCACCGCGATCGCTTTTGGGTCGAAAGGCGCGCATGTGCTGGTTCACTATAACCGGCAGGAAGAACAGGCCAACCAAGTGCTGGCAGCCGTTCGGCGAGCCGGTGCGGAGGGCGAACTTGTGCAAGCCGATCTAAGCCACATGGCAGGCGTGCATGCTCTGATAAGCGCGCTGGCCGGCAGGCGCATCGATATCCTGGTCAACAACTCCGGCTCCCTGATCCGCCGCACCCCGTTGCTGGAATTCACCGAGGATCTCTGGGACCAGGTACTCACTTTGAACCTCACCAGCGTTTTCTTTCTCAGCCAGGCGGTCGTCGCCGGTATGGCGGAACGAAAGTCCGGCGTCATTGTGAATGTGTCTTCCATCGCCGCGCTCAACGGGGGGGCAAGGGCGCGGTCGCCTATGCCACCGCCAAGGGCGCTCTGAACACCATGACCAAGAGCTTCGCCAAAGAATTTGCGCCGCTGGGCATCCGCGTCAACGGCGTTTCGCCCGGCACCATCGATACCAATTTTCACCGCACGTTTTCCAACCAGGAGATGCTCGACGCCGTCCGCGCGGCAACCCCCATGGGACGCCTCGGCACCAGCGAAGAAATCGCCGACGCGATCATGTTCCTTGCGAGCGACGAAGCCCGTTTCATCCAGGGACAAATGCTGGAAGTAAACGGCGGCTTTCTGATGGCGTAGGAGACTTTGCTTTGAAGCCAGCGAGGAGGTCGCGGGCGTCCGCCTTACAAGGCTGTGGGGTCGCCCGCAGGGGCCTGTTCCCCGTCGAGCGACTCCAGGAAACTCACGAGCTCCGGCTCCCGGCGGATTCGGTCGAAGTCCCTGTCGGCGGCAATTTTCGCTCGCGTGGGGCGGGCGTCCGAGGGAAGGGATTCCAGCCAATGAACCGCCTCCTTCGCCTTTCCCTCCCTTGCCTCGACACAAGCCAGATTATAGGCCCCGCTTCCGGGTCGTACTCGTTCGGCGTCAAGCGACTTCTGGCGCGCTCGCTGCAGCAAGCGCCCAGTCTCTTCTCCCGTCTTGACCGCCGCGCGCTCTAGGAGCGTTGTCCCCCAGTTGTTCAGCGCCCCGGAATAGTCCGGCTTCAAGCGGAGTGCCTCCGCATACTTGCCCTCCGCTTCATCAAACAGCCGGTCAGCTTCCTCCCCGTTCTTGGTCTTGGCTTGATCGGAGAGCGCAGCGCCCCAGTTGTTCAGCGCCCCTGGAAAGTCTGACCCGAGGCGAAGGGCCTCGGCGTACTTGTCGCTTGCCGCCGCGAACAGGCGGTCGGCTTCTCCCCCGTCCTTGGTCTTGGCCTGGTCGGAGAGCGCGTTGCCCCAGTTGCTCAACGCGCTTGGATAGTCCGGCTTTATGCGAAGGGCCTCGGTGTACTTTGTGCCCGCGCCTGCGAACAAGCTGTCGGCTTCTTCCCCCTCCTTGGTCTTGGCCTGGTCGGAGAGCGCCATGCCCCAGTTGTTCAGCGCCTCTGGAAAGTGTGGCTTGAGACGAAGGGCTTCGGCGTACTTGTCGCTCGCCGCCGCCAATAGTCTGTCGGCTTCTTCCCCCGCCTTCGTCCTGGCCCGATCGAGGAGCGCAGCGCCCCAGTTATTCAGTGCTTCGGGAAAGTCTGGCTTGAGACGGAGGGCCTCGGCGTACTTGTCGCGCGCCGCCGCGAACAGGCGGTCGGCCTCTGCCCCGTTCTTGGTCTTGGCCTGGCCAGAGAGCGCGTTGCCCCAGTTGTTCAGCGCCTCAGGAAAGTCCGGCTTGAGACGAAGGGCCTCGGCGTGCTTTGTGCACGCCTCCGCAAACAAGCTGTCAGCTTCTTCCCCCTTCCAGGTCTTGGCCTGGTCGGAGAGCGCAGCTCCCCAGTTGTCCAGCGCCTCGGGAAAGCCCGGCTTGAGACGAAGAGCCTCGGCGTACTTCGTGCACGCCTCCGCAAACAAGCTGTCAGCTTCTTCCCCCTTCCTGGTCTTGGCCTGGTCGGAGAGCGTGGCGCCCCAGTTGTTCAGCGCGTTGGGATAATCCGGCCTTAGGCGAAGGGCCTCGGCGTACTTGTCGCGCGCCGCCGCGAACAGGCGGTCGGCCTCTCCTCCCTTCTTGGTCTTGGCCTGGTCGGAGAGCGCGATGCCCCAGTTGTACAGCACTTGGGGATCGTCAGGCTTCTGGCGGAAGGCTTCGGCGTACTTCGCGCCCGCCGCCGCGAACAGGCGGTCGGCTTCTTCCCCCTCCTTGGCCTTGGCCCAGTCGGAGAGCGCGATGCCCCAGTTGTTCAGCGCAGCCAGCCTCGTGTCCGGGTGTTGGGAGAGCGCAGCGTGCAGTTGCCTCAGCTCGGTCGCAGCGGCACCCCCCAATCGGGAAGAACCAGCTTGCTGAAGCGCCCCGACCAGCCCAAGAGTCAGCTCCGGCTCGTGAGGAGCAAGCCGCAACAGAGGCTGAATCGCGCTGCGCAAGTCCCCGCTATCCATTAACGCTGAGGTTACCTGTGCCGCTAGGCGCTGTGGATCGTCGGCTATCTGCACCATCACCCTCGTCGCGAGCCCTCGATACTCGCCGGACAGATACTCCTCCGGGTAATCGCGTACGAATACGCTTTCCATCAGAGCCATCTGCGGATGATAGGAAAGGAAGAACGGGCGAACGCCTATGCGCTTCTCTAGTTCGCCCTGGCGCTTCCGCTTATATTCAATCTCGCCGGCCGGCACTGGCGTGCCGACGACGATGGTCGGCTTGGGCCCGAGGCTGGGGTCGCCCTCGCCCCCCGCTCGAACCGCGTCGGCGTCATCCCACGGTTCACCATCCTTGGAACGCGGCGCGGGCTGGATTCCGGCTTCTTTCAGGAACGCGAGAGTGCCTTCCACGTTCTGGTCGTTCAGGCCGGTAAGGACCACAAGGCGGTCCGCAAGCGGCCCTACGCACAGGCCGCCGATCTCGGTCGAGCCAGTGCGGCTATCCACAAGAACGTAGTCGTAATGGGTGTCGAGCGGGGCCTCGAAGTCCTCGATCCCAAGCGGCCGGTGCGGGAAGACCTGGTCCTTAAAATAGTGATGGAGCAGGCTGCTGAGGCCGATCAACTCCTCCTGCGAGAGGTCCGGCAAGCCCAACTCCGCCAGGCGTGTCCAATAGTCGCGAACCAGATCCGTCCAAAGGACATCCAGGCGGCCCAACTGTCCGAGGGACGGCCGCAACGGCCCTAGTTTCGCGCCGGATACCGCGCGGATGTAGTTGGATACCGGGGGCAACTGTTTCGCCCTCTCCTGGCGCGACCCGCCGGTGCGCACGGCGCCGATCGCCTCAGAAAGCAAAGTCAGAATGTCCTTCGGGTGAGCCGCCAGCGGCTCGGCAAGCTCGCCGCTCCGGGTCAGGAAGCCGCTGAGCCCGGGAGCCTCCAGATCCATATCGACCACGAGCACGTGGCGGCCACGGCCGGCGAGCGTGTAGGCCACATTCATCACCGCCAGGCTCCGCCCTACACCGCCCTTGAAGCTGTAGAAAGTGAAAATGTACGGAAAGGGCATCGGAGGCTCTACGCGGCCGCGTGGCAGAGAGCGACGCCTTTTATACGCGGAGGCCGACGCCTGCATTCGAGCGCCGTTGGCGGCGATTGCCACCGCGATGCGCAGTAGTCGGCGACCAACACTTCGAATTTGTCTTTGAGGGCCGGCGCCCCCAGCTCCGCCATCAGCCGCTCTCCCGCCGGGTTTCCCTGGAGCCGGCGAATCGCGGCCTTGATCGCCAACGGCTCAACCCTTCGGTCGTCCGCCGAGATGGCTACTCCGCTGAGGTGCTCGGCCGCTTCGAAATCGCCGCCGGCGAAGGCCTCTTCAGCGTCCTTGATCGCCCTGTCGGCGATGTCGCGCAGCTTGCGCTCGGCCTCGCCGCGCTGCTCATAGTGCCACTGGAACGACTGGTCGACCCAAAGCTCATAATCGGCTCGCGCGGGAAACGCCGCGTCGAACAAAGTAATCTCTTCGGCGTCCCGTAGCTCCTCCAGCTCGGCGTGGGTCACTTCCGTAGCGTTGCATAGAAACCCCGCGTTGAGGGAGTAAGGTGGAACGAACGCTCGATCAGCGTCGGCTTTCAGTCGGAAGACGGGCGGGGCCACCGAAGGCAACATCTTACTGCCGAAGACGTTGGCGTAGCCCACAACCTCAAGCTGGTCCAGATGCACCGGAGTTCCCATGGGAAATCCTAGTATAACGTCCGGCGAATGTAGTCGAGGCACATTCGCCACAACGCTTCAAAGTCGTCCCGCCGAGGGGTGTCGAAGACAACCCAGTCCACCCTCTCGGAGGCGCACCACTGAAAGAGGCGTTCGATCTTGGGTTCGGCGGCTACTCGGGCCCTCGGCGCGAAAACGGCCTGCAGGTGGCTGCCTCGCAGGGCGACCTGTTCGGGGATACGCACTTCATGCGTCCAGCGGCGTTGATCCCCGCCCGTCAGGCCGATCGGCCCCGGCAGGCTCGGATCCGTACCCTCTACATAATCTTCCGGCCTACCGAAAAGAACATCCATGCACATATTGAGATAGCGGCGGTGTTGCGGAATCGGCAACTCATGGCGCAACAGGAATTCCAGCACCGGCTCGGCGGGGTTGGGCCAGGTGAGGTGTTTCAGCAAGCCACCAGAATCGAAAGGCGCCGCCACGCCGTCGTCGGTGTGCGCGGATTCCAGGCTGGCGGCAAAAAGCAGCCCGCAACCGGTGTGGGGAAACCGGAAGGGCGCGGCAAAGAAGAACACGAAATCCGCCGTGCCCAGGAGCACGCCGGCGCATCGGGTCGACAACGGCTTCTTTCGTTCCGCGGCGATGCGTTGCGATGAGAACAAGCGCCCGTTGCCACACACGTCCGCGAATTTCGCATCCGCGGTTGAGTGCGCCAGATAGAGGGACTTGCTCAAACGAGCAGCAGTAGCGGATGGCGGGCCGGTAGTGCCAAAGCGATTCGCAGTCGCGTAGCCATCCAAGCCACGGCAAAGGACGTCGAGATTTGCTTCCCAGCGAGGACGGCTCATATCATGAGGCGCAGCGCCTCAAACACGGCCGTATTTTAACACTTGATGTTCCTCAAAGGCTTACCAAATGTTCCTCAAAGGCTTACCAAGTTCAGTTTCCTTAGTTACGATCCATCCGATACGAAGACCGTTCGGCACGAACTGTTGAATATTGAACTGGTGGACTGGAATACGCATTACAGCAAGGCGTATCGAGGGCGGGGCGCGGCGTGAGGGAGTTTTCAGTTTTCAGTTATCAGTGATCAGTTGTCAGTTGTCAGTTACACTCCGGGCGGCTTTTTCTGGTGCCAATCGGTGCGGGCCTGAAACTCGTTGCCGATGACCAGCAGGGTGTTTTCCGAGAACGGCGCGCCGACCACTTGCAAGGCTACGGGAAGATTATTGGCGAAGCCGCAGGGCAGCACCAGGGCGGGGAGGCCGGCCAGATTGCCGGCTGGAACGATGCCGCTCATGCCTGGCGGGGGCGCGGCGGAGACGGCAGCGGTGCGGCCGGAGAGCGGCTGATCGATCTTGGTGGCGGGTCCGGAGCGTCCGGGCGCGATGAGGGCATCCATGCGGACGAACAGGCGGGCGATTTGGGTTTGGATCAGGCGGCGCACCCGCATGGCGTTCAAGTAATCTTTGGCGGATGTGTCGAGGCTGGCTTTGAGGCCGGCAATTTGAGCCTGATCGGCCAATTGGTCTACCTGGCCGCTCGATATGAGGGGCTCGAAGATGGCGCCCTGTTCGGCGGAAAGGATGGTGGAAAGAGTGGGGGCGTAAGGGAACTCGGGAAGGGAAGCCTCTTCGAGTTGCGCGCCGGCGTCTTTCAAGATCTGAATGGCGGCGGCGAAGGCGGCGCGGGCGGCGGGGTCGGCACGGTCGGTGAAATCGGCAGGGGAGTAACCGATGTGAAGTTCGGAGAGCTTCCTGGCGTACTGAGGCGTGTAGTAGAACGATTTGCCGGCGGAGCCTGGGTCCTTGCCGTCCTTACCGGAAATGGCTTCCAGAATCAAGCCGCAATCTTCGGCGCTGCGGGCGAAGGGGCCGAGCTTATCGAGGGTCCAGGAAAGGGCCATGGCGCCGTAGCGGCTCACCAGGCCGTAGGTGGGCCGGAGGGCGGTCACACCGCAGAAAGAAGCGGGAGTGACGATGGAGCCGGAGGTTTCCGAGCCGAGGGCGAAAGGCACCAACCCCGCGGCCACGGCTGCCGCGGAGCCGCTGGAAGAGCCGCCCGACCAGCGCGTGCGGTCCCAGGGATTGAGGCCGGGGCCGAACAGAGAAGCGGAGGGATAGCGGTATCCGCCGCCGCCGGCCAGCTCCACCATGGAAAGCTTGCCGGTGAGAATGGCGCCCACGCCGGAGAGCTTGTCGATGACCGTGGCATTGAAATCGAAGACCTGGCCGGCGTAAGGTTTGGCGCCCCAGGTGGTGGGTTGTCCGGCGAAGCTCAGCAGGTCCTTGACGGCGTAGGGTATGCCCTGCAATGGGCCGCGCAGGCGTCCGCGCTTGAGATCGCGATCGACGCTTTTGGCCTGGCGAATCGCCTCCTGGACGAGGGGCAGCGCCAGAGCGTTGTAGCGCGGCCCGAGTTGTTCCAGGCGCAAGGCAAAGGCGCGGGCGAGCTCTTCGGCGGAAAATTCGCGATCCAGCAGGCTCTTGTTGAGCTGCTTCAGGGTGAAGAAGAAAACGTTGCTATCGAGCGCCGCCATAGCGCGTCAAGCCTTGAATTGGAAGGCCGGCTCCGTGGCCATGGGGAGCTTGACTTTGGCCAGAGCGTCGGCGTTGTTGTGGATGCGTTCGCGAGCGAGGCGCAATTCTTCGGCGGGACTGGCCGAGGAATCGGCGGACGACGCGGGATTTTGGGGCGGCAGGGGGGATGCCAAGGCTGCCGGAGCCAAAGCCGCGGGAGCCAAGACAGCCGCTAATTTCCGGCGGGTGAATTTGGCGCCGGGCGAAGAAGCGTTCATTTGTGTTCCAGGGCCTCCATGGCGGCTTTGAGCATGGCCGGACGGGGAGCCGTTTCGCCGGTCCACAACTCAAACTGGCGCACCGCCTGCTCGACGAACATCTCCAGGCCATGGATCACGGTTTTACCCTGCTCGCGCGCGCGTTGCACCAGAAGCGTCTCCATAGGATTGTAGACCATATCGAAGACCACTTCGCCGGGGATGGCGCCGTCAAAGAAGCATTCGTTGACGTGCGGGTACATGCCGAGCGGCGTGGCGTGGACCACCACGTCGAACTTGCGGCCGTTCAACTGGTCGCGCAGCAGCGGTTCGGCGGCACAGATTTTGGCCAGGGCGCGCACCCGGTCGGGGTTGCGGCCGGTGATGGCGAGTTTGGCGCCGGCATCGGAGAGGGCGAAGGCCGCGCCACGCGCTGCGCCGCCGTTTCCCACCACCAGCACCGAAGATTTGGCCAGGCGCAGCAGGCGCCCGAGGGGAAGGGTGATGCCGGCCACGTCGGTATTGGTGCCGCGCCACTTGCCGGCCTTGCGCCATACCGTATTCACGGCGCCGATGCGTTTGGCCAGCGGCTCGACTACGTCCAGGTAGCGGACGATCTTCTGCTTGTGCGGAATGGTGACGCTGAAGCCGGCTAAAGGAAGTTTGGATGCCAGCGAAAAGAAATCGCGCAGATAGGTGGGGGTGACCAAAAACGGCAGGTAGACGGCATCGATTCGCCGCGCCTGAAACGCCCGGTTCAGAACCGCGGGAGAAATGGAATGGCGGATGGGGTCGGCGATGACGCCGTAGATCTTGGCGGTTTTGGGGAGTTTCTCGACCTGGTAGAGCACCCGCAACACGCGCGCGGTGGCTTGGCCGGAGGCGGTGCCCTCCGTGGCCATGGGCGACGCATAGGTGAAACAGCCGCCAAAAACGGGCGATAGCACGCGGGTGGGAAATCCCAGGTCGCCCATGGCCAGCACCACCAGTTTTTGCCGCGGGAGTCCGCGGGCGGCCGCCAGAACCCGAACGTTGTCGGAGGGTTTGCGCGCCGTGGTGACCAGCTTATACACGTCGGCGCGGACGCGAAGCACGCGCCCCACCACGGTATCCATGGGCGGGGTGGCCTCGAAGTTGTGATACGAGACCACCACCAGCGCGCGGCCGCGGAACTGGGCCACGCGTTCCTCGCAAGCCTCGGCGGTTTCGATTTCCACGTCGATGGCCTGGGCGCCCGAAGTGATCGCCAGCTCCAGAATGGCGAGCTGTTCTTCAATGCTGCCGTTGAATCTGCCATGGTTCTGGTGGCGGCGGCAAGTGGCGAGGATAAAAGTATCGGGGAAATCGCGGAGAAAATCGGCGATGGCGGCCGCGCCGTTGGCGGGTGAGTCGAGGAAGTCCAGACGGAACTCGAGGAAAGTTTCGCCCGCCTCAGCTTCGCGCCGGGCGCTGGCCAACAAGGTTGGAACATCGGGCAGACCCATCGCAATGCAAATGCGCGGGAGCGTCCTGTTTACCGGCATCGTTCGTAAGGATCTCCAGAATATCATACAGGCCGCGGGCCGGCCCGGAATCGGCGCGAATTTGCGAATCCGCGGCCGAGGTACAGGGAGATCCCGGATGCCTGTTGACGGCGCGATTTTTATCAGGCAAACTATGCATAGATTGCCTATGCTTTACCAGAGTGAGAAGGGCAGAGCGGAGATTCCGCCGGGAACTTTGGAGATGTTGATTCTCAAGACGCTGAAGCGGTTCGGCCCGACCCACGGCTACGGTATCGCGAAATCGATCCAGCAGGCATCCGAGGAGGTGTTGCGGGTGGAGGAGGGCTCGCTGTACCCGGCATTGCAGCGAATCCTCATCAAAGGCTGGGTGACGGCGGAGTGGGTGCAGGCCGGTCCCAAGCGCCGGAACCGGGTATATTACCTGACGCCGGATGGGCGGAAGCAACTTTCCACCGAGATTTCCGAATACCGGCGGGTGTCGCAGGCGATCGAGCGGGTGATTGAGCCGGCGTAGTGGTTATCGAGAGGAGTGGCGATGGTTTGGTTCGGCCAGATTCGCCGCAGGCTCGCGGTCCTTCTTCATCGCGACCGTTTCGATCGCGACCTCGAAGAGGAAATCGAATCGCACCTGGAGTTGCAGGCCCAGGACAATCGGGAAGATGGAATGGCCGCGCGCGAGGCGCGCTACGCGGCGCGGCGGCAATTCGGGAACGCCACGCGGCTGAAGGAGGCCAGCCGGGAGGCTTGGGGCTGGGGACCGCTGGAACGGTTCGCGCAAGACCTCGCACACGCCATTCGGTTGCTGCGCAAAAATCCGGGCTTTGCCGCGACCGCGGTGGTTGTCCTGGCCTTGGGCAGCGGCGCCAATACGGCCATCTTCATGGTCGTCAATGCGACACTGTTACGCCCGCTTCCGTTCCACGATCCCAATCGATTGGTCTTTCTCACCGAAATCAACAGGCACACGGGTATCGAAGGGGGCTGGGTCGCTCCAGGCGATTACCTCCAATGGCGCGAGCGGTCGCACCTGATGCAAGATATCGGCGCGTTTGTTTCGACCCGGCCGATTCTGACGGGCGCGGGGGACCCGGTCCGGCTCAATGGCGTAGAGGCTACGGCGAGTTTGCTGACGACGCTCGGCGTCAAACCCGTGCTAGGCCGCTTGTTCTCACAAGAAGAGGACAGGCCGGGTAGAAACTCGGTCGTTCTGCTCAGTGAAAACCTCTGGCGCGGCCGCTTCGGCGCACGAGACGACATTCCGGGCCAGACGGTCATGATTGGTGGAAAACCGTATACCGTGCTGGGTGTGGTCCCTTCCAATGCGAGGTTAGATGGCGATCCGTGGGACTTGTGGGTTCCGCTCGGCTTGCCCCCCGCCGCCCGCGATTCCCACGGCGGATTCTATCTTTTCGCAATTGGCCGCATGAGGGCCGGGGTGCGCGTGGGCGAAGCACGGAAGGAGATGAGCGCGATCGGGGAAGGGATCGATCGTGAGAACCGGCAAACCAGAGGAAGCGGCTGGACGGTGATCACCGAAGAACTGAGCGATCGGCTGGCCAGCGGGAGCCGGCCCCAGCTCATGCTGCTTTCGGTCGCTGTCGGGCTGTTGCTGGTGGTGGCTTGTGTAAACGTCGCGAATCTACTGTTGACGCGCTCGGTACAAAGAGGCCGTGAGATTGCGGTTCGCGCGGCACTGGGCGCCGGGCGATGGCGGATCGTCCGGCAATTGTTGACCGAAAGCCTGGTGCTGGCATTCTTGGCCGCGGGTGCGGGCCTGTTGCTGGCGCAATGGGTCGACGGGCTGCTGTACCGCTGGATGCCCGCATCCATGCAGGCAGAAGCGCGGCCGGCTGTCGATCTTCCAGTGCTCGGCTTCGCGTTGGCTGTATCCATCGGGACCGGTATGCTCTTTGGCCTGGCGCCGGCGTTCCGGGCGTCGCGGCTCGACCTCGTGGAGGCGCTCAAGGAATCCGGGCGCAGCGTCAGTTTGGGCCGGGGCCGGCTAAGCGGCGCGCTGGTAGTTTCGGAAGCGGCCATGGCGGTGGTACTGCTGATCGGAGCGGGTTTGCTGATCCACAGCTTCGCGCGGCTTCTTTCGGTGGACCCCGGGTTCCGGCCGGAACGGCTTCTCACGTTTCAGGCGCCGCTCTCTTCGGCGAAGTACAAGGACAGGGACCGGGTGGCGTTCTATGAAGAATTATTGCAACGTGTGAGGGCGCTTACCGGGGTACGATCCGCCGCTGGGGCGGAATTTTTGCCGATTGAAGGCGCCGGCCCGAATGTCGAATTCGCGGCGGAAGGCCATCCGTGGGTTGGGTCCGACGCCTACGTCGGTACGCGGATTGTCACCCCAGGCTACTTCGAAACCATGGGCATTTCGCTGGTCAGGGGGCGAACGCTCGATTTTCATGACGATTCGACCAAGCCCGAGGTCGCGGTGATCAACGAAACGATGGCGGCCATCTGTTGGCCCGGGCAGGATCCGGTCGGCAAACGTTTTTCGCTGAATCCCCGCGGCGGTTTCGAATGGATCCGCGTGGTGGGGGTGGTCCATGACGTGAAGCACTTTGGCCTGGCCGGTAAAAGGTGGCCCGAGGCTTTCTTTCCCGAACGCCAGCGGGGCTGGCCGAGCATGCGGCTGGTGGTGCGGACGACAGCCGATCCGTTGGCAATCATGCCAGCCATTCGGGCGGCGATTCGCGGCATGGATCCTAATGTCCCCGCGGCTGAAGTGCGGACCATGGAGAAGATCGTGGCCGATTCGATCGCTCCGCGCCAATTGTCGATGATCCTGGTGGCCAGCTTCGCGGGCTTGGCTTTGGCCGTGGCATCGATTGGGCTTTACGGCGTGATCTCTTACTCGATTGCGCAGCGGCGGCACGAATTCGGCATCCGCATGGCGTTGGGCGCGGAACGGCGAGATCTGTTGAGTCTCGTCCTCGGTCAGGGCATGTTGCTCACACTGGCCGGATTGGCCGCGGGAATTGCCGCATCGCTCGGAATTACGCGCCTCATTTCCGGCATGCTGTTCGGCATCACCTTTCTCGATCCCCTCACCTACGCGGGGGTAGCCGTGGTGGTGTTGGCAGCCGCGGCCGTCGCTATCTACATCCCCGCCTGGCGCGCCACGAGGATCGATCCGATCGAGGCACTCCGCTATGAATGAGCTTTGGAACCGGGCTGGGCGAGAATGGAAGTGGCATGGCATTCGATGCGGCGAAGTACGGCGAGACGGTGGCAGCGCTTTTGGATCTGGATGGCGGCGGAAACCGGCTGATGCCGCTGGCCGGCGGGTCATGCTCTTCCCAACAGGCCCGGAGGCAGTTGCAGAAGTGGAAGGCTGGCGAGGTGTTGGCCGGGGCACGCGCTCCGGAGGCGGCTCTGGCCGGGCTCTACTTATATTTCTCGTGTTGGGAAGAAGCCCACCGGGTCGCCCAGGACATTCCCGGCGCGGAGGGCAGCTACTGGCACGCCTTCGTGCACCGCCAGGAACCGGACGCCGGCAATTCCGGCTACTGGTTCCGGCAGGTTGGCCGGCACCCGATTTTTCCGGCCTTGCGCGCCGCGGCGGCCGAGATTGGGGTGGAGCTCGGCCCGCAGTCGGACCCGATCACCTTCATCGACTTCTGCGAAAAGGCGCGGAAGCAGGCCGGCTCAGAGATGGAGAGGCAAGCGCTCGAAGTGCAGCGCGCCGAGTGGCAACTGCTGTTCGATTACTGCGCTTCCACGCCCAGGTGATGGGCCAGGAAGGGCAGTCCCTGGTGGCCAGAGAAACTGTGCGGGCCATCGAAAACCTCGAGCCCCACGCGGTCTTCGGCGCCGAACAGGGCGTAGACTTTCTGAATGCGGGCGAAACTCTCGCGCGCGGCCGCGGTGGGGAAAATCGGATCGCGCAAGCCGGATTCGGCAAACAACGGACGCGGGGCGATTAAGCCGCCGACATCGTACATTTCCGCCCAATTCAGGATGCCCGGAACATAGTTATCGATGCAGTGCGACACGCGCATGATGCACTCGCGGAAGGTATTCAGGTAGCTCGAGACCAGGGCGGCGCGAATGCGCGAATCGAGAGCGGCGGAAAACAGGGTGCAGGTGCCTCCGCCGGAACAGCCCATACAGCCGACGCGGTCGCTCTCGAGCTCCGGCCGGGTGGCGATCCAATCGATGGCGCGCATGGTGTCATAGACGCGCCAGCCGATCATGGTCTGGCCCAGCAGCAGCGCCGAGCCGGCCGCCGGCTGGCAGGCGGTGGCGTTGAGCCCCTTGGCTTTGGTGACGGGGTCGCGGCGGCAACCGAAAGCCATCGGCTCGATGGCCACGGCGGCCATTCCGTGCTCGGCGATCTGCAAGGCGTAATCGTAAGCGTAACCGACCCGCACGGTCCGGTCGCGGCCATGTTCGTCGATCCCCACAATGTCGTCCACACCGCGGCCGTGACCTGGAATGGCGACGACCGCGGGATAGGGAGCGCGGCCGGTTTTGGGCGTAATCAGGTAACCCAACACCTCCACTCCGGGGCGGCTTTGAAAGATGAACTTCTCGCGCCGGTAGCCGGGATACTCCTTCACTTCCAGAGTCTGTGGCTGAAGCGGCGTACGCTCCGAAGGGAAACCGCCTATCAGCTCGGTGATTTTCTGGCGCAATTCCTTCTGCCAGGCTTCGGCCTGGACCTGCGAATTGGCGCGGAAGGTCATCCGCAAGGGCGCGGCGTCGTGCAGGTTTTGGGTGTAGAGCACCGGATCGAAGCGGGAAGGATCGACCTTATTCTCGAAGCCGTCGAGAGCGCCGGTGTAGGTGGAAGTATCGGCTGCCGCCGCAGTTTCCAGCGCCACCGCTCCGGCCACGGCAAGCTTACCAAGATCGCGTCGGGTCATGAGGTGATGATAGCGCCGAAAGTGGGACCGACGACCGATTCTTGTCGCCCGTCGCGCCTCCACCGAGCACACCCGCTCGACAGACGACAGAAGGCGATCGTCTGTCCCACCCGGTCGCGGCTCGGAAACGCGCGAAACCGAGCCGCGACCGTTAGGGAGCGGTTGCTGAAGGTGGAAAGGCCGCGGTCACACTACACCCCCAGCAGAAACAAAATTAGAGGAATCGCCCCTCTGCCGTGCCGTTCCAGACCCGTCAGACTCTCGAGACGTTTTCGGCCTGCAGGCCCTTGGGCCCTTGCTTTACCTCGAATTCCACTTCCGAACCCTCATCCAGGCTGCGGTAGCCGGACGATTGAATCGCGGAAAAGTGGACGAACACATCGTCTCCGCTGGCGCGTTGAATAAATCCGTAGCCCTTGGCGGCGTTGAACCACTTGACGGTACCTTTTTCCCTCACTACAACTCTCCTCAATCCTGTTTGTCGTGCTCTGGGGAATCCTTCAGACTAGGAAAGCGGACTTTCGAGGCTTGCCAGAATCTTTTGAAGCGCGGCCAAACATCCTAAGTTACATTTGCCTAGGGTATTCTCTCAGAAGATACACTCATGGTCAAGCATGGTTCGGCGTCGGCGGAAAGGCGGACCGGGAGCGAGACGGATTGGCTAAAGGCAATCCGGCGGCGGGTGAAGCTGCCGCGCGGCGGCGAAACGATTGTCGGCATCGGCGACGATTGCGCCGTCTTCCGTCCGCGCGGCGGCGCCGAAGACTTGCTGTTCACCACCGACCTGTTTATAGAAGACGTACACTTTCGCCGCTCCACACACACGGCTCGGCAGGTGGGCTGGAAGGCGTTGGCGCGCGGCTTGAGCGATATCGCCGCGATGGGCGGCACACCGCGGTTCGTGCTGCTGTCGCTCGCCGTGGCGCCCTGGTGCGACACGCGCTGGTTGCGCGGCTTTTACGATGGTTTGCTGGCGCTGGCACGAAGAGAGGGGGCGGTTCTGGCAGGCGGCGACCTGGGCCATGCCGCCAAATTGGCATGCGACGTGGTGGTCTGCGGCGCGGTGGCGCGCGGCCGGGCGCTGCTCCGTTCCGGGGCGCGTGCCGGCGACGAACTGTACGTTTCCGGACGCCTGGGAGGTTCGGCGCTGGGTTTGGCCAGCGATAGTCGCGCCGGCCGGAAGCGGCACCTGCGGCCGGAGCCGAGAATTGCGCTTGGCCAGTTCTTGCTCCGCCTGGGAGCAACCGCGGCGATGGATCTGAGCGACGGCCTCTCGCTCGACCTGCACCGTCTGTGCCTGGAATCGAAGCTGGCTGCGCGAATTACCGCTCCGCCGGTTTTCCCGGGAGCCACGCTCGCGCAGGCTCTTCACGGCGGCGAAGATTACGAGCTGCTGTTCGCCGTGCCCCCATCGACGCGAGTGCCGCCGCGCTACCAGGGCGTACACCTGACCCGAATTGGTATCCTGCGCAAAGGGCGCGCGGGCACGGTGCTGCTCGGTGACGCGCCGCTGGAACCGCTAGGTTACGACCATTTCCGATCCCGATGAACAGGAGAAATACCATGAGCCGCGCCCTACCCCACACTTCTGTGGCGCACGCACTCCTGCGTGCCGCGTCGAGACTCGTCTCGGCACGTTTTTGCAGTCGTGGTACTACGTCGGACTGGAGCCCCGCGGCGCAGAAGCGTCGAGTAGAGACTCGACGCGGCACGCAAGAGTGCGTACGCCACGGCAGCTTTCTGCCGTTGCTTCTCGCCGTGGTCTCGCTTTCATTGTGGGCGCAGCCGCCCGGCCAGCTCGAAAAGAAACTCGACGAGAAGATTTCCGCGGCGCTCCAGAAAGCCGGCGCCCCGAGCGTTTCCGTGGCCGTAGTGAAGGACGGGAAACTCTTCTACGCGAAAGCTTTCGGCAGCGCCGATCTCGCGGCCAAAAGGCCCGCCGACGTCAACACCCGTTACGCGGTAGGTTCGATCTCGAAACAATTCACCGCGGCGGCGCTGCTGCTTCTCGAAGAGCAGGGCAAATTGTCGCTCGACGACCGCGTGGCCAAGTATTTTCCCGATTTGACCCGCGCCGGCGAAATCACCATCCGAGAAATTCTCTCGCATACTTCGGGCTATGAAGATTACGCTCCGCAGGATTACATCATTCCGGATTGGACGCGGCCCACCACCCCCCAGGCCGTGCTCGACCGTTGGGCCCGCAAGCCGCTCAACTTCGACCCCGGCGCCAAATGGCAGTACAGCAATACCAACTTCGTCCTGGCCGGCAAAATCTTGGAGAGAGTATCCGGCCAACCGCTGGTGGCGTTCCTGCGCGAGAAGATTTTCGAGCCGCTGGGAATGCAATCGGCGTCCGATTGGCCGCCGGCGCAGCCGGCCGATGCGCAGGCCTATACGCGTTATGCGCTCGGTCCGCCGCGGCCGGTCAAGCGCGAGGCCGAGGGTTGGTATTTTGCCGCCGGCGAATTGGCCATGACACCATCGGACCTGGCCAAATGGGACATCGCCATTCTGGAGAAGAAGATTCTCTCGGAGCGGTCCTACCAGGAATTCACCCGCGAAGTGAAGCTTTCAAACGGCGACTCCACGCACTACGCGCTGGGCTTGAGCCTGGGCGAAATCGCCGGCATGCCCACGCTGCAGCATAGCGGAGAAGTGTCCGGCTTCATTTCTTCCAATACGGTGCTGCCGTCGCGCAACGGCGCCGTGATCGTGCTCTCGAACCAGGACGTGGTGAACATGGTCGGTCCGCTGGCCCGGCAGATTTCGACGCTGGTATTTGTGCCCGAACAGCAGACGCCGTCCGCGGCGGATACGCACCGGGTACAAGCCATCCTGGAGGGCCTCGAAAAAGGCCGAATCGACCGCGCGCTGTTCAGCGACAACGCCAACACCTATTTCAGCGATGTGGCCTTGCGCGATTGCAAAGCGTCCTTGACTCCCTTGGGAAAGCTGAAGTCGGTGACGGCGGTCTCCGAAAACCTGCGCGGCGGCATGACCCATCGAACTTATCGCGCGCAATTCGCCCGCAAAACGGTGACCTTGAATATCTATCTGTTGGCCGATGGCAAATACGAGCAGTTCCTGATCGAGGACCAGTTGTGAGCGATCTGCCCGATGCCACTCCGGTTATCGATTTGATCGAAGCGTTCCGGCGATCGAAGACCATGTTCACGGCGCACGCCCTGGGCATATTCGATTTGCTTGCCGCCGAGCCCGCCGGCGCCGCCGAAATGGCTGCGCGCCTGAATTCGAATGCCAATGCTACCGAGCGCTTACTCGATGGCTGCGCCGCTCTGGGGCTGGTCGAAAAACACGAGGGCATTTACCGCAATGCGCCGGTAGCGGAAACGTACCTGCGCTCCCAAAGCCCGCATTGTCTGGGCGGTTACATCGCCTATTCGAACCAGGCGCTGTACCCGATGTGGGCAAATCTGGAAGACGCCGTACGCGAGGGTTCGACGCGCTGGAAGCAAACCTTCGGCATAGCCGGCGGAATTTTCGATGGTTTCTTCCGCACACCCGAAGCAGCGCGGGATTTTCTGATGGGCATGCATGGGTTCGGCATGTTGACCTCGCCGCGGGTGGTGGAGGCCTTCGACCTGAGCTGTTTTTCGTGCCTGGCCGACCTGGGCGGCGCCACCGGGCACCTGGCGATTGCCGCCTGCGAACGGTATCCGCACCTGGAGAGCGTGGTCTTCGACCTGGCGCAAGTCACTGAGCTGGCGCACGAGCAGGCCAGCCGATCCGCGGCGCGCGACCGCATCCACGTCGTCACTGGAGATTTTTTCGTTGACCCATTGCCACAGGCAGATCTCTACGCTTTGGGCCGGATCCTGCACGACTGGTCGGACGAAAAGATCGCCACGCTGCTCGGCAATATTTTGGACCGGCTTCCTCCTGGTGGCGGCCTGCTGATTGCCGAGAAACTGCTGGCCGAAGACGGCGTTGGGCCTGTCTCAGCCAATATGCAATCGCTCAACATGCTGGTGATCGCGGAGGGCAAGGAGCGCAGCGCAAGCCAATACCAGCGCCTGCTTGAGAGCGCCGGATTCACCGCCGTCGAGGCGCGGCGCACCGGGGTTCCCCTGGACGCCATTCTGGCGCGCAAGCCTGCGCTACCATAAAATTTGGCTCAATCACTGCCCCGTCTCCGGCGCGACCTGGATTTTTTCCCGTCACCGTCGCCCGAACACCCGGGTCTGTTCTTGCGCGACCCGTTTCGCTATTCCGACGCCATGATGGTGGTGCCACCGCTGCTGGTCGAGTGTTTGCGGTGTTTCGATGGAATCCAGACGGACCTGGATTTGCGCGCCGCCCTGGTGCGGCTGACCGGCGATCTGGATACGGGGCAGGTAGCGGATTACCTGCGCCAGACCCTGAGCCAGGCTGGCTTTCTGGAAGATGAAACTTTTGCGAACATGCGCGACGAAAAGCGCCAGGCATTCGCCGCGCGGACGGTGCGCGAGCCGGCCCACGCCGGCAGCGCCTACCCGGCCGATCCGGCGGCGCTGCGAGAAACTCTGGCAGGTTGGACCGAAAATGGCGCCAGCAGTCTTGCCGCCGGTTCGTCCTGGAATGGCAGTCTGGCTGGCATCGCCGCGCCTCATGTCAGCCCGGCGGGCGGGTGGCAAAGCTACCGCGCCGCCTATGGTGTGCTCGGTCCGGAACATCGCCAGCGAACTTTCGTAATCCTGGCCACCTCTCACTACGGCGCGCCGGAAACGTTTGGTCTCACGCGCAAGAATTTTTGCACTCCATTGGGTGAAGCCGTCACCGACACCGCGTTAGTCGACCGGCTGGCCAAGCGCGCCGCGAACTCGGTCGAGATGGAAGACTTTTGCCACTCGTTCGAACACACCGTCGAGTTGCAGCTTGTGTTTCTGCAGCACGCGCTGGGAGCGGACGTCCGCATCGTCCCCGTGCTCTGCGGCGCGTTCGCGCAAAGCATTCTCGAAGGCGGGAAACCGGAAGACGACGACAAGGTGAAGGCTTTTTGCGACGCCCTGGGCGAAATCGCGGACCGCGAAGGCGATCGTCTCTTTTGGGTGCTGGGAGTCGACATGGCGCACATGGGTGCGCGTTACACCGACCGGTTTGCGGCCCGCGCCGGCGAAGGCCGGATGGAGGAGGTCCGCCAGCGCGACCAGGAGCGCATCGGCAGAATCAACGCCGCCGATGCCGCCGGTTTCTGGGACCTGGTGCAGCAAAACAAAGACGATCTGAAATGGTGCGGCGCGTCTCCCTTCTACACTTTCTTGAAATCCGTTCCGGGATTGCGCGGCGAAACGCTGCGGTACGAGCAGTGGAACATCGACGAGCAGAGCGTAGTGAGTTTTGCGGGGATGGTGTTCGGACGGTAGCGGTCACGAGCGCACGCCGATCAGGCCCTCGATCAGCAACTCCACCAGGGCTTCCGCGTATTTCGGCGAGGGAAGCTCGTTCTTGACCAGGAAACGGTAGTACAGCGGGCCGTAGAGGGAATCGAGCACCAGGTCGAGGTCGGCATTTTTTCGTAACTGTCCGCTGGCTTGCTTTTGCCGCAGCATTTCTTTGGCTTCCGCCCGGCGGGGGTTCATCCAGATGGAGCGGAAGGCCGCCGCCACATCCGGATCGCTCCGCGCCGCTATCACGAACGATCGCAGCATGCGGCCGCCCCGGCCCGACAGTACGCGCGCGAAATTGCGGAGCTGGGTGGTCAAATCCTCGCGCAGCAATCCGGTGTCCCGCAGCGGCAGCTCGGGCGCGATGGCTTCGCGGAAAGCTTCGATTGCGACGGCTGCTTTATTCGGATTCTCAACGACATCACCTCCATCAGCCGCGGCAGCGGTCTGGCCTCGGTGAACCATTACGACATCCAGCGTGCCATCGACATTTTCGGCGCGGTGGATGGACGGGATCTGGCCAGCGTGGGCGCCGAAGTGGAACGGATCGTCAATGCCAATCGATCCAAGCTGGTGCGCGGTTCGGAGCTGGTGGTGCGCGGGCAGGTGGAGACCATGCGCGAATCGTTCTCGGGGCTGGTGGCGGGCCTGTTCTTCGCGATTCTTTTGGTGTACCGCTGATCGTGGTGAATTTTCAGTCGTGGCTCGATCCGTTCACTATCATTACGGCTCTGCCCGCCGCGCTGGCGGGCATCGTGCTCACGCTCTTCACCACGCACACCACGCTGAGCGTTCCGGCCATGATGGGCGCCATCATGTGCATGGGTGTGGCTACGGCCAACAGCATCCTGGTAATCAGCTTCGCCAAGGAGACGCTGGAGTATTCTCACGACCCCGTGAACGCCGCCATGGCGGCCGGCTTCACCCGCTTCCGCCCGGTTATTATGACCGCGCTGGCGACGATCATCGGCATGGTTCCGATGGCGCTGGGGATGGGGGAAGGCGGCGAGCAGAATGCGCCGCTGGGACGCGCGGTGATCGGCGGCCTGCTTTTCGCGACGGTAGCAACTTTGACTTTCGTTCCCGCGGTCTTCGCCATGCTGCATGGCGGCCGCCAGCCAGGCCGGCCGGAGATTCCAGCATATGAGTAGCCAGGAAACCGTCACTCCCGGCGGCCAGAAGACGCCGCGGCTCTCCATGCCGGTCCTGATCGGCATCGCGGTTCTGATGTGCGCGGCAGCGGGCGCGATTGCGTACGACGTTTCGAAAGGCATCGCGTCGCGGGTCCACGCAGCGGTCGCTCTAAACCAGGAGACCCTGGAGATGGCGATCCCGACGGTGAGCGTGGTCCATCCCAGGCGGGGCGCGGCAGCCGAAGAGGTGGTGCTTCCCGGCAACGCCCAAGCTTACGTCGCCACGCCGGTTTTTGCCCGCACCAACGGGTATCTCAAGACCTGGAATTTCGATATCGGCGCGCACGTGAAGGCAGGCCAGCTCCTGGCCGAGCTCGAGACTCCCGAAGTGGACCGCCAACTCGACCAGGCGCGGGCCGATCTGGCCACGGCCCAGGCCAATTACGACCTCTCACGGATCACGGCGGTGCGCTACCAAACGCTGCTGAAGAGCGATTCGGTGGCCAAGCAGGACGTGGACGACAGAGTGGGAGATCTCGAAGCCAAGAAAGCCATGGCGGATTCGGCTGCTTCTAACGTGAGGCGCTTGGAGGAGCTGCAGCGCTTTCAGAAGGTCTACGCCCCGTTCGACGGCGTGATTACGGCGCGCTACATCGATATCGGCGCGTTGATCAACGCCGGAGCGAACGCGCCCGGCAGGCAACTGTTCGATCTTGCCGCCACCGGCAAGCTGCGCGTCTACGTCAACGTGCCGCAGCAATACTCGCTTCAAGTGAGACCCGGCGGGCCGGCCGACCTCACCTTGGCGGAATTGCCAGGCCGGCGATTTCCGGCACGGATTGTGCGTACATCGGACGCGATCGATCCGGTATCGCGCACGCTGCTTACGGAAGTGGACGTCGACAACCCGGCCGGCGAGTTGCTGCCCGGCGCGTTTCTATCCGTCCATTTGAAGCTGGCTGCCAAGGGCAGTTCGGTTGTGATCCCGGTCAATACCCTGATTTTTCGCGCCCAAGGCATGCAGGTCGCGGTGGTGCGCGGGAAAGAGGCGGAGTTAGTGCCGATTATGATCGGGCGCGATTACGGTACCGAAGTGGAAGTGGTTTCCGGCGTGACCACCGAGGACCGAGTGATCGAGAACCCGTCGGATTCACTGACTTCGGGAACCGAGGTACGGATAAGAGAGGCGCCACGGCAATGATCCGGCGTTTCGCAAAACCGGTGGGACAGGTTGCTAACCCACTTAGTTTTCAAAAGGCAGTCGCGGCTCAACCTTGTGGGGCGGGACCCCTTCGTCCCGCTCTTCTCCCCGGTCACGTATCCGGCAACCGCTCCTTGACAGTCGCGGCTCTGACCCGAGCATTCGATCCCGATGCCAATATGCTCGAGTTTGCGAAAGGGCCGCGGGTCAGAGCCGCGACTGTCAAGGAGCGGTTGCCCTGGAATACGTTACTGAAATTCCGAAACTGGGTACTAAGTGAGCTGAATAGCCTGCCTCACAATCTCATCGGCGGCAGGATATCATCCCGCTCCACAAGCGCCGCTACAGTCACTGCCGTCGCCTTGCTTCTGGCGGGTTGCATGGTCGGCCCGAAATACTCGAAGCCGGTGACGCCCGCCGCTCCCGCATACAGCGAGCAGCCCCCGCAATCGTTCACGGCATCGAAGGGATGGAAGCAGGCCCAACCCGCCGACACCACCCTGCGCATGGACTGGTGGCAGCTTTTCGGCAGCTCGGAGCTCAACGGCCTGGAAGCACAGGTCGATCCCGCAAATCAGGATCTGAAAGCCGCCGAGGCCCGCTTTCGCCAGGCGCGCGCGCTGATCCAGCTCAACCGGTCCAGTCTCTACCCGACCATCTCGACCGCGCCGTCAGTTACCGGCAATCGGCTCTCGCGGAATGACCCCACTGGTACTGTTCCCGGTAATTTCGGCGAGTACACCCTGCCGATAGACGTCAATTACGAGTGGGACGCCTGGGGCCGGATCCGGCGCTCGGTAGCCGCGGCCCGCGAAGAGGCCCAGGCCAGCGCGGGCGATCTGGAAACCATTCGCCTGAGTCTGCACGCCGAGCTGGCCATCGATTATTTCGAGCTGCGCAGCGCGGATGCCGAGAAAGAGCTTCTGGACGAAACCATGGTGGCTTACCAGAAGGCTCTCGAGCTGACGGTGAATCGCTACGAGGGCGGTCTGAGTCCCAAGGCCGAAGTGGCGGAAGCCAAAACGCAACTCGAAACCACGCGCGCGCTGGACATCGGCGTGGGAGTGGTTCGGGCTACCTATGAACATGCGAGCGCGATCCTCACCGGCCGCACCCCGGAGAGCCTGAGGCTGGAAGCAACGCCCTTGCACACCACGCCGCCCGTGATTCCGGTGGGCGTTCCGTCGCAACTGCTGGAGCGGCGCCCGGACATCGCCGCCGCGGAGCGCCGCGCGGCCGAAGCCAACCAACAGGTCGGCATCGCGAAGGCGGCATTTTTTCCGAGCTTGCTGCTCACGGCGACGGGCGGTTTCGAAAGCGGCTCGCTAGTGAATTGGCTAAGCTGGCCGAGCCGCATGTGGGCGGTGGGACCCTCGGTGGCGGAAACCATATTCGATGCGGGGCGCCGCCGCGCCGCTTCCGATTCTGCCGTCGCGTCATACGACGAAGCCGTGGCTAATTATCGTCAAACGGTGCTGACGGCCTTTCAGGAAGTGGAAGACAATCTCTCCACCTTGCGCCTGCTGGAAGAGCAATCGAAAGCCCAGCGGATTGCGGTGGAAGCCGCCGGGCAATCGCTCGAACTGTCTCTCAACCTTTATAAGGGCGGCCTGGTGACTTACCTCCAGGTAATCAGCGCGCAAAGCATCGCTCTGCAGAACGAGTACACCGAAGTGGACATTCTGCGGCGCCAGATGGATGCCAGCGTGTTGCTGATCAAAGCGCTGGGCGGCGGCTGGGATATTTCGAAGCTGCCGGGAACGTGAAAGTGCGGCGGGCTAAGGCGGCTCGATTATCTGGCTCCCATTAGATCGAGTAGGTAGTTTTGAGCCTCATCCGATATTATCTTTTTGAGTCTTGGTGGCTATTAGGATAAAAAGACCACGAATTGCCTATTCTAGAACGGGACGCGGGAGGGGCGGGGATCTGTTCGGCGTCAAAGAACGTACAAGCGCAGGAGCCACCACACCAGGAAGAGAGCGATCACGGCGATCACCACGTATCGAATCCACTGGCCGGGAGTTCTTGGCGCAGTTCGGTTCTGCACGGAAGGAGTTTAGCAGGTTTGCGGGATCGGTGCCCGCGCGATTCGTAGGGCGGACCCCCTGGAAGCTGTGAAATAATCGATTTCCGGCCAGTTTTGCACAGCCCAAGTCGCTCAAAACATTGGATGGCAAAAATGGTTTGGCCGATTATTTCACACCTTCCCTGGTCCGCGCGGGACGCCCTCGTCCCGCTCTTTCCCCAAGAATCAGGCCCACGCTACAGGCGAAGAGCCTGCCAGGGGGCCAGCCGCGGACGAGCGCGTCCGCCCTACAGCCTGCGCGACGATGCTGGTCAGGAGCCCGGCTCTTCCCCCTCCTGCTTCCTTTCTCTCTTCTCCCGGATCTCCGCCAATCGCGCGGCGATGCGCTGCTCTACGCCGCGGTCGGTGGGGAAGTAATATTGGCGGCCTTTGAGCGATGGCGGGAGGCAATCCATATCCACGACGGCGTCTTCGAACTGGTGCGCGTGCTGGTAACCTTGGCCGTAGCCCCACTCTTTCATCGAGCGGGTAACGGCGTTGCGCAGGTTCATGGGAACCGGCTCGGCTACCGTTCGGGCCACGTCTTCGGCCACGGCGTTCAGGGCGCGGTAGCTCGCATCCGATTTGGGCGCGGCGGATAGGTAGATGGCCAATTGGGCCAGCGCCAAATCGCCTTCCGGTGTGCCTAGGAAATGCACGGTCTGCATGGCGGCGATGGCTTGCTCCATGGCGCGCGGGTCGGCCAGGCCGATATCCTCAATCGACATGCGGACCATGCGGCGCGCGATGTAGAGCCGATCTTCGCCGCCTTCGAACATGCGCGCCAGCCAGTAGAGCGCGGCATCGGCGTCGCTTGATCGGACCGATTTGTGCAGCGCCGAAATCAGGTTGAAATGCTCTTCGCCGCTCTTGTCGTAGAGCAGGACCTTGCGCGCGATGGCGTCTTCCACGGCCTGCGGGGCGAGTTGGCCGCCTTCGGATGCGGCGGCCGCGGCTTCGAGCGTGTTGTAGGCCTGGCGCGCATCGCCGTTGGCGTAGATGGCGATCTGTTCCAGCAGGTCGTCGGGCGCAGTCAGGTTCACCACTGGGAGGGCGCGCTTCAGCAGCGCGACCACCTCGGAGGCGGTGAGGGCGCGCAGGAAATAGACGCGGGAGCGCGAGAGCAGCGCCGAATTCACCTCAAAGGATGGGTTTTCCGTGGTGGCGCCGATCAGGATGATATCGCCGCGTTCGACGTAGGGCAGAAAGGCATCCTGCTGGGCTTTATTGAAGCGGTGAATCTCGTCGATAAATAGAATGGTGCGGCGGCCGGCACGGCGCAACCGTTCGGCATCGGCCATGACGGCTTTGATTTCCTTGATGCCGGCGAGCACGGCGCTGAAGGGCATGAATTCGGCGCGCGTGAGCCGGGCAATCAGGCGCGCCAGCGAGGTTTTGCCCACACCGGGCGGTCCCCAGAGAATGATCGAGCTGAGCTCGTCGCGCTCGATCTCGCGTCGCAGGGGCTTGCCGGGGCCGAGGATTTGCTCCTGGCCGACGTAATCTTCGAAGCGTTCGGGGCGCATACGGTCGGCCAGCGGGCGCTTGGCGTTTCCGGCTTCGAGCGGCGCCATGTCGAATAGGCTCATGATCGCAATGCCCGTTGCCGGCGCGCTTCGTAGAGCAGAATGCCGGCCGCCACCGATGCGTTCAACGATTCCACGGCGACGGTGGGAATCGTAATGTCTTTCGCCGCCTCACGCAGTTCGGCGCCCACGCCGCGCGCTTCGTTACCGATGATGAAGCCCACCGGCCCCGAGAGATCCACCTCCGCCAGCGAGCGTGCCTCCGCGCCGGGGTGGGCCGGAACCGCGGCGAAGGCCTTCACCCGATTTTGCTCGATGACCGCGCGCGCCAGGGCCGCATCCACGCCATATAAGAAAGGCACTCGAAACAGCGAACCGGCCGAAGCGCGGATGGTCTTAGGGTTGAATGGGCTGACGGTGCCTTTGACGAAAACCGCTCCGGTGGCCCCGAACGCTTCGGCCGCGCGCATGATGGCGCCGGCGTTGCCGGGGTCCTGCAAGCCGTCCAGTACCACCACCAACGGGCAGCCCCGAAACAGGTGCGGCAGTTTCCACTCCGGCGGCTGGACCAGCGCCATTACGCCCTGCGCCGCCTCGGTGCCGCTCATCGCAGCGAACAGTTCGTCCGGTAAGACGACAACCTTGACCCCGCTGAGCCGGCGCACGTGCGCTTCCGCCGCCGCTTCCACCGAAGCCGCCGCCAGCACCACCTTCACTTCGCAATCGCTGCGCAGCGCCTCTTCCAGCAGATGGAAGGTTTCCGCCACGCACCAGCCCTGGCTGGTGAGGCCGCCTCGCCCGATGGCCCGCCGCACGTCCTTGATCAGGGGATTGCCGGCGCTGGTTATCGTTTCCGCTCGGGGCATCTTACAATAGGAGTTCGCACGATCAGCATAGCGCATGAAACGAGCGGTTTGGATGGCTATCGTGGCGGGGTTGGCCGCCTTGGCCGCGTACGTCGCGCTCACCGCCGTAAGAATTGAGCGCCAGTCGGCGGTGGATGAAGCGCAGCCGGCGGACGTCATCATGGTTCTGGGCGCCGCCGAATACCACGGCCGCCCTTCGCCGGTGCTGCGGGCGCGCCTCGACCATGCGCTGGAACTCTACCGCAGAAAGCTGGCCCCGCTCATCCTCACCTCGGGCGGGGCGGGCGGCGACCGGTTGTTTACCGAAGGCGGCGTGGGCCGCACGTATCTGATCGGCCACGGCGTGCCGGCCGACTCGGTGATTGTCGAAAACGAGGGCGACTCCACCATGACCTCGGTCGCCCGTTCCGGCGAAATTCTCAGCCGCATGGGCTTGCACTCGGTCATCGTGGCCAGCGACGGCTATCATATTTATCGCGTCAAGAAGATTCTTCAGTCCCGCGGTTTTGCGGTTTACGGCTCGCCGCGAAAGGAAGCCGGACGAACGGTTTTCCGCGACCAATGGAACTGCTTCAAACAGGCTATCGGGTACGTGCTGTGGCGGGCGGGGGTAGCGGTGTGAGGGGAGTGCTCCGCCAGTTCCAAAATGCGCCAGGGGCGTCGCGCGCCGGCCAGGGCGACAGCGGCTAAGGCGTTAACCTAACAGGGAATTCGTTGCTGGGGCGTCAGTCTTATCCGACTGGATCGATGGCCATGTGCGCAGTCCCGCATCCGACCTGTCAGGGACTTGCGGTTCCTTCGAGCGGGCAGTCCACGGGTGGGGCATTACGCGCCCATGTGACCCCACAATCGATTCGTACGGAGATTCTTGAAATGCTGACCGTGCAAGCCGGGCCTACATGACACGTTGCGCACCCCGAACTTTCATTGGATGCGCGGGAATATAGGGCAGGATAGACAGCATGAACAGAGATGAAGTCATCAGCAAGCTGCGGGCACATGAGGCCGAGTTGAAGGCTGCCGGAATCGTGCGTCTCGCAGTGTTTGGATCGGTGGCAAGAGGGGACAATTCGCCAGAATCAGATGTCGATCTACTGGCTGATTTCGACAAGACGAAGCACTATACCTTGCTGACTATGGGAAGGATCGAGAATCGTCTTGCCGATTTGCTCGGAACAAGGGTCGATCTGTCCTCGCCTGAATGGCTGAAAGAATCGGTCAAGAATCAGGTCCTGCGGGAGGCTGTTCTTGCCTTTTAGGGATCCCGAAAGACATCTTCGTGACATTCTGGAGAGTATTGACCAGATCAATGAATTCATCCGGGATATGGACTTCCCTGCATACCAGCGGGACGAGAAGACACGGGCAGCCGTCGAGCGCAAAATGCAAATCCTCACTGAGGCTGTCATAAGGTTAGAAATGGAAGGTCCGGAGGCGTATCCGGAGATTGACTGGCCTCACGACGGGTTCAGCAAATGGGAAGCCGCATGCGACCCGTTATCGCTGGGTAGTAGCTCACTCGATGCGCGTTCGGGATTGGGAAAACCCGGTGATCGAGGGCGCGCCGGCATCCGTTTGGGAACCCGGACTGTGACGCGATGTGTTTGGCTATCGGCAGTGAGGCGAATGCGCGGGTCATCCAGCAGGCGCCCGTCTAGTTCCACTTCCGGCCTGGTTAGATTGGAGTCGGTGCGTACGGTGATCTCATAAGTGGCCGATTGGTAGCGGTAAGTCATCTCAAAGCCGGGCCAGTCGGGCGGGAGTGCGGGACTTAGTGTCAGGGTCGCTCCGGAAATGCGGAAGCCCAGCACCTCCTCGATCCAGATGCGGTACATCCATGCGGCAGAGCCGGTGTACCAGGTCCAGCCGGCCCGCCCGGTCATTCGGGGCGCCGATGAGACATCCGCCACCACCACATATGGCTCGCCTCGATACCGGGCGACATCCTCGGGGCTGCGGTTGAGCTCCACCGGGTTCATCAGCGTGAGCAGGTGCACGGCGCGCGCGCCATCGCCCAGGCGTGCCCAGGCGAGCGCCAGCCACAGCGACCCATGGGTGTACTGGCCGCCGTTCTCGCGGAGACCCGGAGGGTAGCCCATCACATAGCCGGGGTTTGGCTGGGAATGGTCGAACGGCGGAGTAAAGAGCCGAATCAGGCGGTTCGTTTCGTCCACCAGGCGCTGGTCGGCGGATTCCATGGCGCGCCTGGCTCTGGCTGGGTCCGCGGCTTCCGAAATCACGGCCCAGCTTTGTGGCAAAGAATCGATCTTGGCCTCGTCGTTCGCATGAGAGCCAAGCGGCTCGCCATTGTCGAAGAAACCGCGCAGATACCATTCGCCATCCCAGGCCGATTCTTCGAGAGACTGCGCGATCTTGGCCGCCCAAGCCCGCCATTTCCCGCCTAACACATGTTCGGGCTCGCGCGCGTCTATAATTCGGGCGAAGCTCTCAAGCACGCTACAGAGGAACCAGCCGAGCCAGACGCTTTCCCCGCGGCCCTCGGAACCTACCCGGTTCATGCCATCGTTCCAGTCGCCCGAACCGAACAAAGGGATGCCGTGAGCTCCAACCCGCAGGGAGTGTTCGATGGCGCGCTGGCAGTGAACCCACAATGGCTCGGTATGTGCCGACACGGCCGGGATGAACAAGCGCTCCTGCTCGCCATCGGCGAGCGCCGGGCCGTCGAGGAACGGCGTCTCCTCGTCCAAAATCGCGTTATCGCCAGTTACTTCGATATAGCGTGCCGTGACATAGGGCAGCCAAAGCATGTCGTCGGAACAGCGGGTACGCACGCCGACACCGGTTTCCGTGTGCCACCAATGTTGCACGTCGCCCTCGTGGAACTGGCGCGCGGAAGAGGCAAGAAGATGCTCGCGCGCGATGCGAGGGGCGGCGTACAACAGGGCCATCGAGTCCTGCAATTGATCGCGAAACCCGAAGGCGCCACTCGATTGATACAGCGCCGAGCGCCCCCAATAGCGGCAACTCAACGACTGGTAGAGGAGCCAGCGGTTCAAGAGCAGATCCGTGGAGAGAAGCGGCGTATGCACCTGCAGCGTTCCTAACACGGAATCCCACCATTTCCGGGTGCGGTCGAGCGCTTGCTCCACTTGTCCGGAGGTCTGATGCCTCTGCACGATGACGCGCGCGGCCGCAACATCTTCGGCTTGGCCGAGCAGAAAAATAACCTCCACCTGATTTCCCCTACCGATGGTTACGGGAACTTGCAGGGCCGCGGCCGGATCGAGGCCCGCTCCGGTGCGGTTGTCGAGACACACGCGGCCGAGCGCGGCCGGCCTGGACGGGGAACCGTTACGTCCCAGAAACTGGGTGCGGTCTCCGGAGTACGAAGCGGCACGCGGGCTGGCAGCGGCGAAGGCCACGCGGCCGGTGTAATCGCCGCTCCACGACTGAGTGGCGAATACGGCGCCGGATTCCCGGTCATAGGATGTGGAGACATGCAACGTTTGGTCCTCGCGGTTTGTGCCCAAAAGCCACTCGGCGAAGTAAGTCACAGTGAGACGGCGGAGATGCGAAGAGTCGTTGCGCAAACGCAGCCGCATGACTTTGACCGGGTCGCCCGATCCGTCTTCCGAAATAGGAACAAATACCGTCAGTTCCTGACCGATGGCATGGCTGTTGTGCTCAAAGACGGTGTAACCCTGACCATGGCGGGCGCGGTAGGCATCGCTCTCGCGAATAGGCGAAGCGGTTGGCGTCCAGGTTGCGCCGGTCTGCTCATCGCGCAGGTAGATGGCTTCCGGCTGGGGGTCGGAGATCGGGTCATTGTGCCAGGGAGTTAGCCGATTGGATTGACTGTTGCCGGACCAGGTGCATCCCAATCCGCTTTCACTCACCATGGCGCCAAACTTAGCGTGAGCCATCACGTTCACCCAAGGAGCGGGCGTCCGGCCACCGGGCGGCAGGTAGATGGCGTACTCGCGTCCGTCCGGCGTGAATCCGCCAATGCCATTGAAGTAAGGCAATTCGAGAAACGGCAACGGTAGAGATGGCTCCTCCTCTCCGCCCGGCGGCGCAAAGGGAGGGGGAGGCGCACTCTCGCCGCTGGGCACGAGTTGCTGTTGCAGAGGACCGCGGCTGCCACTCAGCACGACGCTCGAGACGGCCAGTATCAGGTCCCGGTGGTCATTGGGAATGGCATACCAATTCCGGAGGAATACGCCGCCAGGCCGGTCGATAGCCTCCGCCGGCGAATGCGCTTGGATTTGGCGCAGAAGCTGCTGATGCAAGGGGCGGTCGTAGCTGGACGTTTCCTGGTTCAGAATGACGAGGTCGGCCCGGAAACCGCGCAGGCGCCAGTAAGTCTGCGCCAACAACAACTCGCGAACCAAGGGAGTGTTGCGGGATTCGGTCACCGTTGCGGTCAGAATCGGCAGGTCACCCGAGATCCCGTACTGCCAGAGAACCGATTGTCCCAGCCGGTTTCGCGACAGGCGATCGGGAGGCAGACGAAGGCGCGGATTGGGATAAATCAGATGACTGGCGAGATCCTGGAACCGGTGTGCCGCGGCCGGCCCGATGCCCAGATAGCGAAACTCGAGTTGAGCGCGCGTCCAGGCCAAGTCAAAAGCCCGGCCCACGGACTCGGGACGGCGGTACTTAGCGATTAGTGTAAGTAGCGCTTCACGGGAATCGGCGGCCATCGTCAGAAAGGCCACTTCGAGCCGTTCGCGCGGGTTCACGGCCAAACGGCAACGCAGGCTGAAGACCGGATCCACCACGGTTCCGACGGATCCGGTCAAATCGCGCCGCAATGCGTCGGGAGATTCCGGCGTCTTCGACCGGCCCAAGAACTGGGAGCGATCGGTTTCATATTGAATCTCGCCCACGGTGCCCACCAGGACATGGGCCGCCCAAACCGGCGCCTCTTCAGGAGACCGCGGACGCCGATGCGCGAGCAGCACACCTGCCGCCGGGCACTCCGTTTCGACGAACATCTTGGAGAAAGCGGGGTGAGCCCGGTCGGCGGCGTGAGGAGCCAGGGCCAACTCGGAGAAACTGGTAAGTTCGAGCTGCCGGCTTCGGAGAGACCGGTTGGCAATGGTGAAACGGCGCAGCTCCACGTCGTCTTCCGGCGCCACGGTCACTTCCAGAACAGTCTCTAGGCCCGAAAGGTTGCGGTGGAATTCGGCCCGGTCGGCGGAGAAGTGAGCCGAAGCGGAACCCCGTCCCTCGCCCAAAGGCTGCTGCGCGACCGACCATACCGTGTCCGAGCGCAGGTCGCGAATATAGAGAAAGCTGCCCCACGGATCGAGCGTGGTATCGGAGCGCCAGCGGGTGATGTCAAACTCTTTCCAACGGCTATAGCCGCCTCCGGCGTTGGTGACCATCAACGAGTAGCGGCCATTGCCCTGAAAGTGCACGCGGGGAACGGAAGTCGCTTCGTCCCAAATCCGCTCGGCGGGCTCTTCGGCGCCTGCCGCGCGGGCGGACGGAAACGTTTGCTCCTTTTCGGCGAGCGGGACCGTGGCCATGGGGATGCGTTCGAACAGAAGGGTTTCGATGGCGCGGATGCGAAGATCGTTGTGGAAGCGCCGCTGCATGATTCTGCCATGCAGCACATTATCGAGCGCCGCCAGGCTCATGCCCTGATGGTGGGCCATGTAGGTGTAAATCACCACGCCGAGCTCGCCGTCTCGCTTGTTTTGGCGAGTGTAATCGATGCCTTCGTAGAGACCCATCGGACCGGCCAGGCCGGACTCGTCCAATTCCCTGAGGTTGCCCGCCGCGGCGGCCGGGTCGACCGCCAGCGCGAGCGCCGAAGCGTATGGCGCAACCACCAGGCCATCGTCCTGTTCCTGCTTGAGCGCCAGCGCCGGCACCCCAAAAGCTCGATACTGGTAGATCTGGTTGGAGTCGAGCGCGCTGTAGGCGGATTCGGAAACGCCCCAGGGAACGCCTTTTTCACGGCCATATTCGATTTGAAACTTGACGGCCTGGCGGCAAGCCCAATCGAGCAACGAGTTGTCGAACGTGCGGGTAAACAGGAGCGGCATCAGGTATTCGAACATCGAGCCGCTCCAAGACAACAGTGCTTCCTGACCGCCGGAATGCATGTGCGGCCGCCCCAAGGCGGACCAATGACTGAGCGGCACATCGCCTTTAGCGATGGCGACCAGGCTTGCCAGACGGCACTCACTGGCGAGCAGATCGTAGTGGCTCGTGAACTCGAGCGGGTCGCCGACCGGATAACCGATGCCGAATAGCCGCCGGCGCCGGTCGTACAGGAATCCCATGTTGATACCGGACGAAAGCGCCCTGGCTTCCTGCGCCAATGCTTCAAATCCGCGGACCGTTTCGCCGGCGGCTGCCTTGGCGAGCTGGTATTCCGCGGCCAGTCGATCGAGCCAGGGACCTACCTCGGAGCCGGTCCCTGCCGCACCGCGCGCGGCGAGCAGCGCGTCCACGGGGGTTTGCGCACCGGCCAGTGCGACCAGCGATGGGGCGACACGGAGAGCCCGGCTGCGCAGTCGGATGGCGTCTTCTCCGAGAATTCGCAAGACGGAGTCCGGCGGTTGCGCCAAGATCTCCATCCATCGCAGATAGCGGTCCAGTATCTCGGTCCAGGAATTCACCTCACGAGTGAGCCGCGAAAGCCAGTAGGAGCGTTCTTCACCGGCCGTGTCGGGCCAACGCCCCCGATCGCGCAACTGCTCGATGGGACCGGCGGCCAGACGGAGGCGCCCGACTAATTCGTGGCCTTCCGCTTTACCGCGCAGCAGGCGCCGGAGAGCGCGCACCGGCGCCTCGGTGGATGGGTCGCCGTCCCACACGTCCACCAGAACGGAAATGGTGTCTAACAGACCCCTCGAACAGGCCTGACCGATCAAGGGCGCGCGCAGCGTCTCGCGGCAGCCTTGATCGAGCACCCAAAGGCTCGCCGTCAGGTTGCCGCTATCGACGGTGGAAACGTAGCGAGGCACAAGCGGTTCCAGGGTGGTGGTGTCGTACCAGTTGAGCAGATGCCCCTCATAGCGCTCCAAACGGTTCAAGGTAGCCATGGTTTCGGAGCACCGCGCCAGCAGATCGTCGGGAGTAAGATAGCCCAGGTCGCGGGCGGCGAGGGCCGAAGTGAGCCAGAGTCCGATATTGGTGGGCGAAGTGCGGCGGGCCAGCTCGACGTGGAGGCTCAACTGCGAGTTGTCAGGCGGCAGCCAATGAGTGCCGGGACCGACAAGGTCGTCAAAATACCGCCACGTCTTGCGCGCCAACCGGCGCAAGTTGAGCGAATCCTGGTGCGTGAGGGACTGGCGGGGATTGGTGGTGTCCATGCGCGCCAGCCAGCGCATGATGGCCGGCGAGAGGGCCCAGAGCGCCACAAAGACCGATGTGGACAGGGAGGCGGCGTGCCTTACGCGCAGCACAATCACCAGCAGCAAGGAAAGGCCGCAGATCACCCACATCTGCCGGCGCGTGGAATCGGCGTGCTTGTCGGAAGAGGTTCCGGCGCTTTCCGCCGTCTGCCACTCCAATAGGTTTCGGCGGCTGATAGAGCGGCGGTAGAACACCCGCGCGATGGCATCCGCCGCTAACCAGGCTTGGTGCGGCAGGAAAGCAATCATCACCACGCCCTGAACCAGTTGATCGGCAGCGCCGCGCCACCGATAAACGGCGCCTTGCAGGATCCGGGCCACGCGGTCGAGAAGCGGGGCGAGGGCTGGAATCGCGATCGCGAGTCCCACCACCAGGCTCCAAACGCCCGGCGCGTCCGAGATCAGCCAGCCGAACAGAAGCAATAGAAGCGACGCGACCGGCACCAGGCTTCTTCTCAGGTTGTCGAGAATGCGCCAGCGGCCGATGACGGAGATCGGGTTCGGCTCTTTACCGCCGCCAGCCGCCGGCGCGCGGCGGAAGATCCACGGCGCGATCTGCCAATCGCCGCGAATCCAGCGGTGCTGCCGCTGGCTATAACTGGCATAGTCCAACGGCAGGTTCTCGAACAGTTCGATTCCGGTTGCCAGACCTACGCCGGCGTAAGTTCCTTCGATCAGGTCGTGACTCAGCAGAGTTTCCGGCGGGAAACGGTTCCCTAAAATCGTTTGGAAGGCGTGAAGGTCGTAAATCGCCTTGCCTAGAAAAATTCCTTCGTTGAACAGATCCTGTTGGGCGTCGGAGACAGCCTGGCAATATGGATCGGTCCCGGAAGAATCGGCGAAAACGCGGGTGAAACGCGTGGCGGTTGCGCCGGGCAGGGCAATACTGACACGCGGCTGGATGATCGCATACCCTCGCCGCCGGACTCGTGTAGTTGGATCGATGACTACCCGGTTCAACGGATGGGCGATGGTTTCCACCATTCGCCGCGCCGCGCCGGGGGGCAATTGCGTATCGGAATCGAGAGTGATCACGAACCGGACCGGCAGCGGCAGGGAGCCTTCGTGTAAAATCTCCGGGGAACGCTCTCCGCTTAAGAACGCGTTCAAGTCGGCGATCTTGCCGCGTTTTCGCTCGCGGCCAATCCATTTCTGTTCGCTCCGGGACCACTCCCGGCCTCTATGGAAGAGCAAAAAGCGTCCGTTGGGATAGCGGAGGTTTAGCGCGGCGATACCGTCCCGCAAAGTCTGGAGCAGCAGGTCGTCGCCCGGCATGGACTGCTCCGGCGCATCGGTGAAATCGGAGAAGAGGCTGAAAAACAGGTTGGCGTCGCGGTTCGACAGAAATCGTACTTCCAGCTTCTCCACCTCGCGGCGCGCCACTTCCAGGCTCGTGAGCAACATCGGAACGACCGCTAGCGTGGCCTGCTGCGGGGGAATTCCGTCGGAGAAATCCATCTCTGGCAGTGGCTCAGGGGGCAGAAGCGAAATGACCAGCGCGTTGACGATTTGGACCGACAACTCGCTTAAGGGAA